>NZ_CAXAOQ010000001.1:0-316484 GCF_963970575.1 Pseudomonas sp. EA_65y_Pfl2_P74
CCAGTGGTTTTACCCACTTCGATGGTGATGTTTTGACCGTTGGCCAGAGTTACCACGACTGGCGAACCCGTGACCGGGGCGCCCACGGTTGCGGTGTAAGTAACGGTGCCACCCTCGGCCACGGAAGCATCGGCCGTCAGTTTGACGGTCGACGTGTCGATGGTGTCGGTCACTTCAGTCACGGCCGTAACAGTGCTTGGCACCAGGTTCTCGAAGTTGCCGCCAGTCGCGGTGGAAATGGTTGCTTCGACTTTGCCGGCATCTTTGTAAACGTCATCGGCCGGCGCTGGAACAGTCACAGTGCCTGTGGTTTTGCCGGCTTCGATGGTAATCACTGCGCCGTTCGACAAGGTCACAGTCACTGGCGAGCCAGCAGCGTTGGTCAGGGTCGCGGTGTAAACGATCGAACCACCCTCGGCCACCGAGCCAGTGGCACTCAGCGACAGATTGGTGGTATCGATCGAGTCGGTAATGGTGGTGGTCGCTGGCGTGGTGTTCGGCACCAGGTTTTCAAAGTTGCCACCGGTAGCGCCGGTAATTGTGGTGCTGACGGTGCTGCCATTGTTGTAGACGTCGTTTGGCGCGGTCGGCACGTCTACGGTGCCGGTCGTTTTGCCGGCCTCAATGGTGATGGTCGACCCGTTCGACAGGGTGACGGTCACCGGGGTTTGCGCCGGGTTGGTCAGGGTCGCGGTGTAGGTGATCTGGCCACCCTCGACGACGGTGCCGGTCGCGGTGAGGCTCACGCTGGTGGTGTCGATCGAATCGGTGACGGTGGTAGTCGCTGGCGTGGTGTTCGGCACCAGGTTTTCAAAGTTGCCACCGGTAGCGCCGGTAATTGTGGTGCTGACGGTGCTGCCATTGTTGTAGACGTCGTTTGGCGGGGTCGGCACGTCTACGGTGCCGGTCGTTTTGCCGGCCTCAATGGTGATGGTCGACCCGTTCGACAGGGTGATGGTCACCGGGGTTTGCGCCGGGTTGGTCAGGGTCGCGGTGTAGGTGATCTGGCCACCCTCGACGACGGTGCCGGTCGCGGTGAGGCTCACGCTGGTGGTGTCGATCGAATCGGTGACGGTGGTGGTCGCTGGCGTGGTGTTCGGCACCAGGTTTTCAAAGTTGCCACCGGTAGCGCCGGTAATTGTGGTGCTGACGGTGGTGCCATTGTTGTAGACGTCGTTTGGCGCGGTCGGCACGTTGACGGTGCCGGTCGTCTGGCCCGCGCCAATGGTGATGGTCGAGCCGTTCGACAGGGTGACGGTCACCGGGGTTTGCGCCGGATTGGTCAGGGTCGCGGTGTAGGTGATCTGGCCACCCTCGACCACGGTACCGGTCGCGGTCAGGGTCAGGCCGGTGGTGTCGATCGAATCGGTGATGGTGGTCACCGCCGGTGTCGGGTTCGGCACCAGGTTTTCGAAGTTGCCGCCCGTGGCACCGGTGATGGTCGTGGTGACGGTGCTGCCGTTGTTGTACACGTCGTTGGCCGGGGTCGGCACGTTGACGGTGCCGGTCGTCTGGCCCGCGCCAATGGTGATGGTCGACCCGTTCGACAGGGTGACGGTCACCGGGGTTTGCGCCGGATTGGTCAGGGTCGCGGTGTAGGTGATCTGACCGCCCTCGGTGACGCTCGATCCCGCCGTCAGGGTGACGGTGGTGGTGTCGATGGTGTCGGTGACCTGGGTGGTGGCCGGGGTGGTCGGCGGGGTCACGGTGATGCCGTTACCGCCAGTGGTGCCGGTGACGGTCACGTCGATCTGGGTCGGGTCGTTATAAACGGTGTCGTTCGGCGCCAGCGGCACGTTGACGGTGCCAGTGGTCGAGCCGGCCGGGATCACGATCACTGCGCCGTTGGACAGGGTGATGGTCAGGTCCGTCAGCGGCGCCTGAGTCAGGGTCGCGGTGTACACCAGCACGCCGCCGGCTTCGGTGATGGTCGGCGTGGCGCTGAGGCTCAGGGTCGATTCACGCAGAGCGTTGTTGGTGGTGTCGGTGGTCTGGCCGCCGGTGATGTTCTGAGCCGCTTGCGCAGCCGAATCGATGCCCGCTGTCGGGAAACCAATGGTCGGGTCAACGCTGCCGGCCGTGGCATCAAGCAGCACGAAGCTGTGACCACCACCGGCGGCACCGCCCGTACCCGCGGCAGTGGCGCCGGCTGCGGTGGCTTCCAGCGCGGTGGTCGGGTCGACACCGGCGGCGATGGCTTGTTGCAGTTCTTCTACCGACGGCGCGGCCTGTGCGGTGGCTTCGGCCAGGTCAGTGCTGGAGTCGGGCGCGCTGGCGCTCCATTGAGTGTCGCGACCCAGATCGAGGGTGCGGCCATCAGCCAGTTCAAGCGACACGGCGCCGGAGAGGCCGGTGTCGATCTGGTCGCCGACAAACAGGCGGTCGCCTTCAACGAGTACGCGGCGTACGCCTTCCGGCGACACCACGAAAACCTGACCGACAATGCTTTTGACGATGGCAACAACACTGCTCATTGAAGACTCTCCGGGGTGTCACGTTCAGTTGACTTCCATAGACCTGATGGCGTCTGCGCCATTTCAGTCTGGACGTACTTTAAAAATTTGCGAAACAAGTTTGACGCATGATTTTGTCAATAATTTGGCTATATTCTTTCGCGATTAACTTTATGCCAAACTATTGACCTTCTGGGTGCCATCCTAAACAATCGCCCCACTAATGTCACATTGATATTTCCGCGGCGACCTGTCCTTCAGCGTGTGATCCAGTTCCTATTTTGAACTTTCCGACATACGGTCATTCCGGTTGCCAATCATCCGACGCAGCACCACGTTTTGCTGTGATTCAAGACAAGAAGTTCTGGGAAATCTTTATCATGCGTTTGCATCTGCTCAAGGCCCTACCGTTCGCCCTCGCCGCATCGTTCGTACAAGCACAATCCCTACCGCAAGCCATGCAACAGGCGCTGGATGTCCATCCGGAAATCCAGGCAGGGGTCAACAGTCGTTTGGCCGCGGATTATCAATTAAAGGCAGCCAAAGGTGGATACCTGCCGAAGGTCGATCTGCTCGGCGGTTATGGTCGTGAAGGCACCGACAGCGTGACCACGCGAGCCAACGGTGGTGGCAATCACTGGGAAACCCTGAACCGCAGCGAGTCAAGTTTACGTCTCTCGCAAATGGTCTTCGACGGTTTCGCGACGTCCAGCGAAGTCGGGCGTCAACAAGCCACCGTCAACTCGCGCGCCTACTCGTTGCTTGGCACGTCCGAGCGCACCGCGCTGACGGTGGCCCAGGTGTATCTGGACGTGCTGACCCGCCGCGAATTCGTGCGTCTGGCCGAGGAAAACCTCAAGAGCCATCAGCGCATCTATGACCAGATTCAACTGCGCACCCAGCGCGGTGTCGGCAGCGGTGCCGATCTTGATCAAGCCGAAGCGCGGATGGCTCAGGCCCGCAACAACCTGATCACCGAGCAAACCAACCTCGCCGACTCTGAAACCAACTTCCTCAGCGCTGTCGGCCAGATGCCCGATCAGTTGGAGCGTCCGGCGCCGTTCATGGCGATGATGCCGGCCAACCTCAATGAAGCCCGCACGCAGATGCTGGAAAACAGCCCGATCCTGCGCTCGGCCGAGTCCGATATTGCGGCTGCCGAGAAACAGTACGAAGCCGCCAAGTCGACCTTCTACCCACGCTTCGACGCCGAGTTGGGCCGCACCGCCGACAACGACCTCGACGGCCAGAACGGTCACAACAACGAATGGCAGGCCATGCTGCGCATGCGCTTCAACCTGTATTCGGGTGGCAGCAACAAGGCTGACCTGGAATCCAAGTCGTACCTGTCGAACCAGGCGCTGGACATCCGCAACAACGCCTTGCGTCAATTGAATGAAGAACTGGGCCTGGCCTGGAACGCCCTCAACAACGCCAATGCTCAGGTGCCGATCGCTCAGCAGTATGTCGATCACAGCATGGCGGTGCGTACCGCTTACCAGCGTCAGTTCAGCCTCGGCGAGCGCACTCTGCTTGACTTGCTCGACAGCGAAAACGAGTTGTTCACCGCTTCGCGGCGTCTGGCTGAAATCAAAAACATTCAGTTATTTACTCAATACCGAATCAAGGCGACCATGGGCGAGTTGCTCAGAAGCCAGGGAGTGGTCGCACCGTTGGCATCCGTTGTGCAAAACGACGTGAAGCCCAAGGTGCAGTTACCTGGGATGAATTGAGTTATCCCTTTTAAACAGTCAAAGAGTGTCGAGCGTGGAATCAGAAGTCAGTCGAGTTCATCTCAGTCATGATCCACGCGCGTTGCACGACGATCCGTTGCTGGATGGTCTGCTCGCCCTTTGCATACTGCACCAGAAACCTGCCAGCGCGGCGATGCTGACCACCGGCCTGCCGCTGCCCAAACAACGTTTGAGTGTCGAGTTGCTGCCTCGCGCGGCGGCTCGCGCCGGCCTGCAGGGTCGAGTGCTGCAGCGCAAACTGGAAGAGATTCCGGCGATCGCCATGCCGGCGTTGTTGTTGCTCAAGGATGGCCGCAGTGCCGTCATGCTCGGCTGGCAAGGTGAAAATGAAGCGCGGGTGCTGCTCAGCGAAAGCGATGGTGGCGAGTCCGTGGTCAGTCGTGAACTGCTCGCCGACGATTACACCGGCAAAGTCTTCTTCGCCCAACCCCAACATAAATTCGACGTCAACCACGGCACGCTGATCCCGCGTGCACGCTCGTGGTTCCGTGACACCCTCAAGCGTTCGCGCTGGCTGTATGCCGACGCCATTGCCGCCAGTTTCCTGATCAATATCATCGCCATGGCCGCGCCGCTGTTCGTGATGAACGTCTACGACCGCGTGGTGCCGAACCAGGCTGAGGCCACCCTGTGGGTGCTCGCACTGGGTATCACCGGCGCCTACATGTTCGACCTGATTCTCAAGAGCCTGCGCAGCCTGTGTCTGGATCTGGCCGGCAAGAAAACCGACCTGATCATCTCTGCGACGCTGTTCGAGCGCATCGTCGGCATGGCCATGAAGCATCGGCCGGCGCGGGTCGGCAGCTTCGCGCAGAACATCCATGAGTTTCAGAGCCTGCGTGACTTCCTGGCCTCGCTGACCCTGACCAGCCTGATCGATCTGCCGTTCACCATCCTGATCTTCATTGTCATCGCCATTCTTGGCGGGCATCTGGTGTGGATTCCGGTGCTGGCGTTCCCGATTGCCCTGGCCATCGGCTACGCGTTGCAGAAGCCGCTGGTGGCCACCATGGAACGCACCATGGCCCTCGGCGCCGAGCGTCAGTCGAGCCTGATCGAAACCCTCGCCGGCCTAGACGCGGTCAAGGTCAACAACGCCGAAAGCGAACGCCAATACCAGTGGGAACAGACCATTGGCACCCTCAGCCGCCTCGAACTGCGGGTGAAAATGCTTTCCGGCCTGGCGATGAACATCACCCTGCTGATCCAGCAACTGGCCGGGGTGATCATGATCGTCTTCGGCGTGTACCAGATCATCGCCGGCAACCTCAGCATGGGCGGTCTGATTGCGTGCTACATGCTCAGCGGTCGCGCACTGAGCCCGCTGGCGTCGCTGTCCGGCCTGCTGACGCGCTACCAGCAAGCGCGAGTGACCATGACCTCGGTCGACCAGATGATGGAGCTGCCGCAGGAACGCAATTTCGAAGAGCGCCCGCTGAGCCGCAAGGTTCTGCAAGGTGCCATCGAATGCCGCCAGCTCAACTTCACCTACCCGGAACAACAGAACCCGGCGCTGAAGAACATCAACCTGGTGATCCGTCCCGGCGAGAAGATCGGCATCATCGGTCGCAGCGGCTCTGGCAAAAGCTCCCTCGCCAAGCTGCTGGTGGGCCTGTATCAACCGGACGACGGCGCGTTGCTGGTCGACGGTGTGGACATCCGTCAGATCGACGTCAGCGAGTTGCGCTACAACATCGGCTATGTGCCGCAAGACATTCAACTGCTGGCCGGCACCCTGCGTGACAACCTGGTGTCCGGCGCGCGTTATGTAGAGGACGAACTCGTCCTGCAGGCCGCCGAACTGGCCGGCGTCCACGAATTCGCCCGTTTGCACCCGCAAGGTTATGAGCTGCAAGTGGGCGAGCGCGGGCAGAACCTGTCCGGCGGCCAGCGCCAGAATGTCGCCCTGGCCCGGGCATTGTTGCTCAATCCGCCGATTCTGCTGATGGACGAACCGACCAGCGCCATGGACAACACCGGCGAAGAACGCCTCAAGCAACGCCTCGCGGCGGTGATCGAAAACAAGACCGTGGTGCTGGTGACGCACCGGGCGTCGCTGCTGTCGCTGGTGGATCGCCTGCTGGTGGTCGACCGCGGACAGATTCTCGCCGATGGCCCGAAAGCCGCCGTGATGGAAGCGTTGAAGAAGGGGCAGATCAGTGTTGCTTAAGTCGGGTATCAAGGAGTCGATCCGTCGCTACTTCAAGGGTTCTGCCTCGCTGCAGGGCCAGCCACTGCCAGAGGTCAACAAAGCGCTGATCGAAGACGCCCCGCGCGTCGTTCGTCTGACGATATGGGCGATCATCGGCTTTTTCGTGTTCCTCATGCTCTGGGCCAATTTCGCCGTGATCGACGAAGTGACCAAAGGCGAGGGCAAGGCTATTCCGTCTTCGAAGATCCAGAAAATCCAGAACCTTGAGGGCGGCATCGTTACTGAGCTCTACGTCAAGGAAGGCCAGATCGTCGAGGCCGGTGCGCCGCTGATTCGCCTGGACGACACGCGATTTGCCTCCAACGTTGGCGAAACCGAGGCCGACAGGCTGTCGATGGTGCTGCGGGTCGAGCGTCTGAGTGCCGAGGTCGATGACCGACCGCTGAACTTCCCCGAGGACGTGCTCAAAGCTGTTCCGGGCCAGGCCAAAAGCGAAGAATCGCTGTACATCAGCCGTCGCCAGCAGCTGCACGACGAGATCGGCGGTTTGCAGGAGCAGTTGATCCAGCGTCAGCAAGAGCTGCGCGAGTTCACCTCCAAGCAGGCGCAGTACCGCCAGCAACTCGGTTTGCAGCGTCAGGAAATCAACATGTCCGAGCCGCTGGTGGCGCAGGGCGCGGTTTCCCCGGTTGAAGTGCTGCGGCTCAAGCGTGCCGAAGTCGAAACCCGTGGTCAGCTCGATGCCACTACGCTGGCCATCCCGCGCGCCGAATCGGCGATCAAGGAAGTGCAGCGCAAGATCGACGAGACGCGTGGCAAGTTCCGCAGCGAAGCGCTCACTCAACTCAACGAAGCGCGCACTGACCTGAACAAGGCCAAGGCCACCGGCAAGGCGCTGGAAGACCGCGTCAGCCGGACACTGGTCACGTCGCCGGTGCGCGGCATCGTCAACAAGTTACTGGTCAACACCATCGGCGGCGTGATCCAGCCGGGCAGCGACATGGTGGAAATCGTACCGTTGGACGACACGTTGCTGGTCGAAGCCAAGATCCGCCCGCAAGACATCGCGTTCCTGCATCCAGGGCAGGAAGCGACGGTGAAATTCACCGCGTATGACTACACCATTTATGGTGGGCTCAAAGCCAAGCTTGAGCAGATTGGCGCAGACACCATTACCGACGAAGACAAGAAAACCACGTATTACGTGATCAAGTTGCGCACCGATCGCAGCCACTTGGGCACCGATGAGAAGCCGTTGCTGATCATCCCGGGGATGGTGGCCTCGGTGGATATCATCACCGGCAAGAAGTCGGTGTTGAGCTATCTGCTCAAACCGATCATTCGGGCGCGTGCCGAGGCGCTGCACGAGCGCTAGATCTTCAGTGGCCTCATCGCGGGCAAGCCCGCTCCCACATTGAAATGCATTCCAGTGTGGGAGCGGGCTTGCTCGCGAAGAGGCCAGTTGCAGCGCCTGATATCCACCGTCGTAATTGCCGCTGGCCTTACCGCCTGCACCGTGGGCCCTGACTTCCAAAAGCCGGTAGCCACGCAGATCGCCGATTGGGCCAAACCCGCCAAATCAGCCCCCGGCCAAGCGGTCAGCGAACCCCTGAACGAACGCTGGTGGGAAGTCTTCCACGACCCGCAACTCTTGGCCCTGACCCAGCGCGCCGTGCACAGTAACCTCGACCTGCAACTGGCCAGCAGCCGGCTGCATCAAAGTCGCGCCGCACGCCGGGTGATCGGCGCCGACCGCTACCCCAATACCGCCGCCACCGCTGGCTATGGGCGCGAACGCAACAGTGCCAAGGGCCTGAGCGACCCATCCGGACATAACGGCGATTCGGCCTTCAACCTGTGGGACGCCGGTTTATCCGCCTCATGGGAACTGGATGTCTGGGGCCGCGTGCGCCGGGAAACCGAAGCCGCCGACGCCAATCTGGAAGTCGCCGAAGCCGCCGCACAAGTCGCGGCCATCGAATCGCGGCTGCCGGCACTGGAGCAGCGCCAATCGCAACTGATCAACGCGATCAGCCTGTTGCTGGAACTGACCGCCTATAACGCCAGCCAGCGCCGCGCAGGCCGCCTCGCCGAAGCCGTGCGCCAGAACCAGATCGCCCTGCGCACCGCACAACGGCAATACGTCGAAGGCGTGGTCGACTTCGTCAACGTCCTTACCGTGCAGAGCGCGTTGCTCGCGACTCAGGAGCAGTGGGTGGAGAGTTCGACCGCGGTGTCGCTGGCGATGGTCGGGTTGTACCGGGCGTTGGGTGGGGGATGGGAGTCGGTGTATCCGGTCGACAAGATGGCGCAACGCTGAGGTTGTCGCAAAAACGGATCAAATCGACGAATTCGATGTGATGTGCAGGCTGCCGAGTAGATCGTCAGCAGAAGGTGTCACAGGTTGAAGCGGACTTCGGGTGCTCAATCTGCGAAATTTTTGATTTTGATTTGCCCTTCGGGAAACGTTGCGATGATTTCAAGTTCGCCGCCCATCGCATGGATATAGTTGCGCAATGTTTCTAGATGCTCAGCGTACAGCCGATCGGTTGATCGGCGAGCGGGACATTGACTTCATGCCAGCGGTCCTGACCGGTTTTGTCTCCACCGATCAATAGTACTGCGCAACGTCTTGGATCAAACGCATCAAGAATGCGATACGGCCGTCCGGCATGTTGAACTCGCAGTTCTCGTAAATGGCCGTGCCGCGCTCCGTTGATCGCATTACTGTGCGGAAAGCGTAAACCCGGTCCGAATTGACCCAGCAGTTTGACGCTTGCAGCCACAGAACTCTGCTCGTTTTCAGTCAGGTCTTCCCATCAGTTGCCTAACGCGTCGGTGTATTCGATATCCCACTTCATGGGAGGCGAATATGGGCGCTATGGAATATTCCATCAGGGTTATATTTTCGATGGGCTGACCTGAGCACTTGCGGTCTGCTTAAACCAAAGACAAAGGCGCAATGCTGGCCTTTCGCTTGACGCTAACCCTCGCTGTCGTAGACTCCGCACATCCGTCAGGGAGTAGCGGTTATGCAGCGTTTTCGTGGTTGGGTTTTTGGATTGACCTTTGTAACGTGTGCCGTTCAGGCGCAAACGCCCGGGCTAGACGATCCGCTGCTCGATAGCCCAGCGGCCGGGGCGGGTACCGCGAGCAGTGAGGCGCGGGGTGTGCTTCGCGCTCGGGATCAGGCGATTCTGGCCAGTGAGCTGTCCGGGCGGATTGTCGAGTTGCCGTTCAGTGAGGGCGAGTCGTTCAAGAAGGGCGACGTGCTGGCCCGGTTCGATTGCTCGGCCTATCAGGCGCAACTCAATGCTGCGCAAGCGGCCAGCCGTGGCGCCGGTGAAGAATTGGCGCACAACAAACAATTGGCCGCGCTCAATTCCGTCGGGCGTTTCGAAGTGGCGCGGGCGCAGGCCAAGGTCAGCGAAACCCAGGCGCAATCTCAGGTTTATCAGGTGCAGGTCAAACGCTGCAGCGTGATTGCGCCATTTGACGGGCAAGTGGTGGAGCGCAAGGTCAAGCGCTATGAGAGCGTGTCGGCCGGCGCGCCGCTGCTGGATGTGGTCGATAACCGCACACTGGAAATCCATCTGTTGGTCCCGTCGCGCTGGATGGCCAAACTCAAGCCTGGCCAGACGTTTTCCTTTGTTCCCGATGAAACCGGTCAACCGCTCGAGGCCACGGTCAAACGCCTCGGCGCGCGAATCGATGAGGGCAGTCAGACCTTGTTGCTGGTCGCCTCTCTCCCCGAAGCCAAAGGCTTGCTGGCCGGCATGAGCGGTACGGCGCATTTTGCGGAGCTCAATTGAACGCCCCGGTCAGCGGCGGTGCCGAGCAGGTCTTTGCGCGGTTTCTCGACCTCGAACGCCAGACCCGCACGGCCCGCGACGCGTCCCAACTGGCCTACAGCCTGGTCAATGACGGCCAGTCGCTGTTCGGTTTTCGCCATGCCGCGTTGTTGATCGCAGGCAAGGTGCAAGCGGTGACCGGCGTCAGCGCGGTGGAGCCCAATGCGCCGTTCGTGGCGTTTGTCGAGCAAGCCGTGGCGCAGTTGTTCAAGCAGGATGTGCTGCAGCAGGCGCTGGTGATTGCGCCGCAGTCGCTCGGCGAATCGATCCAGGCCGATTGGCGCAGTTTGTCCGCCGCACAAGTGTTCTGGCTGCCGTTGATTGATCGGGATGGACAGGTGTTCGGCGGTTTGTGGCTGGCCCGCGATGTGCCGTGGAATCCTTCCGAACAAGTTTTGCTCTCGCAACTGGGCGACACCTACAGCCACGCCTGGCTGGCGCTGCAGCCACGCAAACCCTGGCGGTTGCGCTGGACGCGTAAACGTCAGGTGGCACTGGTCGCGGCGCTGTTGCTCGGGTTGTTGATTCCGGTGCGTCAATCGGTGCTGGCACCGGCCGAAGTGGTGCCGCTGGGCGGCCGTGTGGTGGCGGCGCCGCTGGACGGGGTGATCGCCGAGTTTCTGGTCAAACCCAATCAAACGGTGAAAACCGGCGAACTGTTGCTGCGCTTCGAAAACACCACCCTCACGGCTCAGGCCGATGTGGCCGAACGGGCATTGGATGTGGCCGAGGCCGAACTCAAATCCAATTCCCAACGCTCGTTCACCGATGCCGAGTCCAACTCGCGGATCGACTTGCTGGCCGCGCGCGTCGAGCAAAAACGCGCCGAACGCGACTACGCCCGCGAGTTGCTCAACCGCAGCGAAGTGCGTGCCGAACGCGATGGTATCGCGGTGTTTGCCGATGCCGAACGCTTGACCGGCAAACCCGTGCAGACCGGTGAACGGCTGATGGAAATTGCCGACCCGAACCAGGCCGAACTGCGTATCGAACTGGCGGTGGGCGACGCGATATCGTTAGCGCCCGGTGCCGAGATCGCGTTGTTTCTCGACAGCGATCCCTTGAAGCGCCACCACGCGACGCTGGAGCGCTCGGCCTACGAGGCACAACCGACCGCTGGCGGGCAACTGGCGTATCGGCTCGACGCCAATTTCGTCGACGCACCGCCGCGCATCGGCCTGCGCGGTACGGCGAAAATATTCGGTGACCGTGCGCCGCTGGCGCTGTACCTGTTGCGTCGTCCATTGGCCGGTCTGCGCCAGAGCGTGGGCCTGTAAATGAACCTGCCGAGCCTGCGTGCCGACCTGCAACTGTCGCCCGCAGCGCCAGCATTGGACGGCTCGCCACGCTGGACCCTGGCCGACCCGGTGCGCGGGCGTTATTTCAAACTGGGCGCGGCGGCGATGCGCCTGTTGCGCCACTGGTCGCTGGGCGATGCCGATCAGGTCCTGCGTGCGGCCAATCGTGAGCCGGGCCTGCCGCTGGACGGCACCGAGCTTGAGCAATTGCTGGAGTTTCTCCGTGGGCACGATTTGATCAGTGCCCTCGACGATCAACAGCGCGCCAGTTACCGGCTCAAGGCCCTGGCGCAGAAACAGAGCCTGTGGCAAATCCTTCTGCATCAGTACCTGTTTTTCCGTATACCGCTGTGGCGTCCTGACGCCTTTCTCAATCGCGCCTGGCCGTGGCTGGAACGCTTCGGCCCACGTGTGTTGCGCTACGGTTTGCCGGCGACGTTGGCGCTTGGGGTGTTTCTGGTCTCGCGGGACTGGCAGCGGTTTGTCGGCACCTTTCCGCACCTGTTCAGCCTCGGCGGCGCATTGGCGTTCGGCGTGGCGCTGTTTTTTGCCAAGCTGTGTCACGAGTTCGGCCACGCGTTCATGGCCAAGCGCGCCGGGTGTCGGGTGCAGAGCATGGGCGTGGCGTTCATGGTGCTGCTGCCGATGTTCTACACCGATGTCAGCGATGCCTGGCGCGTCAATGATCGTCGCGCACGGTTGTTGATTGGCGCCGGTGGCGTGATGGCTGAGTTGCTGTTGGCGTGCATCGCGCTGCTGGCGTGGTCGTTCTTGCCTGATGGCCCGGGACGCACGGCGGCGTTCATGCTCGCCAGCGCCACCTGGATCACCACGCTGGTGGTCAATCTCAATCCCTTCATGCGTTTTGACGGCTACTTTCTGATCAGCGATTTGTGGCAGGTCGACAACCTTCAGGGCCGGGCGTTTGCCTTGTGTCGCTGGCGCTTGCGCGAGTTTTTGTTCGGTTATGGCGCACCCGCGCCGGAGCCTTGGTCGCCGAAAATGCAACGGCGTTTGCTGATCTGGGGGTATGGCTCGTGGTTATGGCGTGCGGCGTTGTTTTTCGGGATCGCGTTGGCGGTCTATCACCTGTTCTTCAAGGTGTTGGGGATCTTCCTGATGCTGGTGGAACTGGTGTGGTTCATCTTTCTGCCGATCATGCGTGAGTGGCGCCAGTGGTGGAGCCGCCGCGAGCAGGCGCATGGCCCGCGCGTGTTGCTTTTCAGTCTGGCATTGCTGGGGTTGTTGCTGGTGCTGGTGGTGCCTTGGCGCAGCGCTGTGGAACTGCCGACGATGTTGCAGGCCGGACGTGCAAGCGCTCTGTATGCACCCACCGCGGCGCGGGTCAAAGCGGTGAAAGTGCAGGACGGTCAGAAGGTGGCCCAAGGGGATGTGCTGATCGAGCTGGAATCCCCGGATCTCGATTCGAAGCGCGCCATCGTGCGGCGGGAAATCCAGATCCAGCAGTTGCTGATGCGCCGGCAGGCCGGCCGCAGTGAAACAGCGGCGGACGCCGGTGTCGTTGAACAAAAACTGGCCGAAGCAGTGGCCGAATACCGCGGGCTCACCGCCCGACGTGAACGCCTGTTGCTGCGCGCCCCGCACGCCGGATATGTGCGTGATTTGCTGCCGAACCTGAGCGTCGGGCGCTGGATTTCGAGCAAGGATGCACTGGCCCGGGTCGTCGAGGACGGCACACGCCTGCGCGGTTATCTGGCCGAAGCGCAGTTGTGGCGGGTCAAACCCGGCGCCAGCGGCCGGTTCATCGCCGACGACCCGATGCACCCGGCGCTCGCGGTGCAACTGGATGAAATCGACACCAACGGCGTGGCCTACGTCGATCAGGAAGCGCTGACGTCCGATCACCACGGGCCGATTGCTGTACGCCGCGATCAACAGCAACGGGCTGAACCGGTGCAGGCGCAATATGGCGCGCGCTTGAGTGTGCTCGATAGCGCGCCGACGCCGCCGCAACCGTTGCGCGGCGTGGTCGTGTTGCAGGGGCGCGGCGAGTCGTTGCTGGGTGTGGCATGGCGACGGATGGCGGCGCTGGGGGTCAGGGAAAGCGGTTTTTAACGGAGAGCGGCGATGACGGATAACACAGCAGTGGCAGCAGAGGGATTGGTGGTGCGGCCTTCGCGGGCAACCGACGGGCCATTTCTGCAAAGCCTGTATCAAACGGCGCGGCCGGATCTGCAGTGGATCGACGGCGAGCCGGAACAGGTGCAGCAACTGGCCGCCCAGCAGTTTCAGGTGCAGGAGCAGGGCATGGGGGATCACTACCCCAACGCCATGCACTACGTGGTGGAAAAACTCGGCACGGCCATCGGTGCCTTGAGCACCGATTTCGGCGCCAACGAAATTCGCGTGTTGTATCTGGCGTTCATCCCGCCGGCGCGTGGCCAGGGTTTTGGCCGCGCCGTGCTGCAAGGCGTGCAGAAAGCCGCGCAGCAGATTCGCTGCCCGGTGGCGACGGTGGTCTGGCGCAGCAATCCCCAGGCACGCCGGCACTATCTGGCACTGGGATTTGCCGTGGAAGAAAGCAATCCGGCCGCCGAAAGACTTGTCTGGTATCCCCAATAAACCCCGTGCAGGAGCCGGGTCTTGAACGGCAATGTTCAAGCGACATTCCCGGACGCGGACCCAGGCTACACAACCTTGCGTGAGGCTCAGTGATTTCGCCGGTTTGCTGGACGCGCCCTAGCGCCACACCTTGTTGGGCATCCAGCAGGTCGTGATGCTCGGCGAACTGACCGTCAACCAAGCCCTCGACAACCTCGACCCTGCGGCCTGAAATCCAAATCCCCCGGTGGGAGCGGGCTTGCTCGCGACTGCGGTGTGTCAGTCAGGCGAATGTTGGCCGACAGATTGTGATCGCGAGCAGGGAATCAGTAGGTACAACTTGCTGGTTTCAGGCAAATACTCCGAATGCTTTCCTTCTTTTAAAGAAGGGTCGATGCTCTGATTTCTCTTGGATGAAATCAAAACGCTGATGGTGGCGAGCTCAACAACTTTTGCGTGAAACCTCTTCTCTAAAATCGGGTGATCCATGGATATGGAGAGCCACCGTTTAAAGTGTTCTTCCAGGGGGGGGCGAGTCTTTTGTTAGCCACGTAGACAATCATGGCGGCATCTATCACGCCGATTAAAATTACTGCCCCCCATGCCCAGGTAAATAAAGTGCGTGTCATCTCCATGATTCGCAATACTCGTGAATTTCTTGCCCCAAATACTCTCCGCCCTCAGTCAGCACTGTTCCAGTTAATACGGATACTGTCGCTCCAACCACCAGCACACATACGAGTTTTCCGAGCCCCTTCAACTTTGTACATGGCTGAGCATGGGCGGCCCAAACTGGAGCCTCCCTTTTTGCACTGAAAACAGATTTCGCTCGGCAGTTAGTGTGGGGACGCTTGATGCAGTGCACTGCACTCAAGCGACAAGTGGCATGCAACGTCACGGGCTTATGTACATCTCTCCACCTCTCTGATTTCCTTGGCCTTGGAAATAGAGAATTCGCTTGGGAGTGTTACTGCGTTTTTGGCGGCTAGCACTTCGGCCATCACACTGACGGCGATCTCCGGCGGCGTCTTGCTTCCGATGTATATGCCGATCGGTCCATGCAAACGTTTCAGCGATCCCTCGGTCTCACCAAAATGCTCGATCAAACGACTCCGTCGGTTCTGGCTGTTGCGTCGCGAGCCGATGGCGCCGATGTAGAAGGCTGGACCTTGCAGGGCCTCCAGCAATGCCAGGTCGTCAAGCTTTGGATCATGACTAAGGGCGATGATGCAGGTGCGTAAGTCGGGGGCAAAGGCTCTGACCACGTCGTCTGGCATGTCCTGGATTCGAGTGATGCCCTGAACATTCCACATTTCTATGTATTGGGGCCGGGGATCGCAGATGGTCACCTGAAAGCCATTGAACTGGGCCATCACGGCAACGTACTCAGCTAACGCCCCCGCGCCGATCAGCAGCATCCGATAGCCTGGACCAAGTGTGTTGCTCATGTGTAGGCCATCAAAGGTGAATTGATCGGGCGTCGCTGTGCTGTGCAGATCTACTTTTCCAGTTCGCAGATCAAGTTGGCGCCGCACCAGTTGCCTCGCGTCGAGAAGTGCTAGCAGTTGCTCAATGGCCTCGACGGCTGGCATGAATTCCAGAACCAATTCGAGCGTGCCTCCGCAAGGCAAGCCGAAACGGTGCGCCTCGTCGGCGCTCACGCCATAGCGAACCACATCGGGCAACCGCTCCGGTAAGCCTGCTGCGCCGTAAGCTGTGGTGTATCGGTGGATAAGGTCGTCTTCGATGCAGCCGCCGGAGACGCTGCCCACTACACGCCCATCGTTGCGCAGCGCCATCATCGAGCCAACCGGCCGTGGTGATGAGCCCCAGGTTCGTGCCACGCTTACCAGCAGCACGCGGTCGCCCGCAGCAAGCCAATCGCGGGCGGTACGCAGTACTAGCAGGTCAATGCTTTCCATCAAGCCTCCGCAGGGTCAGCGCATGTGCAAGATAATTGGCGTGGCGCTGGCCGGGTCGGTATGCGCGCGCAGTCGGGAGACCGCCTGCGCATCAACCTCGCCCCCCCGATTGCCCCAGGTCGTGCGGACAAAAGACAACACCTGCGCGATCTCTACGTCCGAGAGTTGTCCGCGAAAGGCAGGCATCCGGTACGCATCTGGAACCCCGGCCGTGACCACACGCATTGATCCGTTGAGGCTGATATTGATGGCTGAGTCAGGTGCCAACGTCAGTGCTGAAGTGGCCCCGGCCAGAGGCGGCATCCATGGCGCCTGTCCCTTCCCATCCTGCCCATGACAGGAGGCACAGCGCGTCTCGTAAAGGTGTCCCCCGGCGCTGACGAATTCCGAAGCAGCTGCCGCCTCGTATTGCCATGGCGCGCCATCGCGCTGTGGATCACCCGGCAAGGACTTGAGGTAGTGAGCGATAGCCGCTAGGTCGTCGTCGTTCAAGAATTGCGTGGAATTATTGAACGCCTCGGTCATCGAACCAAAAACCACCGCATGCTCATTGCGCCCGGTTTTCAGGAACTGCGCGATATCCGCTTCGCTCCAGCGCCCCAGCCCCGTGTTGGGGTCGTTGCGCAAGCTGGGGGCGTACCAGCCATCCAGCAGTGCGCCGGCCAGGAACTGGTCACCGGCATCACTCAACGCTTTTTCATTGAAAGCCGGGCCGCGTGGCGTATGGCAACTGCCGCAGTGGCCTGCGCCCTGGACCAAGTACGCGCCGCGATTCCACTGAGCGTCTCTGGCGGATTGTTCAACGAAGGTTGCAGCCTCAGTGAACAAGCTATTCCACAGCGAGATGGGCCAGCGCATGTTCAGCGGCCAGGGAATTTCGCTCGGTTTGTTGGGTTTTGCTGCCGGGCTGACGCCGTGCATGAAGAAGGCGTACAAGGCCCGCACATCCTCGTCTGTCAGCTTGGCGTACGAGGGGTAAGGCATCGCGGGGTAAAGCCGGCGCCCTTCAGGGGCAACACCTTGGCGAACGGCACGGTCGAAGTCAGCCAGGCTGTAGTGACCGATACCTGCCGCGCGGTCGGGGGTAATGTTGGTCGCGTAAATGGTCCCCAGTGGCGTAGCCATCGCCAGGCCTCCGGCGAATGGGGGACCCTCCGGCAAGCTGTGGCAAGCCACGCAGTCGCTAGACCGGGCCACATACTCGCCGCGCTGCACCAGTGCCGCGTCGCCTGTGGCAACACTGCCTGCGGCGTCGAGCGCCGACGCCGGCATCCGGGTGCCATACCAAACCAGCAGGACCAACGCGACGAGACCGACCAATGCCAGTGTGCCGGCAACTTTTTTGTAATGCCGTCTGCTCATGGACACGTCTCCCGTCAGGCTGGTTGGCTAAAGGTGTAGCTGGAGAACGGCATGCTGCGAAGGCGCTGGCCGGTAAGCCTGGCCACGGCATTGGCCACTGCCGGCGCCACAGCTGGCAGCGGTGGCTCACCGATGCCGCCCATTTTGGCGCCGCTCTCGATTACTTTAACGTGCACCCTTGCCATGCGGGCGGGCGGCAAGATCGGGTAGAGATCATAGTTACGTGCGCGCGGTTTGCCGTCGACGTACACCGCTTCTTCTACCAACGCCTGGGACAGGCCAAGGGCCACTGCGCCATTGACCTGCGCTTCGACAATGGCGGGGTTGACGATGCTACCGGGGTCTATCGCCTGCCAAATGTCGTGAACCTTGATCTGGCCATTTTCAATCGACACCTCGGCGACCACCGCTGTTTCCGTACCAAAGGGCGAGGCCATGGCCACACCCCGCGCGCGTCGTGAACCATCTTCAGCGGTGAACGGCCCACGTTTCCAGCCACCGGACATTTCAGCGACGGACTGCAGCAGATGGGTCAACCGCGCGTTGCCTTGCAACAAGTGCAGACGAAGCTCAAAGGGGTCATGGCCACCCTTGTCGGCCAGTTCGTCCAGAAACGCCTCGTAAAAGAAGTCATTGAGCGAATTGCCCACCGAGCGCCAGTAGCCAAGCATGACAGGGCCCTTGACGTAGATTTGGGCAATGCGCCGATTGGGAATCGCGTACGCCTTGTCGGTCAAGCCTTCAACGGCCGACGGGTCGAGCTTTGCACCTTGCTTGCCGGCAAGACCCTCGGTCGGCCCCTCGGTGGCGCTCACCGCCTCGAGTGCGATGGGGAAGCCCTTTTCATCCAGCGCTGCGCGAAACTTAACGACGGCCATAGGGCGCAGCACGTCGCGCAGAAACTCTTCCTCTCGGCTCCAAATCAGCTTGATCGGGCGCCCGACTGCCTTCGCCAATTCGATGGCCTGCGGGTATGGGTTGGCGGTTTCGTACAGGAAGTGCCGCCCGAAAAAGCCGCCGAGCAACGGCGTATGTAGCGTGATATTAGAAGGGTCCAAGCCGGTACGTTTCGCAATGTCCGCCAAGAAAAAGTCCTGAGCCTGATTGGGCAACCAGATTTCCAGCGAACCATCGGAATGAAAGCGGGCCAATGCTGAAGGGGGTTCGAGTTGCGCGTGATTGACGTATTGGTTGTGGTAGCTGGCTTCAACGTGCGTAGGCGCCTTTGCTAGCGTGCCGGAGAAGTCGCCTTCCACCTCGGCATCACGCCCCGGCCCGGGCTCATTGGCCAGACGCTCACGGAACGCCACCGTGGAGAAGTCGGCGGGCATCACCCGCAAAGGCGAATCGGCAGCGGGCTCCTGCCATTGCACCTGTATGGCTTCGACGGCACGTTTGGCGTGCCACCAGCGCTCGGCGACGACTGCCACGGCGCCGGACAAGCTATGCACCGAGTGCACCCCCTTCATCGCCTTAACCTGCGCTTCGTTGCGCAACTCGCCCACCGTCATGCCCAGGCGTGGCGCATGTTGCACGGCGGCGTGGAGCATGCCGTCCGCCTGCATGTCGATGGTGTACAGCGCTTTGCCGGTGGACTTGTCGTAGCTGTCCAGACGGCGTACAGGCTTACCGATCCAGCGAAACTGGCTGGGGTCGCGCAGCGTGACGCTCTCGACAGCGGGCACTGCCAGGTCTAACGCAAGGCTGGCCAGCTCGCCGTAGCTCAGCAAACGTCCAGAAGCCACATGCAAAACGTGGCCAGGCTCGGTGGTCAGTTCAGTCACCGGCACATTCAGACGTGCGCTTGCGGCCTGCAGCAACATCGCGCGGGCAAGGGCTCCCAGCCGGCGCATGGTCGGGTAACTCATGCGCACCGACATGCTACCGCCGGTAATGCGCAATCCATTTTCCATCACCACATACGCTTCGCCGGGCGGCGCGCTTTCGACTACAAAGGTCGATGGATCGGCATCCAGTTCCTCGCCGACTATTTGTGCCATGGCGGTATAGGTGCCCTGACCGCCCTCAATAAAGGGGCATAGCAGTCGGATAGTGTTATCCGGGCGGATCTCAAGAAAAGCGCTAACTTGGGTGCCTGCCGCTTGGCGCTCGGCCGCCATCGCCTGCATACGTGCAGAACCCAGCGGCACGCCAAAACCGAGCACCAACGCGCCAACAGCCGTGCCAGCAGAGGCCACGAGAAAGCGACGTCGCGATAGATTGATCGGCTCACCAAGGCCGGTATCACCATGCTTATTCATCAGATCGTCTCCCCGGCTGGCGCCGCAACGATTGCAACGTCGGTTGCCAGCTCGTGGACGGCAGAATTGATGGCGTTGTAGGTGCCGCAGCGACACAGATTGACCATCGCCGCCGCGATCTGCACATCACTGGGCTTGGGGTTGCGCTTGAGCAGGGCTGTCGCGGCCATGACCTGGCCAGACTGGCAATAGCCGCACTGGGCGACCTGATGCTCAACCCACGCAGCGACCACACGCTTTCCGATATCGTCGGTTTCTATCGCCTCGATCGTGGTGATCTCTCGGCCCACCACCCCGGCTACCGGAGTAACGCACGAGCGTACAACGTTGCCGTCCACCAGTACCGAGCACGCGCCACATTGCGCTAGACCGCAGCCGTACTTGGTACCGGTCAGCCCTAGGTCATCGCGGATAACCCATAGCAGCGGCGTATCCGCCTCGGCATCGACCTGGTAGGTTTTTTGGTTTATTCGCAGTTCCATGGCTCACCTGCTTTCATGAGGGTTAGTCTTTTGGATGAAGGTATTCGGAGGGTGTTCTCAGTGCCTCAGGAACTTAGCATTCGCCCGCAAATTCAGAATCCGAGGATTCCGATAGCCGTTATTAGCTGAGCTCATCAATATCTTGTCGCCATCGGTGGCGTCGTCAGCCCCTGATTTTTTCCAAGGTCACAACAATGCGCTCAGCCGCCTCTTGGTCACCGTGGCGTTTGAGGTCGCTAGCCACTTGGTTCAACTGCTGCGCCGTGAGGCCAACATTCATGCTGATCTTCAGGTGCGACGCCAACTGCGACGCTAACCCTGGCATCGCGGCAAGTGCCCCAACAGTGGCCAGTTCGCGAGTAGCCCAATCGAGGTTGTCTCGAGCGAAGATATCGCCGAACAGGTGAACCTTCAGAAACTGGTCAATCGCAGGGGCGAACTCAAACAACGGTCCTGAGACCGGTGCACCCACCAGACGGGTTTGATTGTCGGTGCCCAGGTCGAGCAAAGCGTGCCCCGACGGCACGGGGCCTGGTTCGCGTCCCGGCTCGTCTTGAACTCCGCCTGCTTCGCGCTCTTGCAAAACGCTCATCAGCTGCGACAGTGAATTGAGGCTGCGCGGGAACCCGGCGTACGCATAGAGCTGAACCAGGATTTCCTTGCTCTCACTAATCGTCAGACCGGCATCGAGACCGCGATTGAGCGCATCACGCAAACGGGGCATATCGCCGGTGGCCATGGTGGCGCCGATAGGGGCGACAGCCAGTTGTTTTGCAGTCAGGGTTTGCTCAGTCACCGTCTGCGTCTCCGAAATGTGTGTGGTACTGGCACTCGATACGTGAGCACCTAAAACACTGGCCAGCACTACCAGGCCGGCTAACGGCCATAAGCGGGCATAGTGATATTTACTTGGTTGGGTACTGTTCATCGCTGACCTTCTCCATCCAACGGACGTTGTTGCCGTTCTTCATGCCAGTGATAGCTATGTGCGTCATGGCAGTCGATGGCGCGGCGCCATGCCAGTGCTTTACCCCCGGCGGGCAAAACACCACATCACCGGGACGTAGTTCCTGCACTGCCTTTCCCCATTCCTGAGTACGTCCGACCCCCGCTGTCACGACAAGATATTGTCCTGCAGGATGCGTGTGCCAGGCCGAACGAGCGCCAGGTTCAAAGGTGACGTAGAGCGTTGAGGTGTTGAGTTCGGCCGTTGCAGTCGTCAATGGATCGATCCGCACATGACCAGTGAAATAATCGGCAGGCCCTGTCATCGAAGCCTGCTCACCCGCACGTGTGATTTTCTGGCTGGCAGGGCTCAGCTCGGCCGCGAAGGTTGGTTCGATGCAGTTGGCGGTGAGCAGCGCCAATGCGGCCAAGGTTGAATTAGTGTGCTTGGACGGCATAAGAAGCTCCTGGATCAACGTGCGAGAGGGGGGGCGCACCACGTGACATAGCTGGCCGGGCGGAAGATGACTGAAACTAATCCGCTGAAAACGTCACCCGAACATCATGCCGACCCAGAGCCTGCGAGAGGCCCGCTGGGTTGTCGATGCGACCGAGACGGGTATAGCTGTAAGACGAACTGAAGGATTTATAAAAGACCACTAACGTGTCAGGGCCGTACAGGAGGAAATCACCGTTGTGGATTGTTCCAGGCCGATAAGTTTGAGTGGGTAACGGGCGCTGCAAGGTGACGTGCTTTTCGTTGTCGTTCAGATCGCTCATGTCCAGGGTGAGCGGCAAACGGGCGGCAAGCTCCCGAGTGCTCCGGTTGTCCTCAAGGGTAATGGCGAAGCGCTGTTGGCCTATGGTCATCCACATCGTGTAGTTCTCCATCCCTGTTGATGGGCCGGCGATATCTGTCGCGGCTGCGAGGGGCAATGCCGATAGGGCAAATGGCATCAAGGCCGCGAACCAGAGGCCCTTCCATCCTGGGACATAATCGAAAAACATGGCCTTGCTCCTTGGAATAGAGGATTCACCGGGTGTGCGGCACCGGCGAACGAGAGGTTAGAAAGGTCAACAAGGCGGCAAGCATCAGCATCGTGGCGCTGGCGATAAAGGTGCTCTGGTAGCCGAGAGCGTCAAAAAGTACACCGCCGACTGTGGAGCCCACGGCAATAGCCAATTGGACAATCGCCACCATCAGGCCGCCGCCCGCCTCGGCGTGATCAGGCAAGGCGTGCGCAATCCAGCTCCACCAGCCCACGGGCGCTGCTGTCGCAATAAAGCCCCATAGGCCGAGCAATACCGCTACCGCGATAAGCCAAGTGCCCGCAGGAATCAGCGCGACAGCAATAACCGCCATCAGCAGCGAGATGGTACTTAAGGTGCCGTACAGGCTGCGCTTGAGCACTGATCCGATCAGCGCTGTTCCGCAAAAGCCAGCGACGCCTATCACCAATAGCAGCAGAGAAAGAATCGGCACGTTGACCTGGGTGACTGTTTCCAGAAACGGGCGCAGGTAGGTGAACAGCGTAAATTGGCCCATAAAAAACAAGCCGGCGGCCGCCATGCCCAGCGCCACCTTGCGATTTTTCAGCAGTTTGAAAACATTGCCTGCACCCGGCGAGCGCTTCTGCGCTGCCATGCTTGGCAGGCTTATCCACTGCCAAACCAGCGCAATTAGCGCCACCGGAACCAGGCACAAAAACGCACCACGCCAACCCACAACCGAGCCCAAATAACTGCCCAGTGGCGCTGCCACTACCGTAGCCAAGGCGTTGCCGCTGTTGAAAACAGCCAGCGCCTTGGGCACCTGTGCAGCCGGCACCAGACGCATCGCAGTGGCTGCCGACATCGACCAAAATCCGCCAATCACGACGCCGATCAGGGCTCGCCCAACCATGTAGATCAGGTAGTTCGGGGCAAGCGCCACAATGGCGCCCGATACAGCCATCAAACCGGTCAGAGCCAGCAGTAGGGTTTTTCTGTTCAGCGTGCCGGCGATCCAACTGATCGACAGGCTGGCCAACACCGCAAACGCGCCAGAGATGGCAAGGCCCTGCCCGGCCAAGCCCTGGCTGACCTGCAGGTCGTTTGCCAATGGTGTCAGCAGGCTAACGGGCATGAACTCCGAAGCGATCAGCGCGAATACGCACAGCGTCATTGCATAGACACCTCCCCAATGACCGGTACGCGTAAATGTCTCGCTCAAGACGGTGGCGTTCAGATGGACTTCAGCGGTCATTTCAGGTGGTCCTGAAAGAAATGGGTCAGCTTGGTGAAAGGAATCAAGTCGACGCGGTCGTACAGATCGACATGGCCTGCGTTGGGCACAATGACCAGCTCTTTAGGTTCGCCTGCCAGGCGAAAAGCCTCTTCGCTGAACTCGCGGGAGTGGGCGTTTTCACCTGCAATAAACAACATCGGGCGAGGCGAAATGCTCTCGATATCGACGAATGGGTAGAAATTCATGAATTTGGTATTGCTACTCAGCGTCGGCCGGGTGGTCTGTTGCGGCGTGGAACTGGCCGGGGTGAATTCGCCACGCGGGGTGCGGTAGAAGTCAAAAAACTCGCGCTGGATGGGGTGGGTGTCAGCATTCAGCGCTTGCACCGTGCCGCCGGTGTATTCGATCTTGCCGCCCGTAAATTCCACATAACGCTGCTCGGCCGCCGCCGCGATAACTTGCTTACGCACCTCAAGGGTTTGCGAATGCTTAAGCCCGTTTCGATTGGCGGCGCCCATGTCATACATGCTGACAGTGGCGATGGCTTTCATGCGCGGATCTATCTTGGCTGCACTGATTACAAAGCTGCCGCTGCCACAAATGCCCAGCACGCCTATGCGCTGGCGGTCGATAAAGGGCCGCGTGCCAAGGTAATCCACGGCGGCACTGAAGTCCTCGGCGTACATGTCTGGCAGTACCGCGTTACGGGGTTGGCCTTCGCTTTCGCCCCAAAACGACAAATCCAGGGCCAGGGTAACGAAGCCCTGTTCCGCCAATTTTTGCGCATATAGATTTGAGCTTTGCTCCTTCACCGCGCCCATAGGGTGGCCAACGATAATGGCCGGGCTGCGGGTGGCGCTGTCCAGCCCTTTGGGGATGAAAAGATTGCCCACGACATTGAGCTGGTACTGATTTTTGAAGCTGACCTTTTGTACGGTCACCTTGTCACTTTTAAAGAAATTATCTGCACCGTTGGACATATCGGCTCCTAATGCGGTGAATGAACTGAGTAGAAACCCGAGCATTACGAGAAGTCTTTTCATGGGGCATCCTTATTAGGGAAGGCTAAAGGCGATGCAGGCAGTTAGCGCAAGGCTCAACCTTCTCCATGCCGATCGGGTGGGATGCCGGTTAGTGTTACGCAGTAAAGAGACTTTGATTAGCTAATGAATGCTTAATGCGGATATAACCATGCCTAATCAATCAATCGAGCATGCTCGCTATGGCCAAATCCAATTTCAACGATCTGCTGGCTTTCGTAACCGTGGCGCGGGAGGGCAGCTTTACCCGCGCGGCGGTACAGCTTGGGGTGACGCAATCGGCAGTGAGTCAGGTGGTTTCGGCACTGGAAGCGCGGCTGAAAATTCGCTTGCTTACCCGCACCACGCGCAGCGTATCGTTAACGGCGGCGGGCGAGCGATTGCTGGAAGCGGTGGGCCATCGCTTCGATGAAATCGAGGCCGAAGTGGAAGCTTTGACCGAGCTGCGCGATAAGCCGGCCGGGACGGTACGCATTACCTGCGGCGACAACGTCATCAAGACAACCCTGCTTCCCAAGTTGGCGCCGTTGCTGCAGATGTACCCGGATATCAAGCTGGAATTCGATATCAACTATGGCTTTTGCGATATCGTCGCCGACCGCTTCGATGCCGGCGTGCGCTTCAGCGACACGGTGGCCCAAGACATGATTGCCGTGCCCATTGGCCCGCCGTTACGAATGGCCGTAGTGGCCGCGCCAAGCTATTTCGCGAAAAATCCCTCCCCGAAACACCCTCGCGATCTAGTAGCACACCGCTGTATCGATATCCGTTTTCCCACCTATGACGGCGTGGATGCATGGGAATTCGAACGCCGGGGCAAGAAGCTTAAGGTACGTGTAGACGGCCAGTTGGTATTCAACTCCACCACCCATATCGCCGATGCTGCGGTGAGTGGGCTGGGTATAGCCTATCTGCCCGAGGATGAGTTTGCCCCGCATCTAACCGAAGGGCGACTAGTTCGGGTACTGGAGGACTGGTGTGAACCCTTCGACGGCTTTCACCTGTACTACCCCAGCCGCCGACAACCCTCCCAGGCGTTTTCGCTGGTCGTTGATGCTTTGCGGGTCGATCGTTTGCCGCCGACTTGTGACCCGAGCGAGACGGACGGCTAACCGCTCTCACTGGTGCGATTAAGCGCGGAAACGCTCTAGTACAAAGACACATGGAATCAAAGCGACCTGATTGCCCAACGCGATCTTGTGACGAGCAACACCCTAGGGATAGTCGAGACTAGAGGCAAGCTGAGTGTCTGGTATGGGTCGATTGCTACCGATTGCAATCTCAGCTTCCGACCAATCGCGCATGCCTAATCCAGATTTTCAGGTACTCCTGATGCCACTGCCAGGATCGCGCCATATGCGCCTTCCTCTGGGACATAGGAAACAAATCGTTCACTGTTATCTTTTTGCACCCAAAGGCGCCCACAGTTCTGGCACTCGTAGGCAGTCGACATTCGTTGAATGTAAAGGCTGGATATCCGGTCTTGCAGCTTGTCAGCAGCGCCGAATATGGGTGAAAACTCGCCAAATGCATCGTCGATTGAAGTCTTGTCTCCGGACTCCGCCGCCTCGACCAGAGGTTTGAGTTCTCGGTGCACCTCATCCCAAAATTTATTTTCCACCTCGTCGCGAAGCAAGCTCGCCTTGTAGGGCAAGCTGTCGGTCTGATCGGTAATCACATGGCCACACTTGCAACCCAGTTTGCTCATTTGCGGTTCATCAACCTGATGTTCGATCGCTCATTAAATGGCGGACAACTCTTTGTTACAACTCCTAATTGATCGTCCGCTTCTGGCCGATTTCTGCCGGTCATGCCCACGAATCGTGCTGGTCAAATCCGATGCAAATGACCGGTTCGGTCGAATGCAAATGGGTGGGCAAGTCTGTGCAATTACCCGCTCATGGTGTTCAACCATGAACGACGCCTCTTCATCCGTTAGATCTTTCAGCGCCTCATTCACTTTTTCCGCCGCCGCCGCCATCATCTGCGCTTCTTCGCGTCGGCACATGTAGTTGCGCGAGTCGCTGAAGATGACCATTTGTCCCGATTTGACCTGTTCGCCGAGATGGCGGTTTAGGGAGCGGAATTCGCGGCGCAGGGCATCGCTGGGCGTGGTTTCGTAGAGCGCACGCTCCAGCGCTTCGCGGCTCATGGGTTTTTGGACGATGTGAAAACCCGACTCAGCCGGTTGAGGCAGGGTGTAGGCGTACTCTGCCACCCAATGCTGCGCCGGTGGTGGCTCGGGTTTAGGTTTGAAGGCATTCCAGGAGGCGCCGCCGTTATCCTCAACAACCCTTGGTTTCACCACGACCCACTGGCCGCTGCTGATGGCTTCGACGAGTTTTCGCTGGTTGGCACCCGATTGATTGAGGCCCATTGCATTGAGCAGGTCATCGAAGCCCGGCAGTTCATCCGGGCGGTTGAGAGCCTGTCGAAAGGTATCCATGGCTTGGTGGCTGTCGAGTACCTGTTGGGCGTGGGTATCGTGTTGGTTAATGAGTTTGGTCACGTCCGTGTCCCGTTCTGCAAAACGCGGGACTTTGGCGAGCGACCTCAAGCTTGTATGCCGGGTGATTCTCTTTTATGTGTAGGGTTATTCCGATTTTTTGTGGCGGTTGGTGCTCGGCAAATGGACGGTCAACCGGACCCTTGGCGGCCTCGACTCACGGGCCTGAAACCACAACCCCCCTGTGGGAGCAAGCTTGCTCGCGATTGCGCGGTGTCAGTCACCCTCTCTATTGACTGATAGGGCTCTTCGCGAGCAAACCCGCTCCCACCGGGGGATTGTTGTTGCGTCAGTTGAAGGTGATGTGGAAATAGCCCAACTGCGGATCCCGCCCCATCGGCGGCACCCGGGACACGAAGATGTCCTGCACTCGCCCGATTTCCGGCAGTTCCAGCGCACACAATCCGTCGACAAATTCAGTCGGCTCCAGACTTCTCAGTTCGACACTGAATGGCATTCGCTCGCTGTAGCGCATTTTTGCGGCGGGCTGCTCTTCGAGGTGTTCGATATGGATCTGCAGTGCACTGCCATCGGGCAGGTGCAGGGTGCCAATCCGGCCCAGCAGCGCCTGGAAATGTTGGCTTTGAACCGTTTGCAACATGGTTTCGCTCCAGCCAGTCAGGAAACCGGGGGAGGGTAGCCACCCCCGGCAGTCGGTCAGTTGCGGGACGGGAAAATGCCTTGCAGCGCGATGCTGAAGTTGAGCACCAGATACGGGTTCATGATCGCCATCGACTGGCCGTTGCCCGTGGGGGTGATGGTCCCGCTGATCGCGGTCTGCGCACCTTTGAGGGCGACGGGCGAAGCGCCTTGTGCGTCCGAGAAGATATTCGCCAGACCGGGCCCGGTGCCCGAAGCACCGATATAGGCGTTGGTGGCCGTCGGGGCGCCCAACGGGTTGCTCGCCGGGTTGGCCAGTTGCACGGTGGTGGTGGCCGTGAGGCCAGCCAGTGAGTGAGTGTGGTTCGGCAGATTATTGAGGGTCGGTATGACGGCTTCAGTGCCGGAAATTTCACCCATTACGCGAGTCGATAGGCCGGGACCGGTGCCCTGGCAGACCGGCATTCGGCTCTGCAGATTGGGCAGTCCGAACGTCTGGACACCGTTGCCGCCATAGTTGGTGCCCAGCAACGCAAACAGCGCGCTGTATTGCGAAACACTCATCATCTGACCGTTGCACAAGGCCCAGCCGCTGGGCGCATAGTTGAAGGCAAACGTCAAAACAGTGCCCATGTAAACGTCCATAAAGTCCTCTCCCTTCTGATTGATGGTCGGCGGGCCGCGCGAGGATTCAGGCTGCGGTGATGCCTCCCCCTCCTTTGCCAGATTACGCCACGGCTCAGCGTAGACCCGGATCGGCGAGGTTGCCGAATGTCGTGAAACAGTACGCCGGCATCGACGGCTGTCGCGTGGCTGACCTAAAGTGACCGGCAGGTTTCGGGGGGTCTGCATTAGCAGTGTTTTGCCACGGGCCAGAGGAAACAATGACGCTAAACAGAGTCACGCCGGTTGGCGACACGCAAGACCCCCAGGCAACACCCGGCTCCTGGTTCGGCAACTGGCGAGTGATCCTTTGGGCGAAAAAACAATGGCTGCTGCCCATCATGGCGCTGGCCGCGATTGTGCGTTTTTACGATTTGACGGCCGCCGCGATCTGGGGCGACGAAGGTTCCAGCCTGCTGCTGGCGCGTTATTCGCTGGGCGGGATCTGGAACCATGCGGCGTTCGATGTGCATCCGCCGCTGTACTTCATGCTGCTGCATGGCTGGATCGAACTGTTCGGTGACGGGATTTTCGCGATCCGTTGCCTCAGCGCACTATTGGGTATTGCTGTGGTGGGCGCAGGGGTGTGGCTGGTGGATCGGTTGGCCACCCGCCGCGCCGCTATCATCGCCGGAGTGCTGCTGGCGTTGCTGCCCACGGCGGTGCGCTATAGCCAGGAAGTGCGCATGTATTCGCTGCTCGGGCTGTTGCTCATTGCGGCGAGCCTGGCGTTGGTCTACTGGATCAGACATGCGCAACGCAGGCGTTATCGGGTGTTTTACGTGCTGTTGATGAGCGCGGCGCTCTACACCCATTACTTCGCGGTGTTGGCGGCGTTGAGTCACTGGATTTATCTGGGCGTGATTCGTACCCAACGCGGTTATCGATTCCGGCATATTCAACAACTGCCATGGTGGCTGGCGAACCTGGCCATTGCCGGACTTTATCTGCCGTGGTTACCCAAACTGCTGAATCTGATGCAGCACATGGAACAGCTTAAGGCCGCTAGCGATGTGGGCTGGGAAGACCCCGTGAGCCTGACCTCGTTGCCGGCGATGATCTGGTCCTGGCTGATTCAGGATGATGGCGCAAACCTGCCGCTGCTGGTCTTCATCGCGATGCCAATGGCCTTGCTGGTGCTGGCCGGGGTGGCATTGGCCCGCGACCGCAGCGTGTCGCGCGGCAGTGTGCTGCTGGCGCTCTACACCGGCCTGCCGCTGTTGCTGGTGTTTGCGGTGTCGTTCATCACCCCGGTGTTCATCGAACGCTACCTGACGGCGTTTGCGTTGGGCCTGCCGATGCTTGCGGCGTTGGCCATCGACCGTTTGTACAGCCGTGTACGGAGCCTGGCGCTGGCGGTGCTGGTGTCGCTGGTCGGGGTCGAACTGATTGGCGTGAACAACAACGCCACGGTCGACAGCAATGATCAACTCGACCATATGGTGAGTTACGTCAATCAGCACTTCCAGCCCGGTGACGGCATCGTCATCAGCGACATGCTCTGGTACCTGAGCTACGTCTATTACGATCAAACCGGCGCTCAAGTGCGTCTCTACACGCCACCCCGCGCGGACGGCCATTCGACGCGGCCGAACGAGTACGGTTTTGGCACGCTGGTCACCCCTGGCGTCTACCTCGACAGCTTGGCCGAACTGACGGGCTATCGCCGGGTCTGGCTGGTGGGAACGCTCGATGAACCTGGAGAATTCCTGCCATTGCCGGCGACTTGGCAAGTCGGCGCCGAGGTGCGCGCCGGTGGGGCGCAAGCGCGATTATTCGTCGTGAAGCCGGCAGTGGAATAAGTCCTGCGCGGACTTAATCGATTCACCTTTTTATTCGCGATAAAAATTTAACCGGTTAGTCCTTTTTGCTCTTGAATGATGTCAAAACACTACTAGTCGTAGGGTTGTTCTTGAACTACGCTTCGTCGAACAAAAGGACTTCCGATTACGGTGAATGGATTGCAGCAGTTCCACTTTGTCGCCGGTTTGCCGCGCTCAGGCTCGACCCTGCTTTCTGCGATCCTGTTGCAGAATCCGCGGTTTCACGCCGGTATGACCAGCCCGGTGGGCTCGCTGTTTGCCAGTGTGCTGGAGCAATGCAGCGCCGGCAGTGAGTTCGGCGCGGTGATCGACACCGAGACGCGCCGCCGTTTGCTGCGGGGTCTTTTCGATTCCTACTACGCCGACAAGACCGACAAACCGGTGGTGTTCGACACCAACCGTCAATGGAGCTCGCGGCTGCCCGCGCTCAACGACCTGTTCCCCAACGCCAAAATCATCGCTTGCGTGCGCAACGTCGCGTGGGTGATGGACAGCCTTGAACGCCTCTACCGCGCCAATCCTTACGAAAACACCAAGCTGTTCGGCGACGCCGTCGAGCGCAACACGGTCTACAGCCGCTGCGAAACCCTGGCTCAGCGTAACCGGCTGGTGGGTTTTGCCTGGGCGGCGCTCAAGGAAGCCTATTACGGCGAGCACGCCGACTCGCTGCTGATCATCGATTACGACTTGCTGACCCAGGCCCCGGAGCGGGTACTGCGGCTGGTCTACGATTTTATCGGCGAGCCATGGTTCGAACACGATTTTGACCATCTGGCGTACGACGCGCCGCAATTCGATCAAGCCCTAGGCGTTGCCGGCCTGCACAAGGTCAAACCCAAGGTCGCTCTGGAGTCTCGGCGCACGATTCTGCCGCCGGACCTGTTCAAGCAATACGCTGATTTGTCTTTTTGGCTCGATGGCTCAGCCAGCGCTGCCAATGTCATTCGTATGAAGTCCGACGCCGCGATCAGTTGATCGCGGCGTTTTTCATTGATGCGTCAATAACTGTGTTCGAATCCGGGTGAGCAGCATGTGGTGGAGCAAGCAGAAGTCGCGAGTAACCGAATGTCAGCAGACGCTTGCCGCGCCGATGATCATGTCGCTGGAGCCGCGCATGCTGTTCGACGGTGCCGTTGCGGCAACGGTGGCCGATACCGCTGCCCAGGCTGACAGCCACGCCACGGCGGAGGCAGCGAAAACGCCGACGGCCGATCAGCCGGTGGCCAGCAAGGACACCCACGGTCAGGCCGATGCGACACCAGCCGCCAGCCCCGTCGCCGTGCCGGGTCAGAGCGTGGTGTTCGTCGATTCCCGGGTCAAGGACGCCGACAGCCTGCTCCAGGGCATTGCTCCCGGCACTCAGGTGGTGAAACTCGACGCGACCAAGGACGGCTTGCAACAGATCGCCGATTATCTCGATCAGCATCAAGGCGTCAGCTCGGTGCAGATCATTGCCCACGGCAACGCCGGCGATCTGTGGCTGGGCAACAGTTATCTGTCTGCCGACAACGTCGCGCAACGCAGTGCGATCCTCGGCGAAATCGGCAAGGACATGAACGTTGGCGGCGACATCCTGATCTACGGCTGCTACACCGCCGAGGGGGATCGCGGCTTGAGTTTCGTCGACTCGCTGGCGCAACTGACCGGCCGGGATGTGGCCGCTTCGAACAACCGCACCGGTGTCGGCGGCGACTGGGATCTGGAAATTGCCACCGGCACCATCGAAAGCGCCAACGTCCTGTCGACCAAGGCGATGAGCGAATATCAGTGGGGCCTGGCCACCTGGACCGCGACTAACAACCTCGACTCGGGTGTCGGCTCGTTGCGTACCGCACTGGCGTCTGCGCAAAACGGCGACATTGTCACGTTCAACGCCGGCATGACCGTGCAGCTCAACTCCGAGTTGTTGATCAACAAGAACATCACCGTCGATGGCGATCTGAATAACGACGGCGTGGCTGACGTGACCCTCGATGGGCAATACAAGACCCGTGTGGTGGAAGTCACTTCCGGCAGCACCGTGACACTGGACGGGCTGGTGATTACCAAGGGACTGGTGGCCGGCAACGGCGGTAACGGTGGCGCCGCAGCGGCGGGCGCCATGGGTGGCGGGATTTTCAACGCCGGCATTCTTACGCTCAATAACGTGACGGTGACTGCCAACGCCGCTTCCGGTGGCGGCGGTGGTGGTGGCGTGTCCGGTGGATACTCCGGCGGCGGCGGCGGTGGCGGCGGTGGGATCGGTGGCGGTAACGGTGGCCATGGCGGTTCGACAGGCCCAGGCAACTTGAGCTATGCCGGTGGGGCCGGCACTGCCAATACCGGTGGTTATGGCGGCGGCTACACCCAGAACGACATGGGCGGGCGCGGCGGTACCAACATTGGCGGCGTCGGCGGCAATGGCGCCTCCGGCTACAGTCACGGCGGCAACGGCGGCTCCGCGACCAATGGCACGCTGTCCATTGGTGGCGGCGGTGGTGGTTCGGGCTGGAACGCGGTCGGCGGCGTTGGTGGCAGCGCGGCCGGCGGTATTTACAACGCCTCGACCGGCACCTTGAAAGTCATCGGCACGTCAGTCATCAGCAACAACCTCGCGGCGGGTGGCGGCGGCGGTGGGGGTGGCAGCGGCGGCAACCTTGCCAACGGCGGTGATGGTGGCCGCGGCGTCGGGGCCATCTGGAACAACGGCGGTACGGTATTGATCACCGCTGCCAACGTCGCCGCCATGACCGGCAACGCGGCGGCCAGTGGTGTTGGCGGTCCTTCAAACACCGGCTCGGCAGGCGCTTCGCCCAGTTCCACGGCTGCGGTTTACAGTACCGGCGGCACGTACAACCCCAACTACGTCGAGCCACCGACCGCGACCATCGTACTGGCGGACAGCGCTCTGAAAATTGGCGAAACCTCGCTGGTGACCATCACCTTCAACACGGCAGTCACCGGTTTCACCAATGCCGACCTGACCATCGCCAACGGCACGTTGACGGCCGTGAGCAGCAGCGATGGCGGAATCACCTGGACCGCGACTTTCACGCCGACCAACGGGATTACCGACACCACCAACGTCATCACTCTGGACAACACCGGTGTGGCGACCGTCTCTGACGGTACCGTGGGTATCGGAACCACCAATTCCAGCAACTATGTGATCGATACCCAGCGCCCGACAGCCACTGTCGTTGTCGCTGACACGGCCCTGAAAATCGGTGAAACGTCGCTGGTGACCATCACCTTCACTGAAGCGGTCAGCGGTTTCACCAACGCCGACCTGACCATCGCCAACGGTACGTTGTCCGCCGTGAGCAGCAGCGACGGAGGTATTACCTGGACGGCGACGTTTACGCCGAGCGCCGGTGTCACCGACACCACTAACGTGGTCACGCTGGATAACACCGGGATCGCTGATCTGGCCGGTAACGCCGGCAGCGGTACGACCGATTCCAACAACTACGCCATCGACACTGTGCGCCCGACGGCCACCCTTGTCGTCGCGGACACCGCGCTCAAGGCAGGGGAAACCTCGCAGGTCACCATCACGTTCAGCGAGGCCGTGACCGGTTTCACCACTGCCGATCTGTCCGTGGCCAACGGCAGCGTGAGCGGTTTGAGCAGCAGCGACGGCGGGATCACCTGGACGGCGACCTTCACGCCAACCAATAACGTCAGCGATACCACCAACCTGATCACCCTGGACAACACCGGTATCTCCGATCTGTCCGGCAATGCCGGCAGCGGCACCACCGATTCGAACAACTACGCCATCGACACGCAGCGTCCGACCGCGACCATCGTCGTCGCCGACAACGCCTTGAGAATCGGCGAAACCTCGTTGGTGACCATCACCTTCTCTGAAGCCGTGACGGGTTTCAGTAATGCCGACCTGACCATCGCCAATGGCACGCTGAGCGCCGTGAGCAGCAGCGATGGGGGGATCACCTGGACGGCAACCTTCACGCCGACCGCCAACATTACCGATGCCACCAACCTGATCACCCTGGACAACAGCGGGGTCAGTGACTCGAACGGCAATGCCGGCAGCGGCACCACCGACTCCAACAACTACGCCATCGACAACCAGCGCCCGACGGCCACCGTCGTGTTCGCCGACACTGCCTTGAAAATCGGCGACACATCGTTGGTGACCTTCACCTTCTCCGAAGCGGTGACCGGGTTCAGCAATGCCGATCTGACCATCGCCAATGGCACGCTGACGGCCGTGAGCAGCAGCGATGGCGGTGTCACCTGGACGGCAACGTTCACCCCGACCAGCAATATCACCGACGCCACCAACCTGGTGACCCTGGACAACACCGGCATCGCTGACCTGGCCGGTAACGCCGGCAGCGGCACCACCGATTCGAACAACTACGCCATCGACACGCTACGCCCGACCGCGACCATCGTGCTGGCCGATACCAGCCTCAGTGCCGGTGAAACCTCGCTGGTGACCATCACCTTTTCCGAGGCCGTGACAGGCTTCACCAACGCCGATCTGAACATTCCCAATGGCACGTTGACCGCCGTGAGCAGCAGCGATGGCGGCATCACCTGGACGGCGACGTACACGCCCACACTCGGGGTCAACGATACGAGCAACGTTATAGGCCTGAACAACACCGGCATCGCTGACCTGGCCGGTAACGCCGGCACCGGCGTCACCAACTCCGGCAATTTCGTGATCGACACGATGGTGCCGACGGCCACGATCGTGGTCGCCGACAACAGCCTGAGCATCGGCGAGACCACCACGGTGACGATCACCTTCTCCGAGGCCGTGATGGGCTTCAGTAATGCCGACCTGACCATCGCCAACGGCACGCTGAGCGCCGTGAGCAGCAGCGACGGCGGCATTACCTGGACGGCGACCTTTACCCCGAGCGCCAATATCACCGACGCGACCAACCTGATTACCCTGGACAATACCGGGGTGCAGAGCGGGTCTGGCAACGTGGGGGTCGGCACCACTGATTCGAATAATTACGCCATCGACACCCAGCGTCCGACCGCGACCATTGTGGTGGCGGACACGGCGTTGGGCGTTGGCCAGACCACCACGGTGACCATCACCTTCAGCGAGGCGGTGACCGGTTTCACCCTGGCTGACCTGACCGCCGAAAACGGCACACTTTCCGGGCTGAGCACCTCGGACAACATCACTTATACCGCGACGTTTACCCCAGCGGCCGGCATCACCGACACCAGCAACCTGATCACCCTGGACAACACCGGTGTCGTTGACGGGGCAGGCAATGCCGGGAGCGGCACCACCGATTCGAACAACTACGCCGTCGACAGTCAGCGTCCGACCGCCACGATCGTCATGAGCGACAACGATCTGCGCCCCGGTGAAACAGCGACCGTGACCATCACCTTCAGCGAAGCGGTGACCGGTTTCGACAATTCCGACCTGAGCGTCGCCAATGGCACGCTGAGCAACGTGTCGTCGAGCGACGGCGGTATCACCTGGACGGCTACGTTTACCCCGACCATTGGCGTCAGCGACTTCACCAACCTGATCACCCTGAACAATACCGGCATCAGCGATCTGGCCGGTAATGCCGGCACCGGCTCCACCAACTCGGGCAATTACGCAGTGCAGACCGAAGTGCCGACCGCAACCATTGTTGTCGCAGACACCGCGCTCAAGGCCGGGGAAACCTCGACGGTGACCATTACCTTCAGCGAGGCCGTCGCAGACTTCAGTAACGCTGATCTGACCATCGTCAATGGCGCCCTGAGCAACGTCGTGAGCATTGACGGCGGCATTACCTGGACGGCGACGTTCACACCCACCGGCAATATCACTGACACGACCAACGTCATCACCCTCGACAACAGCGGTGTGGTCAATATATCGGGCAACAGCGGCGTGGGCACCACGGACTCGAATAATTTCGCGATCGACACCGCACTGCCCACCGCCACGATCGTGGTGGCCGACAATCGCCTGGGCATCGGCGAAACCACCACCGTGACGATCACCTTCAGTGAAGCGGTGAGCGGCTTTGACCTGTCGGACATCAGCGTCGCCAACGGCACGCTGTCGAACCTGAGCAGCAGCGATGGCGGCATCACCTGGATCGCCACGCTAACGCCGACTGCCAACGTCAACGATGCGACCAACCTGATCGTGATCGACACTGCCGGCGTGCAGGACCTGGCCGGCAACCTCGGTGCGAGCATCGCCATCTCCAATAATTACGTGCTCGACGCGACCCGGCCAACGGTGAGCATCGTGGTCGCCAACCCGACTCTGGGTATCGGCCAGACCACCACCGTGACGTTCACCTTCAGCGAGGCGGTGAGCAACTTCGACCTGTCCGACCTGAGCGTGACCAACGGCGAATTGAGAAACCTGAGCAGCAATGACGGCGGCAAAACCTGGACCGCCATGTTCACGCCAACCGCCAATGTGACCGACCCGAGCAATTTCATCGCGCTCGACACGAGCAACGTCACGGATCTGGCGGGCAACGTCGGCAGCACCGTGGCGGTGTCGAACAACTATGCCCTGGACAGCGAACGGCCGACCGCCACGGTGGTGGTCGCCAATCCGAACCTGGGTGTTGGCCAGACCTCGCAGGTGACGATCACCTTCAATGAGGCGGTCAGCGGTTTTGATCTCTCTGATATCAGTGTCGCCAATGGCACCTTGTCCAACCTGAGCAGCAACGACGGCGGCAAGACCTGGACTGCGACCCTGACGCCAAGCGCCAATGTCAGCAGCGCCAGCAATGCGATTACCGTCAACCGGGGCGGCGTCAGTGACCTGGCGGGCAATAGCGGCAGCGGTGTGAGCCAGTCCGGCAACTACGTGGTGAACACGGCTACGACGCCGACCTTCGTGGTCTCGCCGAATCCACAGTTCCGCAGCAGTGATCCGGTGACGTTCCCCGATGTGCCTTACACCGCGCTGCAACCGATCGTGTTCAGCGCCCCGACGGGCGACCTTGGCTCACCGCTGACTTTTACGCCGTTGTTCGAACAACGGGTGATCGGCAACGGCATCCGCCCCCTGGGCGACATATTCATGAACCACGGTGCCCTGAGCCCGAGTTTCCTTGCTCAGGTGTTCAGCAGCAGTGACAACGTTGGTGACGGCGCCGGCCATGGTTTCCTTGGCTTTGGCGGCGGTGATGGCGGGGTGTTCGGCACCAGCACGCTCTCCAGTCTGTTCAATCAGAACAGCGAGGCCGCGCGTGATTCGCTGAATGCCTTCGGCAGCCATTCGATCAAGGCTGGCGATGTTTCCCAAGGGCTGCGCGGCGTGTTTGGCGCCCCGTCTCTGGTTGAGCAACTGCAGCAACTCAAAGACAGCGAGCAGCACCGGGTCGACAACCTGGCGTCCGCTCTGCAACAGGCCGGCATCAGCGAAATATCGGCCTGATAACACACCACTACTTAACACTGAGCGGGACCTAGGGGCGATCCACGGATGAAAAGAAGTCAGAAGTTGTTCGGCGCCAGCCTGCTGGCGCTGGCGATCAGCGGGTGTGCAGTCACCAGCGAACCGATTGAGCGCAGTGTCAGTGAGCAGCGGGCCAGAACCGACCTGCAAAACATGTACAAGGATCAGGAACCGCTGCGCGGCCCCCTGACGCTGCATCAGGCCATGGCCCGCGCAGTGAAGTACAACCTTGAAGGCCGCTTGAAGATCATGGAGGAAGCGCTGGCCAAGCGGCAGCTCGACCTCGCCAGTTTCGACATGTTGCCGCGCATGGCGCTGGATGCCGGGTATGTGGGGCGTAACAACGTCAGTGCTTCCAGTAGCCAGAGCGTGCGCACCGGCACCCAGTCGCTGGAACCGTCGACCTCGCAGGATCGTGACCGCGAAGTGGCGGATCTGACCATGGTCTGGAACGTCCTCGACTTCGGTGTCAGCTATATCAGCGCCAAACAGCAGGGTGACCAGCGCCTGATCGTGCAGGAGCGTCGGCGCAAAGTGATCAACACCATCGTCCAGGATGTGCGCTCGGCGTACTGGCGAGCGATGGCCGCCGAACGTCTGCTCAAGCAGATCGACAGCCTGATGGCGCGGGTCGACACGGCCCGGAAAAACAGCCAGAGCATGAGCGAGCAGCGCATTGGCGACCCGGTTCAGGCCTTGGGTTATCAGCGCTCACTCATCGAAGCCACGCGGCAATTGGAGGAGCAGCGCCGTGCGCTGTCGCTGGCGAAAACCGAACTGGCCACCCTGATCAATCTGCCGCTGGGCACAAATCTCACGTTGGCCACTGATGATGGTTATCAGGTTCCCGAACTCAAGGTCGATCTGGCGAAACTCGAACAGGAGGCTTTGACCAGCCGTCCGGAACTGCGCGAGCAGGATTACCAGACGCGCATCAGCGCCGCCGAGACCCGCAAAGCCATGCTGCGCTTGCTGCCGGGTCTGGAGTTTTCGGCCGGCGGGCATTACGACAGCAACTCGTTCCTCGTCGAGCAAGGCTGGGCCGACTACGGCGTGAAAATCACCTGGAACCTGTTCAACGTGATCTCTGCTCCGGCGGCGATCAACGTCGCCAAGGCCGGCGAAGAAGTCGCCACTGCACGGCGTCAGGCAATGTCGATTGCAGTGCTGGCGCAGCTCTATGTGGCCAATGCCAACTATCAAGAGGCGTTGCGCCAGTTCAAGACCAGCCAGCAGTTGTCCGACATTGACGGGCAGATCGTTGGCCAGTTGCGCAATCGTCATCAGGCCGCCGGCATTGGTGAGCTGGAGTTGATTCAGGGTGAGCTGAACAACCTGCAAGCCGACCTGCGTCGTGATCTTTCTTACGCCGACCTGCGCAATGCCTACGGCCAGATCTTCGCCAGTGCCGGGCTCGATCCGTTACCGGATCAAGTGCAGTCCACGGACGTGCAGGCGATCGCCAACGCACTGGCCAATCGTGAGTCGGCGTGGGCGGCGGGGGATATCTCGTTGCCAGTGGTGGCGAATGCCTCCGCGCAATGACGTGCTGGCGCCAAGCGCCAGCATCAGCCGTATGCAGCGCGAGGTCCGCAATGGCCATCGCGGTGCGGCCATTCTGCTGACCGGTTTGCCGGCGGCGGGCAAATCGACGCTGGCTCAAGCGCTGCACGCCACGATGTTCGGGTGTGGCTGGCAAACGGTGGTGCTTGATGGCGATAGCTTGCGTATCGGGCTCAATCGGGATTTGGGATTCAGTGACGCGGATCGCCAGGAAAACATTCGCCGCGCCAGCGAGCTCGCCGCTTTGCTGGTGGAAAATGGTCAGATCGTGATTCTGGCAATGATTGCGCCATTGGCCGAACTGCGAGAAGTCTTTGCCCAGCGTTTGGGCGAGGACTATCGCGAGGTCTGGTGCAGCGCCTCATTGGCAGTGTGCGAGCAGCGTGATCCGAAAGGGCATTACGCTCGGGCGCGACGGGGTGAGTTGGCCGGGTTTACCGGGGTCTCGGCACCGTATGAGCCACCGTTGCAGGCCTCGTTGGTGCTCGATACGGGTACGCAGACCGTTGAGGCCTGCCTTGATCGTCTGTTGACCTGGCTCGGCGATTGCTCGGTGCTGCCCAAGACATGAGCCGTCCGGCGTATGCGCGACTGCCGGTGCCGGTGGATTTGCCACTGTTGTTACAAGCGCTGGCGGCGATTGCCGAAGACGCCTGGCGCAGTCACTTCAACACGCAATATTTCTCGGGAGACTGGAGCGGCGTGGCGCTGATTTCGGCGGCCGATGCGCTGACCGAATTGTCGCCCGGACGCGGTCAACCGTTACTGCGCGCGCCTTGGCTGCTGGATGAGCGCTGGCGCCACGGTCTGCGGGATTTGCAACTGGACATCGTCAGTGCGCGATTGTTGCGGTTGGGCCCCGGTGGGCGAATTCATGAGCACCGCGACTACGATCTCGCCGAGCCAGACGCCGATGTGCGCCTGCACATTCCGTTGCTCAGTCCACCCGATGTGGATTTCTGGCTCGACGGTCAACGTGTGCCGATGATGGCGGGGCAATGCTGGTTTCTCGATCTGGCACGACCGCATCGGGTGGTTAACCGCGATACCTCGACGCGGGTTCATCTGGTGCTCGATTGCCGGCCTGGCGCCTGGCTTGCACGGATGATTGATGAAGGGCTGCCGAGTACGCCTCCAGCGCAATGGGCCGACACGGCGCTGCAGCGTTTTCAGCGACTGGTCGCTGAGGATGCCTCGCTGTCCTCAACCTTGCGGGCACTCAACGACCCTGAACAGTTCATCACGCGAACCCTCGAACTGGCCGCCGAACAGGGCTTGCCGTTCTCTAGCGAGGAACTGCGCGCGGCGATGCGCCAGGGACGGCGGCAATGGAACGAACAATGGAGCGGCTGAACCTGGACGGCTGGTTACCGGTGCGTGTCTGGCCGGTCGCAGGGCGTTGGCAGGTGGATTGGTGCTGGTTCGGCGATACGCCACTGCATCAGCCCTTTTTTCGCGACGCGGTCGAGGAGGCATTGCGCCTGCCGTTCAATCAGGCATTTCGTCGACAGACGCCACTGTCGGCGCTGACCGATTGGCAGGCGCAAAGTACGGGGGGGGCGCCGAGCGCATTCATTTTGCACGCCTCGCGCTGCGGTTCGACGCTGATCAGCCAGATGCTCGCCCGGCTCGATGATCACATCGTCGTCTCGGAACCACCGCCGCTGGACGCCTTGTTGCGCAGCGATCTGCCGGCGTCTGAACGTCGAGCCGCTATCAGCGGATTGCTCTCGGCTTACGGGCAGCGTCGTCGAGGCGTGGAACAGCGGTTGGTGATCAAGCTTGATGCGTGGAACATCGGTGAGTGGCCGCTCCTGCAAGACTGTTTTCCTGATACACCATGGTTGTTTCTGTATCGCGACCCGTTGGAAATCGCCGTTTCCCACCTGCGCCGCCCGGGCATGCACATGGTGCCGGGCATGCTCGGCGACTGCGTGCTGGAGGACGGTTTGCCGTTTGAGGGGCGTGAGGATTTCATTGCCCGGCGCTTGGGTCGATTGCTGGAGGCGGGTCGGAGGCAATGCGAAGTGTCAGGTGGGCTGCCCGTCAATTACAGCGAGTTGCCCGGGGCGATGGCAGGGCGATTGGCAAGTTTTTTTCAGTTGAGCGCTGAGCAGCTTCAGCAGGCGTTCGCGGCGACGGCGCAACATGCCAAGCAGCCCTCACGGACGTTCGTCGCCGACAGCGACGAAAAGCGCGGCGCGGCTTCGGCGTTGTTGCACAGGCATGTGCAACATTTCGCGCACGCGCCCTATGAAGCGCTGGAACGCTTGCGTCATCTCAGGACTTGGCCGACAAATCCGCCATCCCCTTGAGTAACTCGATCGGCAGCGGAAAGACGATGGTCGAACTCTTGTCGCCGGCAATCGAACTCAAGGTCTGCATATAACGCAACTGCATGGCCCCTGGCTGACGGCCGAGCATTTCGGCGGCCTGCATGAGTTTTTCCGAGGCCTGCAACTCGCCTTCGGCGTGAATCACCTTGGCCCGTCGTTCCCGTTCGGCTTCGGCCTGTTTGGCGATGGCGCGCACCATCGACTCATTGAGGTCGACGTGCTTGATCTCAACGTTGGCGACCTTGATGCCCCACGCGTCAGTCTGGGCGTCGAGCACTTGCTGGATGTCGATGTTCAACTGCTCGCGCTCGGCCAGCAATTCATCCAGCTCATGCTTGCCCAGTACCGCACGCAGGGTGGTCTGAGCCAACTGGCTGGTGGCGGAGAGGAAGTTCTCGACCTGAATGATCGCCTTTTGTGGGTCGAGCACGCGAAAGTACAGCACTGCATTGACCTTCACCGAAACGTTGTCGCGGGTAATCACATCCTGCGGCGGTACATCGAGAACGATGGTGCGCAAGTCGACCCGAACCATTTGCTGAACCACCGGAATCAGCAGGATCAGCCCCGGACCTTTGACTTGCCAGAAGCGCCCGAGCTGGAACACCACGCCGCGTTCGTATTCGCGCAGGATGCGAAACGTCGACGCGGCGAGGGCGATCACCAATAACAGCAGCGCGAAAAAACCGATTTGCAGACCCATGATCACTCTCCGTGTCGAGCCGCGTCAGCCGCGGCGACTTTCAGCAGTAAGCCCTTGCGTCCCACTACGCGTACCGATTGTCCGCTGTGCAGCGGTGTCGCGCTGTGCACCTGCCATTGCTCACCTTGCAGGTGTATCCAGCCGTGATGGGCATCTTCAGTCTGCACCGTGGTTATTGCCGTCACACTGCCGACCAGGCCCGCATCGCCACTGACGGCGTGGCGCGGTCGGGTTTTCAGGGCGCGGATGATCAGCGCAAGCAACAGCAAAGCGCTGACCAGACCCAGACCGATCATCATCGGCACCGGCAAGTCCGCGTTGCCCAGCATCAGCGCGCCGATCACGAACATGATGATCCCGCCCAGACCAATCACGCCGTAATTGGGCAGTGCGGCTTCGGCGATCAGAAAAACGATACCGAGGGTGACCAGCCAGAGACCGATCGGGTTGACCGACGACAGTGGAACATCGGCGGCGATCGCCGAGCCGCTCAACAGCAGTAACCAGAGAAACGCACAACATCGACTGTTCACGTGACCCTCCGGGCGCGTCATGGGTGTGCTTCTTTGAGTCTAGTTGAGCCTTGAACTGGTTGAATGTTGATCAGTGTGCGGATGTGTCCAGTGAGCGGATTTTCCTGCGCCTGCAACTCGCCGAACTAGACTCAAACACACCGCTACAACCGTTCCAATGCAGCGCCGAGGTGCATCAGGCCGGGAGTTGAGTCATCAGGTTTTGTGGCGTTCGCGTTGGCGCTTTCGCGCGCAAGCCCGCTCCCACAGGTGACCGCGACCCCTTGGATGCCGCTCGCGAATAATCGCCCAGACACCATGTTCCCAAGGAGTTCCCCCATGGAAAGCCCCACCCATAGCCTGCCATCCCTGTTCAAACAACTCGGCCTGGACAACGACCCCGTCCGCATCGACCAATTCATCACGAGCCATTCTCCGCTCAAACCCGAATTGCACCTGGCAGACGCGTTTTTCTGGACCAAGAGTCAGGCTGATTTTTTGCGCGACGAAATTCTGGACGATGCCGATTGGGCGGAGGTGGTTGATCAATTGAATGTGTTGTTGCGTACGGGGCGGTAGGCCTGACCGAAGGGTGATCGTTTCCTGCCGGATGGATGCCAGCCGATGTTTACGAAGCAATGATGGAACGGCTTGATGATTTGGAACTGGCAGAAATCATTCGCTCCGAGATCAATTGAAAAAAGTAGCTCGCTGAAAGATTGGCGCTGCCGAGAGTCCCGGCTGATGCACTCCACGGGATGCCCAACTGTTACAAAATCAAACTCAAAACGTCGGGTTACCGTTTGGTTTATCAAGTAATCGATGAGCGAGTTGTCGTCGCTTCAGGTCAGCGTGAGCGCAGCAGAGTTTACGAGAAGGCCCAAAAACGCTAACAGGTCCCCACCTCGTCGTTTCTCTTCGGCTGACAATCACTTTGTTTCAAAACTTGACTGAATTTCCCTCGCAATGCGATATTGATAGTTAGCAAACTAACAGTGTGCCTTGTCCCGTGCCCGATACCCTCGACGCTCTCCAGATGAACATCAGCAGTGCCATGGTGGTGGCCGCCAGGCATTGGCGCAAGATCTGCCAGACCACGCTGGTCAACTATGGAATCTCCGAAGCCTGCGCCGTCCCTTTATTGATGATCGGGCGTTTGGGTGAGGGTGTGCGTCAGGTGCAGGTGGCGCAGGCGGCCGGGATGGAGAGCCCGTCGCTGGTGCGTCTGCTCGATCAGTTGTGCCAATCGGGGTACGTGCGCCGCACCGAGGATGTGCAGGATCGCCGCGCCAAATGCCTGAGCCTGACCGACACCGGTCGTGAGCTGGTGCACGCGGTGGAAGTCGAACTGGTGCGCCTGCGTCACGAAGTGCTCGACGGGATTGATCAGAGCGATCTGGAAGCTACGCTTCGGGTACTCAGGGCTTTTGAGGCGGCGAATCCGCCGCTGGTGGTCAATTCTTGAACGGTTTTTTCTCAGGCATTCCGCCGACCCGCGACTGGTTCTACGGGGTTCGTACTTTTGCCGCGTCGATGATCGCGTTGTACATCGCCTTGCTCATGCAAATGCCGCGTCCGTATTGGGCGATGGCCACGGTGTACATCGTCTCCAGCCCGTTCCTCGGGCCGACCAGCTCCAAGGCGTTGTACCGTGCAATCGGTACCTTTCTCGGCGCAGCGGCGGCGGTTTTTTTCGTGCCGATGTTCGTGCAGAGCCCTTATGTGCTGGTAGTCGTCATCGCGCTGTGGACGGGTATTTTGCTGTTTCTATCCCTGCATTTGCGCACCGCCAACAGTTACGCGCTGATGCTTGCCGGCTACACCTTGCCGCTGATTGCCTTGCCGGTGGTGGATAACCCGCTGGCGGTGTGGGATGTCGCACAAGCACGTACCGAAGAGATTTTCCTCGGCATTGCCGTCGCCGCTGTGGTCGGCGCGATGTTCTGGCCACGCCGCTTGGCGCCGGTGTTCAACGATGCCGTCGGTAAATGGTTCATCGATGCGACCAGCTACAGCCTGAAGTTTCTCAGCCGCGACGTGCAGCCTGAAGCAGTCACGGCCCTGCGCATGGCCATGGTGGCCAATTTCAACAGCCTGGAATTGATGATCGGCCAGTTACCCCATGAAGGTTCGCTGCCGCAAACCGTGCGAAACACCAAGGAACTGCGCGGGCGCATGATCCATCTGTTGCCGGTCATCGACGCCCTCGAAGATTCGCTCTACGCCCTCGAGCGGCGCACCCCGGAACTGGCAGAACAGTTCGCGCCGCTGTTGGCGGCGACCCGTGACTGGCTCGCTCACCAGGACGCCGATCTGCAACGCTGGCAAGCCCTGAAAGACCAGCTCCAGGCCCTGCAACCGAGCACGCAGGCGCTGGAGGATCGCAGACAATTGCTCTTCTCCAACGCGATCTATCGCCTCGGTGAATTCATCGATCTGTGGCAAGACTGCCGCAGTCTGCAGGCGGCGATTGTGTGTGAGCGTCAGGACAGCTGGCGCGCGGTGTATCGCCACTGGCGCCTCGGTCGCCTGACGCCGTTTCTTGATCGCGGGCTGATGCTCTATTCGGTGGCCTCGACCATTCTGGCGATCATCGTCGCTTCGCTGCTGTGGATTCTGCTGGGCTGGCCGGACGGCGGCAGCGCAGTGATTCTGGCGGCGGTGGCGTGCAGCTTCTTCGCCTCGATGGACGACCCGGCGCCGCAGATCTACCGGTTCTTTTTCTGGACGGGCATGTCGGTGCTGTTCGCCAGTCTGTATCTGTTTCTGATTCTGCCCAACCTGCATGACTTCCCGATGCTGGTCCTGGCGTTTGCCATCCCGTTCATCTGCATCGGTACCCTGACGGTGCAGCCGCGTTTCTACCTCGGCATGCTCCTGACGCTGGTCAACACCTCATCGTTCATCAGCATTCAGGGCGCTTACGATGCGGACTTTTTCGCCTTCGTGAATTCCAACCTGGCGGGGCCGATGGGCCTGTTGTTCGCGTTCATCTGGACGCTGGTGGCGCGCCCGTTCGGCGCCGAGCTGGCGGCCAAGCGCCTGACCCGTTTCAGTTGGAAAGACATCGTCGACATGACCGAGCCGGCCAACCTTGCCGAACACCGCAAGTTGGGCGTGCAGTTGCTCGATCGCCTGATGCAGCACCTGCCGCGTCTTGCCCTCACCGGCCAGGACACCGGCATCGCCATGCGTGAAGTGCGCGTGGGTCTGAACCTGCTCGATTTGCTCGCCTACACCCCACGGGTCACCGGCGTGCCGAAGGCGCTGTTGCAGCAAGTGGTGGTCGAGGTCGGCGAGTACTTCCGCGCCTGCCTCAAGGCTGGCGAACGCCTGCCGGCGCCGAGTCCGTTGCTGATGACCATGGACCGCACGCGCCGTGCACTCAATGGCCACGGCGACGAAGAAACCCGTTTCCACCTGTTGCACGCCTTGAGCGGGCTGCGTCTGGCGCTGTTGCCCGGCGTCGAATTCGTTTCCAGCGCCGAGCCCGAAGAACCGTTGCCCGATGGAGCGCCCCTATGATTGGTGATCTGGACATCAGCGGCATCTTTCTGCCGACCTTGCTGGTGTTGATGGGCATCACGTATGTGCTGTTTTTGCTGGTGCATGGCGTGCTGACACGTCTGCACTTTTACCGTCTGGTCTGGCACCGGGCATTGTTCAACGTGGCCCTCTACGCCGTGCTGCTGTACGGCGTGGACTCACTCAGTCGATACCTGATGACATGAAAAAACCGTTTTTGACCATCGGTCGCGTGGTACTGACCCTGCTGATCGTGACTTTTGCCGTTGTCCTCGTCTGGCGCATGGTGATGTATTACATGTTCGCGCCGTGGACCCGTGACGGCCACATCCGTGCCGACATCGTGCAGATTGCCCCGGACGTCTCCGGGCTGATCCAGCAGGTCGAGGTGAAAGACAACCAGTTGATCAAACGGGGTCAGGTGCTGTTCAGCATCGACCAGGATCGATTCAAACTGGCCCTGCGCCAAGCCAAAGCGGCCGCCGCCGATCGCGAGGAAACGCTCGCGCAAGCACAACGCGAAGCCAAGCGTAATCGTGGCCTGGGCAACCTGGTGCCGGCCGAGCAACTGGAAGCAAGCCAGTCTCGCGTGGCCCGTGCGCAGTCGGCACTGGCCGAAGCGCGGGTGACGGTGGACAGCGCCCAGCTCAACCTCGACCGCTCGGTAATCCGCAGCCCGGTGGACGGTTACGTCAACGACCGGGCGCCGCGTGCTCAGGAATTCGTTACCGCCGGGCGTCCGGTGCTGTCGGTGGTCGACAGCAACTCGTTTCATATCGACGGCTATTTCGAAGAGACCAAACTCGACGGCATCCATGTCGGCCAGTCGGTGGATATCCGCGTGGTCGGCGACCGCGCCAGGCTGCGCGGGCATGTCGAAAGCATCGTCGCCGGCATCGAAGACCGTGACCGCACCAGCGGCAGTAACCTGCTGCCCAACGTCAACCCGGCGTTCAGTTGGGTGCGCCTGGCGCAGCGGATTCCCGTACGTATTGCCTTTGATGAGGTGCCGGCGGACTTCCGCATGATCGCCGGGCGTACCGCCACTGTTTCGATCATCGACGATCAAAAACAGGAGTCCGCGCCATGAACAGGGCCCTGATGATCGCAGGCTTGGGCGTGATGCTCTCGGCCTGTCAGATGGTCGGGCCGGACTATCAGGTGCCCGAGGACGCGGCGGTCCAGCGCAAGGATTTTCAGGGTGAATTGGCGGTGGCCGGCAAACCCGTGGTGTCGGCGCCGGTGCCAGCGCACTGGTGGCGGTTGTACAAGGATCCGCGCCTGGATCAACTGGTGCAGCAAGCCATGGCCTCCAACACGGATCTGCGCGTGGCGGCAGCGAACCTTGCGCGGTCTCGCGCTCAAGTCGACGAGGCCGAGGCCGCGGGTGGCTGGAGCGCCGGGGTGAAGATGGGCGCACAGCGTTTGCAGGAATCCGGTCAGGCATTTTTGCTGCCAGAGAAAGTGCCAGTGGCCAACGTCGCCGACATAGGCCTCAGCGCTTCGTATCAGTTTGACCTGTGGGGCACCCTGCAACGCGGGATCGAAGGCGCGAAGGCCAATGCCGATGCGACTCAAGCCGCTGCTGACACCGCACGGATCACATTGGTGGCCGACGTGGTTCGCGCCTATACCCAGGTTTGCGCGGCCAATGAAGAGCGAGAAATCGCCCAGCATTCCCTCGACTTGCAATCGCAAAGCACCACGCTGACGCAGCGCTTGCGCGATGCCGGGCGTGGTGATGAAACCCAGGTCACCCGCTCGCAAACCCAATTCAAATCCTTGCGCGCTGAAATGCCGCGTTATGAAGCAGCGCGTCAGGCCGGGCTGTTTCGCCTGTCGATGCTGCTGGCCAGACCGGTCGATCAGTTGCCGGCCGGCACCGCGACCTGCGCCGAGTTGCCGAAAATCGCCCAACGGGTGCCGGTCGGCGATGGCGCCGCGCTGCTCAAGCGCCGCCCGGATATTCGTCAGGCGGAACGGCGTCTGGCGGCCTCGACGGCCGGGATCGGCGTCGCCACGGGCGAGTTGTACCCGGACATCAGCATCGGCGCGACCATCGGCACTGTCGGCATCATCGACGACTTGGGTGATCCCTCGACCAACCGCTGGGGCTTCGGCCCGTCGTTGAGCTGGAAGGTGCCGACCAACGGCGCCCGCGCGCGCATCCGCGAAGCCGAAGCGGCGGCGCAAGGCGCACTGGCGCATTTCGATGGCGTGGTGCTCAACGCCATCCGCGAAACCCAGACGGGCCTTGCGCAGTACAGCGCTGTGCTGCAACGCCGTGACGCGCTGGCCGATGCCGCGCAGTCGGCGAAACAGGCCGCCGACCAGACACACCGCTTCTTCCAGGCCGGCCGCGAGTCGTTTCTCGCCGACTTGCAAGCGACCCGCACCTACACCGATGTCACCGCGCAACTGGCCGCTGCCAACACGCAAGTCGCCATGAGCCAGATCGATTTGTTCCTCGCCCTCGGCGGCGGTTGGGAAAGCGGACGAACGCAAGCTTCAAGCCCGAGCAAACCCTGAGGCCATAGCTATGCTTTGAAGTGTTGAAAGGGCGCCCCGAGCAAAGCGCCCCTTCAGCGCACATCGCTAGCGCTGGTCTAGGGGAAACCAATAATGAAAAACCCTTACGCTCTCGGCTTCTGGTGCGCCCTCGCAGCGTTGGTGCTGCTCTCGGCCACCTATTTCTACGGCATCATGCTGGCCCACCAGATCGACAAGGCCATGGTTTTCCTCGACAGCGCCGTGGCGCTGATTGCGGTCATGGCAATCGTCGTGGTGGCGTGGGCGTCGGTCCAGGTTCAGCGAGTCAAAAAAAGACAGCTTGAACAGGGCAAGACGCTGGTGCTGATCTGGGACACCAAAGTCGCCCTGCGCCGGGTCGAAACCGTGTTCGACCGGTATTTCTGGGGCAGCTACTGGCAGCCCGGCCGCACCTTCGCCGAAGTCATGGGCGAACTCACCGGCACGCCGCTGGAAAAAAGCCTCGAAGCGCTGAAGAAGCAGTGTCTGGAACTCGACAAGCAGATCGACAGCGAGGGCTGGCACTGGCTGAACAATGCCCGTGAACTGTCCGACGTCGCCACCGCCATGGCCCGCGAGCGCTATCAACTCGACTACTGCGACCCGCGCGCCGATGGGCCGGGCGGGGCGGTGATCGATCGGGACTTTGAAGTGCTTGTGTATACCTGGACGGCACGCCTCAAAAGCTTTGATCATCAACTCGATGAGATCGAGGTTCAGTATTCCTGATCTTTCGTTGAATGATCTGGCCTCTTCGCGAGCAAGCCCGCGCCCACAGGAGATGTGTGCTCAGCACCACGCTCCTGTGGGCGCGGGCGTGCTCGCGAAGGCGGGCCGAGCAGCACTGAAACTCTCCCGGCTTGTCAGCTGTCCACACTCCCCATAGACACTCTTTAACCTTTAAACATTGGGCCATCATGCGCCCCAGTGCTAATCTCCACTCCTCATTTCAGCGGAGTCGAGCCGCAACCCGGTCACGGGTTCAGGGAAGACGACCCCACTTTCAGCCACGGAAATCGATCAGGTCATTCATGAATAAATCAGCAGGCGTGCTACTCGGAATTGTTGTTGCCATCGGCGCGATCAGTGCAGGCGGGGCCTGGTACACCGGGACCAAGATCGAAGGCGTGTTGAACAACGCCGTCACCAATACCAACAAAGAGCTGCAAACCGCCATGGCCGGCTCCAACGGCACGATGTCGCTGGAACTGGTGTCGCTGGAACGTCACACCTTCACCAGCACCGCGCACTATCGCCTCAAAGCCGAAGGTGAAATGTTCGGCGATGCGCCGGTTGAATTGCTGTTTGTCGATCACCTCGAGCATGGCCCGCTGCCGTTCTCGCGTCTGGTGTCGCTGAAGTGGTTGCCGGTCATGGCCACCAGCAATTACGAACTCGAAAAGAGTCCGGCCACCGAAAAATGGTTCGCCGCCACCAAGGGCGCCGCACCGCTCAAAGGCGTGACCAACATCGGCTACGACGAATCCACCACCAGCACCGTCGACCTGTTGCCACTGGAAATCGCTCTGGATGAGCAGTCGAGCCTGAAATTTTCTGGCCTGACCATGGACATCTCCGCCAGCGCCCAAGCGCAGAAGGTCAAGGCTGACGGTTACATGGACAGCCTGAAACTGGTCACTGTGGCCGAAGATCAGGCGCCGGTGCAGATCGAACTCAACGGTTTGACCCTGGCCAGCAACCTCACCAAGAGCAGCTACGGCTACTACACCGGCAGCAACACCCTGGAACTGTCCAACAGCAAAACCACCTTCGGCGCCAAGCAATCGGTGCTCGGCGTGAAGAACTTCGAAATGAAGAACCTCACCGAGGAGAACGGCAGCAATGCGTCCGGCCGTGCGGACTACCAGATCGGCGAAGTCACCCTCAACGACAAGAAAATCGGTTCGGCCAGCATGGCCATGAGCCTGAAGAACCTCGACATCCCGTCGACGATGTCGCTGATGCAGGTCTACCAGACCAAATTGCAGCCGTACGAAAAAGCCGCGGCCGAAGCGGCCGCTGCTGGCCTGCCGGCACCGGAGCTGAATCTGACCGAAGCCGAATCGGCCCAGGTCAAAGCCGACTTGCAGAAATTGCTGGCCGCTGGCCCGCAAGTGGCACTGGAAAACCTGTCGCTCAAGACCGCCAACGGTGAGAGCCGCGCCAATCTGGTGATCGACCTGACCAAGCCGCAGTCGATGGATCTGCCGCCGGATCAACTGGCCAGACAGTTGATCGCGCTGCTCGACCTCAATGTCACGGTGTCCAAGCCGATGCTGGTCGATCTGCTCAGCGTACAGGCGCAGCTTGATGGTCAGACCGACGCCAAAGCCATCGTCGATGGGGCCAGCGGCACCGCCGACATGTTCTCCGCCATGGCCGTTGGTTCGCAATTGGCGACCGTCGATGGCACCAACGTCGTGACCAAGCTGCATTACGCCGCCAATCAGGTGGAATTCAACGGCCAGAAGATGACCGTTGAGCAGTTCGTTGGCTTCCTGATGAGCAAGTTCGCAGGCGTCACGCAAGTGCAGTAATACTGCGCTCTAAATAGCAACGCCCGGCCTCTGCATTGCGCAGACGCCGGGCGTTTTGCTGTCTGGCGTTTGGCTTTTCGGCATCCCGGCTAAGCCGTTACCGTGAATCTGAACAATTATTGTGTTCTGAGTCCTGGTCCATGCTTGCGTGCAAAACTGCCCGACTGAGCTTGGCTGAGTGTTTTTCACCCAGTCTCCGTTACGAATTGGGCAAAAAGGGCATGACGACCCGGCTGGCCATGTAAGGATGCTGACGAATGCCGCGTATTGATGGTCCTGTATTACATCGTGGTCTACGCCCCTGGATTCGAATCGCGCTCTGTAGCCAGTTGCTGTGGCCGGCGCTGGCGCTTGCCGACACTGAATACGATCAACGGGTGCTCGATGCCCGTGCGGGGCATTACACGCCTGCGCTGACCGTGCTGCGTCAGGTGCCGCCGGGTCTGGCAACCACTGGGCAGATCAGCGATCACCTGCAAATTGCCGGTTGGGCCGGGCTCGACGCCGAAGTGGTCAAGGTTTATGAAACCCAGGGCCGCGACCGGGTACTGCCGATTCAGGCGCTGACCGCCACCGCCCGTGCTTATCGCAACCTCAAACGTTGGGATCAGGCCACTCAGGTCTATAACAAGGCACTGGCGCTGGAGCCGGACAATGCCGACCTGCAACTGGGCCTGGCCTTGACCCAGGCTGACGCCGGCAAGCCCGATGAGTCGGTCTCGCGCGCCAAAGCGCTGGTGGCCGCCAAACCCGACGACCCGTCACGCCGCCTCGCCCTGGGCTATGCCCTGACCCGCGCCAACAAACCTTACGACGCCCTGTTTGAATACGATCAGGCGGTCATTCGCGCCGGCAACAAACCTGAAGTCGCCCGCGAATACGTGGTTGCGCTGCAAAAGGCACGTCTGCCGGAGCCGGCGCTGCGGCTGGCCCATCAGCGTCCGGGTCTGATCGATCCGGTGACCCTGCGCCGCCTCGAAGGCGATCTGGCCGCCGAGCGCGTGCGTCTGGCGGAGTTGGCCACCCGCAGCGAAACAGAACGCTATGTGATCGCCGACCGGGCGTTGGCCGATTACGACAAACTGCTCGCCACCTGGACACCGGACGCGACGGCTCACGACGACGTGATCCGCTGGCGCATCGACCGCATGGGCGCGCTCAAGGCGCGGGCGCGTACCGCAGACGTCATTGCTGAATACGAAAAGCTGCAAGCCGAAGGCGTGAAGGTGCCGACCTATGCCCAACGCTGGGTGGCGTCGTCCTATCTGGATCAACGCGAACCGGAAATCGCCACTGACCTCTACCGCCAAGTGCTTTCGGCACCGGACGCCGATGTCGGTGATCGCCTGGAAGACACGACCGCGCTGTATTACTCGCTGCTCGAAAGTGATCGCGCCGATGAGGCCCGAACCGTGGCCGAGGATGCAGCCAAGTCTCAGCGCCCGCGTATCGAGCTCAAAGGTCTGCCCATCGGCAACCCCAATGACGAATGGATGGATGCCCAGCAACTCGCGGCGCAGGCCGGCACTTACGGCTCCGATTTGTCCCACGGCGAAGAACGTTTGCAGGTGCTGGTCGGGCAGGCGCCGGGCAACATCGGTTTGCGTCTGGCCCAGGCTGATTTGTACCTGGCCCGTAACTGGCCGCGCCGCGCCGAGAACCTGCTCAAGGAAACCGAGGCCATGGCGCCGCGCAATATGGGCCTGGAAATCGCTCAAGCCCAAACCGCGATGGAGTTGCAGCAATGGCGGCAAATGGATGCGCTGACCGACGACGTGATCGAGCGCTTCCCGGATAACCGGCAAGCACAGCGCCTGGCCCGCCAGCGCGACGTGCATGACATGGCCCAGTTGCGTGTCGAAAGCTATGGTGGCAAGGCTTTCGGCGGCAACAGCGGCGATACCGGGGCGGTTGCCGGCAGCAAGGATTTCGGTATCGAAAGCACCTTGTACAGCCCGCCGATCGATGAAGACTGGCGCGTGTTTGCCGGGGTCGGCTATGCCACCGGCGACTTCGCCGAAGGCACCGGTCATCACCGTTTCCAGCGTGTGGGTCTGGAGCGGCGCAGCCGCGACATGAGCCTGGAGGCTGAAGTCTCCAATCACGCTTATGGTTTCGGCGACAAACTCGGCGCACGACTGGCGATTGCCCGCGATATCAACGACCACTGGCAGTATGGCGCCAGCCTCGAATACCTGTCGGCGCAAACCCCGCTGCGGGCCTTGAACAGCGACATCACCGCCAATGGCGGCAGCGGCTTCATTCGCTGGCGTGCCAATGAAAGTCGCGAGTGGCGCCTGTCCGTCAGCCCTTCGCACTTCAGCGATGGCAACAACCGGGTCGAAGCCTTGCTGACCGGGCGTGAAGGTCTCTACAGCGCACCGAACGTGCAGGTCGACGCCGGTCTTGAGGTCGGCACCAGCCACAACTCCAACTCCGCAGACGTGCCGTACTTCAACCCGAAGGCGGACTTCAGCGTCATGCCGCTGCTGAACGTCAATCATGTGCTCTACCACCGCTACGAAACCTCGTGGAGCCAGCAGTTCCAGGTCGGCGCGGGCACTTACAGCCAGCGCGACCAGGGCACTGGAGGCATGGCGTTGCTCGGTTATGGCCAGCGCTATGCCTGGAACGACGTATTCGAGGTGGGAGGCATGTTGAGTGTGATCAACCGGCCTTACGACGGTGACCGGGAATCCGATTTGCGTCTGCTCGTCGACCTCACTTTCCGCTTCTAGAAGAGTTTGAAGATGCCTTTGACTTCGCGTTTCATCCTTCTGCTGGGGGTGCTGCTGGTCAGCGCCTGTGCCCAGCAAGCCCCGGCGTTCGCCCCGCCGTCCGAGCGCCCGGTGGCGGCCAGCGAAAAGCCGTGGCCGAAAAATCACGTACTCGGTATCGCCTATCACGACGTCGAGGATGTCGACCCCGATCAGGCCGTGGTGGCGGTGCGTACCGAGCGCCTGATCGAGCAACTCGCGTGGCTGCGGGAAAACAATTACCAGCCGGTTACGGTCGATCAGATCATGGCCGCACGCAAGGGTGGGCCGCAGCTGCCAGCCAAGGCCATCCTGCTCAGCTTCGACGACGGTTATGCCAGTTTCTACACCCGTGTGTTGCCAGTGCTGCGCGCCTACAACTGGCATGCGCTGCTGGCGCCAGTCGGCACCTGGCTCGATACACCGCTCGATCAACCGGTGGATTTCGCCGGCACGCCGCGTGCTCGCTCCGACTTTCTGACCTGGGATCAGGTGCGCGAAATCTCGCGCTCCGGGCTGGTGGAAATCGCCGCCCACACCGATGCCAGCCACAAAGGCATCCTGGCCAACCCGCAAGGCAATTTGCAGCCTGCGGCGGCTACCCGGGGCTATAACCCTCAGACCAAACGCTACGAAACCGAGGCCGAATTTCAGGCGCGAATTCGCACCGACGTAGCGGCCATCACGGAAAAAATCCGCAAGGTCACCGGTCATAAGCCGCGTGTCTGGGTCTGGCCTTACGGTGCGGCAGACGGCACGTCGCTGACGGTGGTCGATGAACAGGGCTATCAGATGGCCCTGACCCTGAACGATGGCCTAGACAGCCTCGACAACGTGATGAGCAGCCCGCGCTTTTTGGTCGCCTCTGACCCGGATGGCGAACATTTCGCCAGCAGCGTCGTCGAGGTGCAGTCCGATGCGGTGATGCGGGTGGTGCATGTGGATCTGGACAACGTCTACGACCCGGACCCGGCGCAGCAGGAAATCAACCTCGGCAAGCTGATCCAGCGCATGGCCGACATGGGCGCCAATACCGTGTTCCTGCAGGCGTTCGGCGACCCGAAGGGCGATGGTCTGGTGCACTCGCTGTACTTCCCCAACCGCCATCTGCCCATGCGTGCGGACATTTTCGACCGCGTTGCCTGGCAACTGCGCACCCGCGCGAATGTGAAGGTCTTCGCGTGGATGCCGGTGCTGAGTTTTGGTCTGGACTCAAAACTGCCGCGCGTGACCCGTTGGGACCCAAAAACCGGCACCACTTCGGTGGACCCGGATCAGTATCAACGCTTGTCACCGTTCGACCCTGAAGTACGACGGATCATCGGTGAAATCTACGAGGACGTGGCGCGCTTGACGTCGGTCGACGGCATTCTCTATCACGATGACGCGGTGCTCTCGGACTTCGAAGACGCCAGCCCGGCGGCGCTCAAAGTCTACGCGGCCAACGGCTTGCCGGGCTCGATTGCAGCGCTGCGTGATGATCCGGCGGCCATGCAGCGCTGGACGCGTTTCAAGAGCCGCTACCTGATCGATTTCACCAACGAGCTGACGGCCAAGGTTCGCGCCATTCGCGGCCCGCAGGTGAAGACCGCGCGCAACATCTTTGCCGAACCGATGCTCAATCCCGAGAGCGAAGCGTGGTACGCGCAGAACCTCGACGACTTCCTCGCCACCTACGACTGGACGGCCCCGATGGCCATGCCACTCATGGAAAAACAGACTCAGGCGCAATCCGGGCCGTGGCTCGAAGCGTTGGTCGACACGGTCAAGGCCCGTCCCGGCGCACTGGATCGCACGGTGTTCGAATTGCAGGCACGGGACTGGACGAAAAAGGACCAGGCCGACATCGACAGCCAGCAATTGGCTGACTGGATGAGCCGTCTCAAACGTCAGGGCGCGACCAGTTTCGGTTACTACCCGGACAACTTCCTCGACAACCTGCCGGAGCTGAAAACCGTCCGGCCCGCGTTCTCCAACAAATGGAACCCATGACATGCTGGATAGACTGTTAGCCCTGCTTGTTCTGGCACTTGTTCTCGGCGTGCCGCTGGGACTGATTTTCCTCGTCACCGGGCAGTTCCTGATGGACTTCGTGTTCTTCTACCCGTTGTTCATGTCGGGGCTGTGGATTGCCGGTGGCCTGTATTTCTGGCTGCACTGGGAACGCCACTGGCCCTGGAAGGACGACACGCTGCCGCCACCACTGGCCGGCGAGCCGCTGATCTCGATCCTGATCCCTTGCTACAACGAAGGCGACAACGCCGCCGACACCATCCATGCGGCGCTGGCCCAGCATTACCCGAACATCGAAGTCATCGCGATCAATGACGGCTCCAAGGACAACACCGCCCAAGTGCTCGACCGGCTGGCCAAGGAAGACCCGCGATTGCGGGTTCTGCATCTGGCAGAAAACCAGGGCAAGGCAGTCGCCCTGCGCATGGGCGCTATCGCCGCGCGCAGCGAATATCTGGTGTGCATCGACGGTGACGCGCTGCTGGCGCCGAACACGGCGGCCTATCTGGTGGCGCCCATGCTGGATAACAACCGCCTCGGCGCGGTCACCGGCAACCCACGGATTCGTACACGCTCGACGCTGGTCGGGCGGGTGCAGGTGGGTGAGTTCTCCTCGATCATCGGTTTGATCAAACGCACGCAGCGGGTATTCGGGCGGATCTTCACCGTGTCGGGTGTGATCGTCGCGTTCCGCCGCACCGCGCTGCACCGGGTCGGTTACTGGAGCCCGGACATGATCACCGAAGACATCGACATCAGCTGGAAGCTGCAACTGGACCACTGGAGCATCTTCTACGAGCCGCGCGCACTGTGCTGGATCCTGATGCCGGAAACCCTCGCTGGTTTGTGGAAGCAGCGTCTGCGTTGGGCCCAGGGCGGCGCCGAGGTGCTGTTCAAGAACATCCGCGGGATCTGGCAATACCGCCATCGTTATCTGTGGCCGCTGTTGTTCGAATACTGCTTGTCGACCGGTTGGGCGTTCACCTTCCTGCTGTCGGTGATCTTCTGGGGTGTCGGCAAGTTCGTGGTCATGCCCGAAGCCATCGCCGTGGATCACCTGATGCCGCCGGCGTTTACCGGGTTGTTGCTGGCCTTCGTCTGCCTCGTGCAGTTCGCCGTCAGCATCATCATTGATCGGCGCTACGAACCGGGGCTGGGCAAAACCATGTTCTGGGTGGTGTGGTACCCGATTGCGTTCTGGCTAGTCAGCTTGCTGACCACGCTTGTGAGTTTCCCCAAGGTGCTGTTTGGTCAACATCAGAAGCGTGCGCGCTGGGTCAGTCCTGATCGGGGTATCAAACCGATCGGGGACGATGAAGAGGAGGTTATCAAATGAAAATCATCCGGACTCGCCAGCGGCCGTTTCTGGTCGTGGTCGATGCATTCTTTACCGTTATTGCCTGGATTGGTCTGTTGTATCTGATGGTGCGAGGGTTGTGGCCGCTGATCGAAAGCCACGAAGGTGCGCCGCGGATCGATAGCTCGGCGTTTGATGCGCTGGCCACCTTGCAGATTTATCTGTGGGTGGCGGTGGTCAACGCGGTGATCCTGATCGCTTGGGCGCGTTACCAACAGCGCAAAAGCCGCGGTTTCGCTCAACGCCGTTTGCCAGCGCCGGTGGCCGATGACGAGGGGTTGAGCAAGAGCTTCAAGCTGTGCGACGAGCGTTTGCAGAAGCTGCGTACGCCCGGGGTGATGACCATTCACAACGATCAAGAGGGTGACGTGAGCAACGTGGTGCTGAATTTCCGGCCGGTGGAACTGGCGGAGCTGCCGCCACCCCTGGCGCCGCTGGAGCACCCGCGCGTGATCTTTCTGCATGCCGAGGACGACGACAATCGTCAGTCGCTGAGCCCATGAGCCGCTGAACGGGCGGCACCGCGCAGGGTTTGCTCGCGGGTATTGCTCTCGTGAGTGTGCGGCGCGGTGCTAGGTTCGGGCATTTGCTGCTGCCATGGCACGGCAGGTACAGCTATAGTTTGCAGGCCGACGACGGCCTCACTGTACAAGGTGCTCCCGGAATGACCCGATTGACCTCTCTCAACCCTTGGCTGGCGGCCATTGCCGTTGCCCTTTGCGTGCAGTTTCCGGCGCAGGCCCAGGAGCGTTTTACGCTCAGCATCCCCGGTGTTTCCGATAATCGACTGTTCACCTCGGCAGCGGCCAGCGATGCGCCGGGCTGTAACGGCAAGAACCAGTCGCCGGCCCTGAGCTGGAGCGCAGGTCCCGCTGGCACCCTGAGCTACGCGATTGTCATGCACGACCCGGACGGCCAGAAAGGTTTGGGCGTCGATCACTGGATTCATTACGGCATCAAAGCCAGCACCCGGCAGATTCCGGCCGGTGTGGGCGCCAAATCGAACCATCAAGGCGTCGGCGGTACCAACAGCAAGGGCAACACCCACTACATGGGCCCATGCCCGCCGGTCGGTGACAGCGCGCACCATTACATCATTCAGCTCTACGCCCTGGATCTGGCCCCGGACGCACTGCCGGCCGGTTTGACCCGCGCCGAACTGATGGAAAAAATCAAAGGCCATGTGCTGCGTAACAGCAGCGTGGTGCGGCGTTATCATCGCTGAATGCGGTCGCGCTTGGTATCGACTGATAAAAGCGAGCACTATCGGCGCTGTTCCTGACGATCGACGCCGGGCAGGAGGCCTACCCTATGGATGATGTGCGTGATTCATCCAGCGGAAAACTTGCGCAACACCCCGCTGGTTCCAGATAGCGACTTCACCCCTTCGCAACGTCCATTGCTGATGATGTTTTCAAACCTGCGGGCATCCGTTCGATGCCCGAGCGTTGGCATGGATGGCCGAGTGCAAGCGTTTTCCCCGTGGTCCCGACCGCGCGTGGTAAGCGCAGTACCTAACGCACCAGGATTTAAAGCGATTGAGCATGAACCCAAATAAAGATTCGACATTTGCCTATCAGGCCGTATACCGCTATCTCGTCGAACTGATCGAAGCTGCGAGCCCTGAGGGAGAACAGAAGCTGCCGTCGCTGCGACAATTGGCGCAGCGCTTGAATGTGTCAGTGTCCACGACCAAATACGCCTATTCCTTGCTGGAAGACCAAGGGCGTATCTACGCCAGGCCCAAGCTTGGCTACTACACCCGCGCCATGCCATCCGCGCTGATCAACGAAGGCTCGCCGAACCTGCTCGACAACGTGTTCTCCAACGCCCGGCAACCGGGAATGCTGGCGCTGAGCAGTGATGCCCCGGCCATGCTGCTGTCGCTGGAAAACCCGTTATTGATGACCGAACGCGAACTGACGCGCCAATACCCGCGCTCGCATGCGCCGCTGTATCAACCGTTTGGCGAAACCGAATTGCGCAGTGTTCTGGCCGATCGTTACACCCGTTCGACGCGCTGCTACTGGCGTGCCGAGCATGTTTACATCGGTTCCGATCTGCGCAGCGTGCTTGATTTGTCCCTTGAGGCGTTGAAGCTGACCGGCACTGTGGCGCTGGTGGAATCGCCGTGCTCGTGGGCGATTCTGCGGCAACTGCACGCGGCGAACATCCGCGTCATCGAAGTGCCGCTGGGTGACGATGGCCGCTTTGACTTGCTCAAAGTCCAGGCGTTGTTGCAGCGAGAACCCATCACTCTGGCGGTATTGTCCTCCACCGTGAACATTCCCCACGGCAGCCTGATGCCCGCCGAAGACAAGCAAGTGATCTGCCGCTGGCTGGCGGAACGGCGGGTCTGGCTGTTCGAAAATGACTGCTATGGCGAATTCAGCTTCGTCCCTGAAGCCGCGCGCTACCGTGACTTTGCCGACCCGGAACGGCTGCTGGTGTTTTCCACGTTCGACAAGATCATCGGTTCGGAGGCGCCGTATGGCTTTGTGCTCAGCCGCTTTCAAGGGCCCGAGCTGCATCGGCTGTTTCTGGAGCGAGCCTTTCGTTTGTCGCCGATTCGGCAAAAAGCGATTGCCAAGCTCTACACCACACGGCGCATCGACCAACACACGCAGATGTTGCGCAGCATGCTGATCGACCGCATGCAGCGCATGAAAGCCATGCTGCACGAACACACGGAGGGTCAGTTACGCATTGTCGCGCCGCAGGGCGGCGCGGCGTTCTGGATCGAGGCCACGCGCCCGGTGAACATGCGCGGGGTATTTGAGCGCTTGTTGGCCAAACGCATCGTGATTGCACCCGGCGAAATCTTCAGCCAGCAGGGGGCGTGGCAGCATCATTTGCGCCTGAGCTACACCATCGACTGGAGCAAGGACATCACCCACGCGCTGAAAGTGCTGACTCAGGCCATTCAGGATGAAGGTTCGATGGCCGGCGCTCAGTTGATGCCATAGCAATGCCGGGGTTCGGGGAATGTGCCGGCGCGCACTTCGTCGGCGAACGCCTCACACGCCTGGCGAATCTGCGCGCCAACATCGGTGTATTGCTTGACGAAGCGCGGTACGTGATCACCGCCCAGCCCTAGCATGTCCTCGGTCACCAGCACCTGACCATCGCACGCCGGTGAAGCACCGATGCCGATGGTCGGCACGGGGGAAAAGTCGCTGATCCGGCGCGCCACGCCTTCGGCCACGCCTTCGAGCAACAGACTGAACGCACCGGCCTCACTATGTGCGCGTGCATCGGCTTCGAGGTTCATGGCGCCAGCCTCATTCATGCCCTGGGCCTTGAAGCCGCCCATGGTGTTGACGTATTGCGGCATCAGGCCGAGATGCGCCATCACCGGGATGCCGCGTTTGACCAGAAACTCCACGGTTTCGGCGAACACCGCGCCGCCTTCGAGCTTGACCGCATCGCAGCCGGTGCGCGCCATCACCTGCGCGCAGTTGCGGTAGGCCTGCTGCGGCGATTCCTGATAGCTGCCAAACGGCATATCGGCGATTACGCAGGCCAGCCGGGTACTGCTGACCACGGCGCGGGTGAAAACGATGGTTTCCTCCAGGCTCATGTCCAGCGTTGAGTGGCGGCCAAGTCCGACCATGTTGGTCGAGTCACCCACCAGGATGAAGTCGACAACAGGGTCCATCAATCTGGCCATCCAGCTCGTATAGGCAGTCAGGGAGACAATTTTCTGTTGCCCCTTCATCGCGACCAATTGAGGAACGGTAAGTCGTTTGGTTCGGGTATGCAGGCTCATGGCTCTCTTCCTTGTTAAGCCCCGTGGTCGGGGGCGTCAGTGGTTACAACCCATCCCTTTCCCATCCACGCCATGCGTCGTAATCAGCGTCGATGCGTTCGCTCTGTGGGTGCAGTAGAAACACCGCAGCCGGTGAGCTGTTCAGGTCTACGGTGGGGGCAATCCTTGCCCCTTCGGCGAAGCGGAACCTGGCGTTGTGAAAACTTGGCAAGGCTTCCAGGCGTTGGCGCACATGCGCTTGCGCGAACAGCCCGTGGCGGTGGGCGATCAGGTTCATGCCCCGCGCGTGTTGCAACAGCTGATAGCGTTTGGGCCACTGCGCCAGACGCGCCGGGTCCAGATAGCTTTGGCAGGTCAGGGCTACCTGATCGTTGCCGGTGGCCGCTTGCAGGGCGGGCGGGCAGGCCAGTCCGGACAGGCGTGCACCGGTTTCCAGCAGGCGCGGGCCATTGCCGGTCAGGATCAACTCGGTGTGCGCCGGGCCATGCACGATCCCCAGCGCATCGAGCACGCCTTGCACATACTCAATCAGTTGCGGCAGCTCGTGGGCGTCCGCCGGCAGCAGGTCCTCGCGGTCGTAGATCTTGCGGCCGTCGGCGGCGAAGGTCTTCGAGCATTTCCACACGTCGGTGATCCAGTGCTCGCCCGCGTGGCTGACGCTGTTGATCACGTACTCGGCGCCCGTCAGGTATTCCTGCAGCAGCACCTGTTCATTGTTGAGCATCATCAGATTGGTGGCGCCGAGGATCGACTCGATGGCGGCTTCCAGTTGCAGCGCATCGTGGCAGATGAACACGTTATCCGAACCGGCACTGTCCAGCGGTTTCGCCACCACGGTTTCGCCGCCGCGGGCCTTGAACCAGACCAGCGCTCGCTCCAGCGAGCGGGTGCGCAGCTGTGCCGCCACTGGCAACCCGGCCTCGGCCACGCGTTCAGCCATCAATGACTTGTCGCGACGCGCGGCGGAGGTCGCCGGATTATTGCCGGGCAGGCCCAGACGTGCGGCCAGCAAGTCCGCCAGTTCTACGCCGAATTCGCTGCCCGTCAGCACGGCGCCCGGGCGATAGGCGGCGAGCTTGAGCAACAATGGTTCAAGGCCTTCCTCGGCGACGCTGTAGTCCTTGGCGAACAATTCTGTCGGGCAGCTCGCGGCAAATGCGGCCGGCATGTGTGCGCGTGAACGCACATGGAGCAGAGGCCGCTGTCCGGCCAGTGAGCGGGCCAGCAGGGCTCCGGTCGAGTAAGCGTCGACCAGAATCAACGGCGCCGCGCTGGAATCAATGCAAGGGTTGGTCATAACGGTTCACCGTGTAATGCAACATCTGAAACAGCTCGGACGAGCTGATACCGGGGCCGTCGACCGACCAGCCACTGCTGCGAGGCAACGGCAAACGGCCGGTGTTGCCCCAGCGCAACGCGCCCTGGTCGTCGATACGGGTGGTGGCGCGGCCCGGGTTGTCCGGGTGCAGGCAGTAGGGAATGTCGAGCAAGCCGCGCGCGAAGGCCTGCACCAGCGCCACGCCGATGTCAGCGTGCAGATTGAGCACGGTCTCCACCAGTCGCCGCGCTTCGAACAGCGTTTCCTGGTAATAGGCGGCGCTGCCCGCGTCTACCGTCGGGAGTTCGCCAGCAGCGACTTCGGCGGCCATGCACAAGGCATCAAGGTTGTCCTCGACCGAGGGAATTTGCCGCGATTCTGCGACGGTCTTGACGATCAACCGCTCGCAACCGGCAGCCTTGGTCAGCCGCGCACTGTCGCAAATCAAACGCCGTGCGCCGTGGCGGGAGGTCGGGAACACGCCCATGTACGAATACACCACCACATGCCAGTGATCGCCGTCGAGATACTGGGCGGCCAATTCGCGCAATGCCTGCAACGCGCCGAAATCCTGTTCCATCGAAGTGCCTTGGGCGTAGCTCAACGAGACGCCGCGCACCCCGTGCTGACGGAAAAACAGGGCCTCCAGCAAGGTCATGGCGATCAGCAGCGAGGGCGGGCACAACTGCCCCAACAGGCAGCCGCCGAAACTCTCGATATGCGCATGTTCAGTTGCGCCGGCCAGCACCTGACAGCTTTGCGCCCAAGCACTGACCGCCTCGGCCAACGGCAGGCGGCTGTAGGGCATGCAGTACGACACCGGGCCGCCCTCTGTTGCGTCCAGACCCAATGCCGCCAGACGCTGGAACACATTCTGCGGTTTGGCCGTGCCGTGGCGGATCTGGATCGGAAACTCTGCGCTGTACAGTCCGGCGAGCATGCCGCGTACCGCTTCGATCGGATGGCTGATGATCGGGAACCCGTTCATCGGCGCCGAACTGTTCAGACATTGCAACGCACTCTGGTAATCGCCGACCCGGGTGTAGCTGTCGAGCGTGATGGTGCCGATGGCCGCGCAGGGCAGGGCGGCGACGCTCGCCAGCCCCGCACGCATCTGGCTGAGTGCGCCAAAACCCATGCGCGGTTGCACCACCAGCTCATTTCGGACGCGGGCGCGCTCGATGAACTGTTGAAAATGGCCGCCGTTGAACGCCGTCATGCTTTAGCGTCCCGAGACCAGTTCAACCACGGTTTCACCGGTCGCCGGGTCGTAGCGACTGATGCGTCCCTTGTGCGGATCACCAGCGCGCACCCGTGCGATCAGCGTGACGTCGCTGTCGAAATCGATGCGTTGATGGGCGTACAGACTGCGCAACGCCGGCAGCGGCAGGCCACTGACCTCGCTCAGCCACTGACAGAGGGCCGGCTCGTCGTGCTCGCCTGCGAGCACTCGGTGCAGGTTGTCGAGATCGGCCAGACGCTGCGGATGGCATAGCCCGACGAAGCTGGAGAACTCGCGGCCACGATCAACGAACGGCGCAAACTGCATACACACCAATTGCATTTCATTGAGACCGAACGCCTGCTCGGCGAAGCGCTCGGCGAGCGTGCGGCGCGCCTGCATGCCCGGCGCATCGACATAGGCCGACATGGCCAGATCGATCAGGCGCTGGGGCATTTCTTTCTTGCGCATGAGCGCCTGCGCCAGCTCCAGGTATTCGGCAATCCCCTGGTTGTAGCTGCGACCCTGCACGTACTCGGCCTTCAGCCCGCGAAAGTGCGCCATCAACATCGGGTTGGCGCAATCGGATTCGGTGAAGCTGAATGCCAGCTCTTCGAAGCGAAAATCGAGGAATTCGGTAATCAGCTCCCAATGATCCTCGACCTTGTAGCTGACCAGATCATAAATGCTGATGAACGCTGGATCGGCGTTGTCGTCACCGCAGGCAACGCGTCGTTCCTCGCGATGCTGATCGAAGCCTTCGCCGAACAGTTCGATGAAATAGCGCTGGGCCACGCCATCCAGTGCTTGCAGCAACCCGCGAAAGCCCTGCCGGCGGCATTCTTCGACATCCAGCCCGAGACGCTGCGCCAGACGCATGATCCAGGTGAAATAGTGCTTCTGCTCTTTGCGCGAATCACCGGTGACCACTGCATCGACGCCGCCCTGCCACCACGCGGCGCGACCATAGAAATCCGCCACGGCGAGGTTGCAGCTGTTGCAGAAGGTCGGGCGACCGTCGCCAGCGGTGCGGTGGCCGTTCATCAGCACGTCGAAACGGTTCATCGCCTGTACATCGTCGGGGAACGGCAGATGCCGTTCGAACGGGCGAATCTGGCGGTGATCGACCACCAGCATTTCTACTCGCGGATCATCGAACAGGTGCAGCGCGCGGTAGACCCGATCAATGTTGGCCATCACCGCATCCGGCACGCCGGCATGGCGCATGTTGGCGATGCGCAACTGAAAGGTACGGCCATGCAGGATTGACAGCTGTAACTGGGTGGCGCGCAGCATGGCCACGGTGTAAGAACTGTCTTTACCGCCGCCGTAAGCGACCATCAATTTGTAGCCGGTCAGCCCGTCGAGACCGCCCGCAGCGTCAATCAGACGCTCGCCGAGGACAGCCACTGCGCGACGTTCGTCGGCGCGCAAATAGTGGTTGATCTGACCCAGCAGCGGTTCGTCGTTCAAGGCTTGGGAAGTGGGGGCGTTCATAGTGGTTCCGCCTGGAATTGGAATGCCTGAGTGGTGTGGCGGATATCGTTTTCAGTGGCCACTTCGCTACCGCCGACAAAAATGAAGCGTCCGCTGTGCAGGGCGTCGTAGCTGCCGCCGGACTCGAGAATCTGCCCCGGCTCGGGCAGCAACTCGCGCCACAGACTGGGCACGGTTTCGCGCAACGAATCGGCTTGCACTACCCGGCACGGCAGGGCAGCGGGTTTCGGGATCACCAGCCAGCCGCCGCTCGGGTCGTGGCTGACGGCGGGCACCGGCACTTGATCGCCGGCGAGGCGGCGCAGCCAATGCTCGTAGAGATTGACTCCGAACACTTTGTTGATCAGGTGCGGGACTTCGCTGCCGCCGACCCGCGCACCGATTTCGAGGAACACCAGCGAGTCGTCCGGTTCGACGAAAATTTCCAGGTGGAACGCCGTGCAGCGCAGATCGAGGGCACGCATGATCTGTTGGCTGAAAGCCTCGATGCGCGTACGCAGGGCCGATGCCTGGACGATCACCGAGCCCAGTGGCTGCGCCTTGGCGAAATCCAGGCAACTGTTGATGTAACGCGACACCACCTGAAACGGCACGCTGCCGTCGACATCGACGAAGCCGTCGATGTGGTAGGTCTGGCCGTGCATGAAGCCTTCGATCTCATAGCGCGACAGGTCGATGCTATTGAGCAGCGTGCGCAGTTCAATCTCGTTTTCGACCTTCTCCACGCCCATGCTCGCGGCGCCGTCCACTGGTTTTACGATCAGCGGGAAACCGATTTCCCGGGCAAAATCCACGGCCTGTTGCACCGACTCGCAACGCGCAAACGGCGGCACCGGCAGGCCATGGTTTTGCAGGATTTCCTTCATGCGTGCCTTGTCGCGGTAAACCGCCACTTCATCCGGGCCGTGTCCGGGAATGTTCAGGGTCTGGCGCACGCGCGCGGCGATTTCCAGGGTGAACTCGGACAGGGCAATCAACTGATCGACGGGGCCGACGCGTTCGATGACTTCCTGCACCGCGCCGAGCAGTTGCTCGTATTGGTTGACGTCAGCGACCTGCACCTGATGAGCGATATGCTGCGCCGGAGCGAGTACGCCGTCGGCGCCGAGTGCATCGACCACGTAGCTGATCCGGTGTTGTTGATGGTCGAAGAAATCTTCGTAGCGAGTCAGTTCGTTGTCCCAGCGGCGCCCATCACGAAAGCGCGGCCAGCGGTTGACGATTACGATGTGCATCGTGGTAATCCTATGAATGAGTGAAGTCAGTCGTGGCCGGAGGGTCAGCCCCAGGACGTCACACTGTCGGCGAGTACGGAGTCAGCGTCGGGCTGCGCGTGCAGCGAGCCCAGATAGCGGCTGAAGGTGTCGATAGCGTCGGGGCCGACGAACACCTGGTTGTAACCGGCATCGATCAAGGCTTGCCGGACTGCCAGGGTTTCATTTTCGGAAGTGGTCAGCTTGCCGCCGATCACGCAGGCCAGTTGCGGGTGCAGTTGGCGCACCTTGCGGATCAGCTCCAGACCCTGGGAGTAACCGTGGCCATTCACGCTGCTGACCACCAGCAACTGCGTGCGGCGCTGTTGCAATGCACTGAGCACTGTGTCCATCGGCGTGCAACTGCCGAGGTTCTTCACGTTCAAGCCGTGCTCGCCCAGCCACAGTTGCAGGTACACCAGATTCCACATGTGCGAGTCAGACTCGACGGTGGCGAGCAGGCAGTGAGGCCGAGTTTTCATTGGGATGCCTCCATGGCGAGCGATGGACCTTCGAGGGCGAGGCGAAAGCGCCGGGTGGTTAAAATGAACAGCAGAGTGCCGGGCACGGTCAGCACGAGTGCCAGCACCAGAATCAGCACCTGCACGCCGTAGACGTGGCCGACGCTGGCGGTGAGCAAACCACCCAGGGGATAAGAGAGCAGGTTGACCAGATAAAACGGCCCCATGACTTTGCCCAGATGAGCGCTCTCGATCGCCTTGATCCGCTGCGTACGGTTGAACACGTTGAACAGTGCGCATCCGGCCATTGCCAGCAGGAAACTCAGGGCATACAGCAACACACCGCTGGCCACGCCCATGCAGATCAGGCCCAGGCACAGCAAGGCAAAACCCAGTGCACCGAGTCGATAAATCGACATGCGCGCCAACAGTCGCGGCACCAGAATGAAGTTCAACAGACCCAGCGCGCCGGCCCCTGCATTCATCAGACCAAACACGCCGTCGGCGGCGCTGAACACGCCGCTGATGACGAACGCGTTGGCGCTGAGCACGGCAGCGAATGCCAGATTGATGCTGAAATTCAGCCCGGCCAGCGACAGCACTGGCGGGTTGCCAAGCAACAGGCGCCAGCCGAGCGCGAGATCCTTGAACACGCTGGTCGGGCGACTGACGGAGCGCGCCGTCGGCAAACCTGTCCAGAACAGCGCCGCAGCACACAGTGCGACTGCCGCCAGCCCCAGCAGCCAGCGCTTGTCGGCATACATCGCCAACCCGGCGGCGAGTGCCGGGCCCAGCGCCATGGCCAGCAGCTCCATGTTCTGCACCAGCGACTGACAGTGAGCGAGGCGTTCAGGGCCGGCGATCAGCGGCACGCTTTTTTCAACCGCCATGCGCACCGGCGCCATTAGCACCGACAATACGATGCCGTTGCCGATCAACGCCCAGATCATCCATTGCGGCTGATACCAGCAGATCCCCAGTGTCACGGCGATGCTCAGTCCCCGCGCAGTATTGGCGCCGCGAAACAGCAGGCGCCCACCAAACCGGTCAGCCAGCAACCCGGCGAACGGATAGGCAATCAGTGCCGGCAGCCACTCCAGCGCAAACGCCACGCCGGAATAGCGCACGTTGCCAGTGAGCTGGAAAATCATCAACGGCACGGCAAACAGCACGGTCTGCTCCGCCAGCAAGGCACACAGCAACCCGGCACCGAACCAACGAATCGCGCTATTGCGTGCAGCGTCGTTGATGTCATGCATGCTCGCGGTCCCAAACGGTTTCCAGCTCGCGCAGATAAGGCAGCACGTATTTGCAGAAACGGCGCATTTCGTCGCGGGTTGGCCAGCCAGAGAAAATGAACTCGCTGATGCCGACTTTTTTGTACTCGAACAAGTATTCGGCGACTTCCTGATAGCTGCCGACCACGCACAATGCCGGACCGCCACGATAGGCCACGGCACCCGACCAGAGCATCGGCGACAGCCAGTCGTGTTCAGCTTTGTCGGCAAGGCGGAACGAGGTTTTCACCGCTTCCGAATCGCAGCGTCCGACGAACTCACGCACCCATTCGCGATGCTGTTCGTCCGGGTTTTCCATCATGCTCTCGACCGCCGCCAGCGCTTCGGCGCGGGTTTCGCGGGCGAGTACGTGCATGCGAATTCCCACCGAGCAACCGGACTGCAAAACCGTGCGGGCGGCCTCGGCAATTCCTTGCGGTGTATCGCCGTAACGCAGCCAGCAATCGCTGTGCTGGATGGCGATCTGCTGGGCAACGTCCGAGGCGCCGCTGAGATAAATACGCGGACGCTCGGCATCCTTGAACGGCAACCCGAGCTGGGCTTTTTCGATGCGGTAGTGCTTGCCGTGGTAGGTCAGCGGTGATTCGCCGCTCCAGAACCGATTGAGGATGTCGAGGAATTCGCCGGTGCGCTCATAGCGTCCGTCGTGCGCCACGAAGTCGCCGTAATAGGCTTGTTCGTCCGGGGAAATGCCGGCGACCAGATTCAGCGAGATACGCTTGTCCGACATCCACGACACGGTGTTGACGATCTGCGTGAACAGGGTCGGCGGCACCAGCCCCGGACGGTAAGCCAGAATGAATTTGACGCGATCGGTCTCACGCACCAGCGCGCCAATCATCGGCAGCGGATCGGGCATGTGGTAGCTGATGCCCATCAACAGCGAGTCGATGCCCAGCTCATCGGCTTCCTTGGCGAAATCGACGATCCCGGCGAAGTCGAGGGCGCCGGTGTCGTATTTTTCCGAGGCCTTTTGCTGACCGCTATCGAGCGGTGAGCACCAGTGAATACGCAGTGCAGACATTATGTTTCTCCATGGCCAAGCCTGCCGCCGCGGCAGCGGAGCAGGCTGTGAGAGTCAGGTCCGGATCAGAACAGGAAGCGGGTACCGACCGTGCGGTCGAACAGCGCTACATCGCGGATGCGTCGCTTGCCACAGATGAACTTGAGCAGACGCTCGATGCCCAGACCGCCACCGGCGCTCGGGTGCAGCAAGCCGCGCCGGGCGACTTCCAGGTAGTTGGCGAACGGCTGCAGGTCCATCGACAGCTCGTTCATGCGGTAGACGATCTGCTCGTACTCGAACTCACGCTCCGCGCCGGACAGGGCTTCGCCATAGCCATCGGGATAGATCAGGTCGTAGTTGTTGTAAGTGCCGCGCTTGCCCGGTGTTTCGCGATCGTAGAACTCGCGACGGTAGTTGGTGACGAAAAACGGCGTGTGCGCTTTGGCCGACATGATCTTCTCGAAGTCGTCGCCATGTTCGGCGCGCAACGCGTCGCAGCTGTAGATCGGGAACGCTGTGGCGAAATGCGGCAGTTGGCGGCCGAGTTGGGACAGTTCGGCGGCGCAGTGCTGAGTGACCTCGGCGAACACATGCTTTATCAGGCCTTCAATAAGGGCCATGACCTGATGCATGTCACCGTCGCGGATCTCGAAATCGAACTGCGAGAACTCCAGCAAATGGTTTTCCGAATCCTTGATCTCGGCCTTTTCCAGGCGGATGTTCGGCGCCACGATAAAGATCTTGTCGTGGCCTTTGGCGGTCAATGCCAACTGCTTGTGGAAGATCATGCTGGCGGTCAGTTTCAGGCGCCGTTCTTCATATTGAAGTTCAGCGGGATACACCGCGTGATTCAGCGGATCTGTGATGGGCGACATCAGAATCGGCATCAACTGTTTGAAGTCACGCTCAAGCAAATACTGTTGTAGCGCCTGTAGGACACGTCCTCGGACGATGGCAATGGATTCTATGTCAGGATTAGCGAAATCGGCGAAGTTACTTGTAATTTCTTCCATGATTGGCCAGATATTCAGGGAGTTAGGGAGGCCTGATTATTGTTTAATCGGAAGAAAACTCAATGTACAGATTTCGGCTAAAAAGCAACACAGAGCCTCGGTTTGGTTGTTTACATGACCTTTTGCGTGGACGATGTCGCGCTGTTGAAATTGATCAGTTGGCGCACCTGGGGGGCAGTTCGTTCGGGCCCTTGTTGGCAGGCGTCGTTTTCTCTATCTGTCTATTCAGAGTTTGCCCATGACTGCCCTGACCGGTTCGCGATCCCATCGGTTTTCCAGGTCTGACTACAAGACCCTGGGCCTCGCAGCCCTGGGTGGTGCACTGGAAATCTACGACTTCATTATCTTCGTGTTTTTCGCACTGACCCTCAGTCAGCTGTTCTTTCCGCCAGAAATGCCGCAGTGGCTGAGATTGCTGCAAAGCTTCGGCATTTTTGTCACTGGCTATCTGGCACGACCGCTCGGCGGAATTCTGATGGCGCACTTCGCCGATCAGCTGGGGCGCAAGCGCGTGTTCAGCCTGAGCATCTTGATGATGGCGTTGCCCTGCCTGCTGATTGGCATCATGCCGACCTACGCTCAGATTGGTTACTTCGCACCGTTGCTGCTGTTGCTGCTGCGTGTGTTGCAAGGCGCCGCAGTCGGTGGGGAAGTGCCGAGTGCCTGGGTGTTCGTCGCCGAGCACGCGCCGGCCGGTCATCGCGGTTATGCGCTGGGTTTCCTGCAAGCCGGACTGACCTTTGGCTATTTGCTCGGAGCGCTGACCGCGACCCTGCTGGCGCAAGTGTTCACTCCCGCGGAAATTCTCGATTACGCGTGGCGCTTTCCGTTTCTGCTCGGCGGATTGTTCGGCGTGATCGGTGTCTGGCTGCGTCGCTGGCTGAGCGAGACGCCGGTGTTCATGGCTTTGCAGGCGCGCCGTGAGGCTGACGCCGAACTGCCGTTGCGCACCGTGATGCGCGAGCATCGGCACATGTTGTTGCCGGCGATGATTCTGACCTGCGTGCTGACGTCGGCAGTGGTGGTGCTGGTGGTGATCACCCCGACGGTCATGCAAAAAAGCTTCGGCATGAGCCCCAGCCATACATTCGCCCTGAGCAGCCTCGGTATTGTCTTCCTGAATATCGGTTGTGTGCTGGCCGGGTTGATCGTCGACCGGCTCGGCGCCTGGCGCACGGTCATGTTGTACAGCGTGCTGCTGCCGGTCGGCGTGGCCCTGCTTTATGGCTGCCTGATCAGTGGCGGTGCGTGGCTGGGGCTGGCGTATGCGCTGGCGGGATTGGGGTGTGGTGTGGTCGGCGCAGTGCCGTCGGTGATGGTTAGCCTGTTTCCCGCACACATCCGCGTCTCGGGCATTTCGTTTACCTACAACATTGCCTATGCACTGTGGGCGAGCACCACACCGCTGTTGTTGATCGGGCTGATGCCGTGGAGCCCGTGGGTGTGCGTGGCGTACAGCCTGGTGATGGGCGCGGTGGGCGTTGCCTGCGCCGCATATTTCGGTGGGCGCGATACGGCTTCAACCAGTCAGACGCTGGTTGCCGAGCGCTAAGGCAGACATTTTGCAGCCTGCGCACTATGGTTTTGCACGGACGGCTATTGGATGACTGATTTACATGACTTGTCGGCGGCACAACTGCTGGCCTTGTTTGCCAGCGGTAAGTTGTCGCCGCTGGACTACTACGATCACCTGCTGGCGCACATCGAGCGCTGGGAACCGAGCATCAATGCGCTGTACGCGTTCGATCCGCAGCGCGTACTCGATCAGGCGCGCGCGTCGACTGAACGCTGGAGTCGTGGAACCCCACGCGGCATGCTCGACGGCATCCCGGTGACACTCAAGGAATTGATCGCCACTGAGGGCGATTGCATCCCCCAAGGTTCGCGCGCCACGACGTTGATCGCGGCGACTGCCGACGCGCCGCCGGCCGCGCGTTTGCGTGAAGCCGGGGCGATCATTCTGGGCAAAACCACGGTGCCGGATTTCGGCATGCTGTCGTCGGGGTTGTCGAGTTTCCATGGCATCACGCGCAACCCGTGGGACACCACGCAAAACCCCGGCGGCTCGAGTTCCGGCGCGGCGGCTGCGGCGGCGGCGGGTTATGGTCCGCTGCATGTCGGCACCGACATCGGCGGCTCGGTACGCTTGCCGGCCGGCTGGTGTGGGTTGGTGGGGTTCAAGCCAACGCTTGGACGGATCCCGATTGATCCGTATTACACCGGCCGTTGCGCGGGGCCGATGACCCGCACCGTGGATGATTGCGCGCTGATGATGCGTTATCTGGCGTTACCGGATGCGCGCGACGCCACCAGCCTGCCGGCGCAAGCGCTGGACTGGAACCTGCAAACACCGTCGATGCAGGGTCTACGCATCGGGCTGATGCTCGACCCCGGCTGCGGCTTCCAGCCTGAACATGAAGTCTGTGAAGCGGTGCGAGATGCCGCGCGAATGTTCGAGGCGCATGGCGCGCAGGTGCACTTGATCGGGTCGCTGATGGATCGACAATTGCTCGACGGCCTCGATGATTTCTGGCGCGCCCGCCAGCTGTCGCAACTGCAAAGCTTGAGCACGGCGCAACGCGACAACGTCTTGCCCTACATTCAGGACTGGGCGGCACCGGCGGCCGAGATGAGCGCGGTGCATGCGGTTGAAGGTTTCAATCAGACCTTTGAAATCCGTCGTCGCTGCGCGCAGTTGTTCGGCGACGTCGACTTGCTGTTGTCGCCGACCAATCAGGTCAGCAGCTTTCCCGCTGAATGGCCCTCGCCCGGCAATGACCCGCGCCAGCCTTTTGAACACATCGTGTTCACGCTGCCATGGAATATGGGCGAGCAACCGGCCTTGTCGATCAACTGCGGGTTCACATCAGCGGGTATGCCGATCGGCCTGCAAATGGTTGCACCGCGGTTTGCCGATCAATGGTTGTTGCAGTGCGCCAAGGCTTACGAAGGCTGGCGCGGCCCGATCAAACACTGGCCGTCTGCGCCACCCCACTGATCCCTGGCCGTGCCCGTAGGCCGCTCAAGCGCCAGACGCTTAGGCTGCGTGCACTCTTTTTTAAAGGCCTTTTTCCATGCAATCACATGTACGTCGGGCGTTGCTGCCAATGCTGCTCATCGCCCAGCCCGCTTGTGCCGGTGACCCCGTCACAGCGCAGGATCAGGCGATAGGTCTGATCGATGGCAGCCACCTCAACCTGAATTTGCGCCACTACTATTCCAACCAGCACACCCAGCGCAGTACCCACCTGGTGATCAAAAAGGCCGGCGTCGCACAGCCCACACGCCAGCGCGACACCTGGGTGCAGACCGCGATGCTCAATTACATCTCGGGCTACACCGAAGGTTGGGTGGGCTTCGGTGTCGATGCCTCGCTGTTCAGCGCAGTGACCCTTGAGCGTGGGCACGGTGCGGTGGCCAATGGCGGTGACCGGGTGCTGGTCGACAGCGATGGCGACGCGGTCCCGAGCTGGAGTCGTCTGGGTGTCGGCGACGTGAAACTGCGAGTGTCGAGCACCGAACTCAAGGCCGGGCGGATGCTCACGGAAAACCCGATCCTGCGCTACAAGGACAACCGTGCCTTGCCGTCAACCTTTCAGGGCATTGGCCTGAACAGCAACGAACTCGACTGGCTGGCGCTGCAAGCGGGCAGCTTCGAGCGCGCCATCCCGCGTACCGGCACTGGCAGCGAACGCCTGACCACCACCTTCGGCAATCGCGCCTACAGCGGTTCACGTATCAGCTATCTCGGCGCGACAGCCAAAGCGCCCTACGGTCTGACATTGAGCGCTTATGGCTCGCGGTTCGAGGACATGTGGCAGCAATACTATCTGGGCGCGACTCACGTAACGGGGGATCGCGCCAATCTCGCGCTGAAAACCAGCCTCAACTACTACCGCACGCGCGATCAGGGTGAACAAAACCTGGGCTTCATCGACAACCACGCCTACAGCCTGGCAATCACCGCCGCCCATGGCGCGCACGCTCTGACTACGGCGTGGCAGCAGGTGTTCGGCAACGAATATTTCGACTACGTGTGGGAGTCCACAGGCAACTACATGGCTAACTCGCTGTACTCGGACTACAACGGTCCGAACGAAAAATCCTGGCAACTGCGCTATGACTTCGACCTCGCCAGCTACGGCGTGCCGGGCCTGACCGCCAGCCTGTGGCACGCCAAGGGCTGGGGCATCGATGGCACCCACTACAGCGGCGACCGCGACGGACGCAACACCGGCTACAACGTGCGCGGGCTGGACGGTGCCAAGCACAACGAAAATGGCTTGATGCTCGCCTACGTGGTGCAGTCCGGCACCCTGAAAAATACGGCGCTGCGCAGTATCGTCTATAACCACCGCGCGAGTGGCGGGCAGATCGACGGCAGTTACGACGAGTTCCGTCTGGTGGCGAATGTACCGCTCAGCCTGTTTTGAATGCGCCGAGAACGCTGCGTAGTCTGCGGCGTTATCCACAGCAGAAATATTTCAACGGCGTTAACCCGAACGCAACGGACTGCCCGTCTCAGTGGATGAATGATCAATTTCATCCCGAGGTCAGCCCCCATGTCCCGTTCCCTGCCTTTTCTGCGACCTGCTGCGGTCAGCGTGCTGTTGTCCATCGCCGGTTGCGGTGTTTCCTCCAACCCGCAATCCGTTGCTGTCCCCGCGCCGGCCCAGCCATCGGTTCAACAGGAGGCGATGCTGGCCGACAGTGCGCAGGCCAAGCGCAGTGTTCGCCCTGCACCGATTGCCAGTTTCGCAGCGATGCCCGCGCGGGAAAGTTATCCACAAGGCTATCGCGACGAGCCGCGTGAGCAATATCAAACGCTGGCCGACAACCCCATCCACAGCGTGGCCCAAACCCCGGTCTCGACCTTCAGCGCCGACGTCGACACGGGCGCCTATGCCAATGTCCGCCGCTTGCTCAATCAAGGACGCCTACCGCCGGAAGGTGCGGTGCGGCTGGAGGAAATGGTCAATTACTTCCCCTATGACTATGCGCTGCCCAGCGACGGCTCGCCGTTTGGCGTGACTACCGAACTGGCGGCGTCGCCATGGAACCCGCACACTCGCTTGTTGCGCATCGGCATCAAGGCGTCCGACCGCGCCGTGGCAGAACTGGCCCCGGCCAATCTGGTGTTTCTGGTGGACGTGTCCGGCTCGATGGATCGCCGCGAAGGTCTGCCGATGGTCAAAAGCACACTGAAACTGCTGGTCGATCAATTGCGCGAGCAGGACAGGGTGTCGCTGGTCGTGTATGCCGGCGACGCCCGCGTGGTGCTTGAACCCACTTCCGGGCGGGAAAAAGCCAGGATTCGTAACGCCATCGAGCAATTGACCGCCGGCGGCTCGACCGCTGGCGCGTCGGGCATCGAACTGGCCTATCAAATGGCCCAACAGGCGTTCATCCCCAAAGGCATCAACCGCATCCTGCTGGCCACCGACGGTGATTTCAACGTCGGCGTCAGCGACTTCGACAGCCTTAAACAAATGGCTGTGGATAAACGTAAAACCGGAATTTCCCTGACCACCCTGGGTTTCGGTGTGGATAACTACAATGAACACCTGATGGAACAACTGGCGGACGCTGGCGATGGCAACTACGCCTACATCGACAACCTGCGCGAAGCACGCAAAGTATTGGTCGATCAACTCGCCTCGACCCTTGCCGTGGTGGCGAAAAACGTCAAATTGCAGGTGGAGTTCAACCCGGCGCAGGTCAGTGAATATTGCCTGCTCGGCTACGAAAACCGTGCACTCAAGCGTGAGGATTTCAGCAATGACAAAGTCGATGCAGGCGAAATCGGCGCAGGACACACGGTGACCGCGCTGTACGAAATTGTTCCGGCAGGCGAGAAGGGCTGGCTGGAGCCACTGCGCTATGGTCAATCGAGTGCGGTTGTTGCGCAGAAGAACGGAGAATTGGCGATGCTGCGTGTGCGATATCAACAGCCCGAAGGTGGGAAAAGTCTGCTGATCGAGCGGCCGATTGCCAATCAGGTTGCACCGGCCAGCGAAGACCTGCGCTTTGCGGCGGCGGTTGCTGCGTTTTCCCAGCAACTCAAGGACGGTCGCTACACCGGCGATTTCAGCCTCAAGGACACCGAAGCGCTGGCCCGTGGCGCGCGAGGCGATGACCGTTTCGGCCTGCGCAACGAGTTCGTGCAATTGGTCGAACTGGCGCAGAGCCTGCGCAGTTCAACCGCATCGAATGCGCAGCCCACTGAGCGACGGATTGAATAGTGAGTCGCCTCAAAGGCTTCATCGGTCAGCTGTTTGCTTCGCCAGACAGCTCAACCGCCAGCAGCGATGAAGCGTTGCTGGCGCGCTACCGCGAGGGCGACGGCGCGGCGTTCGAGATCTTGTACGCCCGCCATCGCCAAGCGTTGTATCGGTTCCTGCTCGGCTTGAGCGGCAAACCCGAACTGGCCGACGAAGTGTTTCAGGAAACCTGGTTGAGCCTGATCCGCAGCGCCAGTCAGCCACAAGGACGGGCGACCTTTCGTACATGGCTGTTCCAGATCGCCCGCAATCGCCTGATCGATCACTGGCGCAAGCACGGCGCCCAGCAACCGCTGCACGACAGTTACGATGAGCAAACCCACGCTGTCAGTGACGAGGCGACCGATCCCGAGCAACTGTTGAGCCTCAGCCGCGACAGCCAACGCCTCGAAACCGCTCTGCAAAACCTGCCCGCCGACCAGCGCGAAGTGTTCCTGCTGCGCGCCCACGGCGACCTCGACCTGGCACAAATCGCCAGCCTCACCGAAACACCGCTGGAAACCGTCAAGAGCCGCTTGCGCTACGCCCAGCAAAAACTGCGTCGGCTGCTGGCCGAGGAGGTACTGACATGACTGACGCCCGCCAGACACCCGAAGATCCTGTGATCAAACATGTTCGCGAACAGCACAATGCCGAGCCGCCCGCGCACCTCGACGCGTTCATCCTCAAGGCTGCCCACCGCGAAGTCTCGGCACCGAAGCCAGGCCTGTGGCAACGCTGGCTCGACGCCTGCCGCAAACCACGCTGGCAAGTCGCATTCGCCAGCCTCGTCGGCGTGGCCCTGATGTTGTCACTGGTGCAACGCGCCCCCGAACCGCAACCCCAATTCGACTTCGCCCCGGCGGCCAAACCTGCTGCCTCAATGGCCCGTAAACAAGCGCCCGAAGCGCAATCACTGGCCGCCCCCGCACCGATGGCGGAAATGGCCGCGCCTATGCAAAGCCAATCCAACCGCGCCGACGAAGCCAAACTCAGCAAACGCGCCGCCGCCCCCGCCAACGGCCTCGACGAACAACTGCGCGAAGTCCTGCGCCTGCGCGAATCCGGCCAATCAAAAGTCGCCGACACCCTGTTCAACCAACTGCACAAACGCTACCCGAACGCCGACCTCGACGCCCGGCTCCAGCAAATCCAGCAGAACTGACCGCCTGTTCGCCCAGCCATTTGGCATTGCCCCGCAAAAACGCGCAATATCGGGCCATAGCTGAATCGCTGGAGAACACCGTGGCACCAAAAATCGACCGCATCGCCCAACTCCTCAACTGCCCGCAAAAAGGCGAAGAGATGCGCCGCGCGATTACCGAAGCGCGTAAGGAGTTTCTGCTGAGCCAGCAGGAAGAGGATGTGCTTGAGGAAGAGGATGTCTTTGAAGAGGAGTTGGGGGAGGAAGAGGATGAGGATGAGGATTACGACGAGTTTGATTGGACGACGGAGTGATGGTTGAAGTTTGGATGCTCGGTGAAACCCAGCAACTCATGGCTTTTGGTCGTTGCGTTTGAAGGCAGTTGTCAACTCTAAGTTGACAACTGCCCGCCCGGCCGAGGCTTCATTGATCAAAAAGCTGGAATTATTCACCCGAAAAGCCAACGCCCACAAAAAAGCCCCGGACCATTACAGTCCGGGGCTTTCTCGTTTAAATCAATGGTGCACCAGGCGGGATTCGAACCCACGACCCCTGCCTTCGGAGGGCAGTACTCTATCCAGCTGAGCTACTGGTGCAGCGGGCGACATCATACCTAGGTCGGCTCGGGGCGTCCATGCCGGGTTTTGGGGCGTATTGTCAGTGCGAGTGTCGGCTGGAGTCGCTGTATTCCATAAAGCGGTAACGTCCTGCAAAACCCTCGCTTGGCGCTTTGACGGGGGTGTTCTATGGTTTTCCTGCGGCGGGGGCGTTTTGCTCGTTGATCTGAAAAACTTCACAAACACGCCGTTTTTGTTCTTTTTTTCGAACGCCCTATTGTCCTTTAAACCCTTTGCTCCTACGATCCGTTTGAGATTTCAAACGCTCGTTGACTGGGCGTTGAAGCGCAGGTGTTTCGAGTCGTGCACGATTGATGCGCCTCACCCGGTCACTGATTTCCCTGACGGCAGCCTTGCGAGGCGCCTTTCTACAATCATAATTTGCTCCGCGCAGGCCGCGGTGCTGTTAAGGAAAGCCGACATGCAGCTTAAAGACACCCAGTTGTTCCGCCAGCAAGCCTTCATTGATGGCGCTTGGGTCGATGCGGACAACGGTCAGACGATCAAGGTCAACAACCCGGCCACCGGCGAAATTCTCGGTACCGTGCCGAAGATGGGCGCTGCCGAAACCCGCCGTGCCATTGAAGCCGCTGATAAAGCGCTGCCGGCCTGGCGTGCACTGACCGCCAAAGAGCGTGCCGGCAAACTGCGTCGCTGGTTCGAGCTGATGATCGAAAACCAGGACGACCTCGCTCGCCTGATGACCCTCGAACAGGGCAAGCCGCTGGCCGAAGCCAAGGGCGAAATCGTTTACGCCGCTTCGTTCATCGAGTGGTTCGCTGAAGAAGCCAAGCGCATTTACGGTGACGTGATTCCGGGCCACCAGCCGGACAAACGCCTGATCGTGATCAAGCAGCCAATCGGCGTGACCGCAGCCATTACCCCGTGGAACTTCCCGGCCGCGATGATCACCCGTAAGGCCGGCCCGGCGCTGGCTGCCGGTTGCACCATGGTGCTCAAGCCTGCTTCGCAAACCCCTTTCTCCGCATTCGCACTGGCTGAACTGGCCCAGCGTGCCGGCATTCCTGCGGGTGTGTTCAGCGTGGTATCCGGCAGCGCCGGCGACATCGGCAGCGAGCTGACCAGCAACCCGATCGTGCGCAAGCTGTCCTTCACCGGTTCGACCGAAATCGGCCGTCAACTGATGGCCGAATGTGCCAAGGACATCAAGAAAGTCTCGCTGGAACTGGGCGGCAACGCGCCGTTCATCGTGTTCGACGACGCAGACCTGGATAAGGCCGTTGAAGGCGCGATCATTTCCAAGTACCGCAACAACGGTCAGACCTGCGTCTGCGCCAACCGTCTGTACATTCAGGATTCGGTCTACGACGCCTTCGCCGAGAAGCTGAAAGTGGCCGTGGCCAAACTGAAGATCGGCAACGGTCTGGAAGACGGCACCACCACTGGCCCGCTGATCGACGAAAAAGCCGTGGCCAAGGTGCAAGAACACATCGCTGACGCCGTGGCCAAAGGCGCCACGGTGCTGGCCGGTGGCAAGCCGATGGAAGGCAACTTCTTCGAGCCGACCATCCTGACCAACGTGCCGAAAGACGCAGCGGTCGCCAAGGAAGAAACGTTCGGTCCGCTGGCGCCGCTGTTCCGCTTCAAAGACGAAGCCGAAGTGATCGCGATGTCCAACGACACCGAGTTCGGTCTGGCCTCTTACTTCTACGCTCGTGACCTGGGCCGTGTGTTCCGTGTGGCCGAAGCCCTGGAATACGGCATGGTCGGCGTCAACACCGGGCTGATCTCCAACGAAGTCGCGCCATTCGGCGGCATCAAGGCGTCGGGTCTGGGCCGTGAAGGCTCCAAGTACGGCATCGAAGATTACCTGGAAATCAAATACCTCTGCCTGGGCATCTAAGCCGGGAAAGGGATTGCTGCAAACGCAAAGGGCACGAGAGCGCTGTCCCTTTGCGTCGTTTCAAACCGGAATTTTCTCTGCGGCCGGGAACGCCGTGGCAGTCGATCATCGCATGCTGCCACCGTCGCTTCCTCCCGCTTAATCCTTGAACCACGCCGCCCGATGAGCGGCGAATGAGGACTGTAATGAGCAAGACTAACGCTGAACTGATGGCCCGCCGTACCGCTGCCGTACCTCGTGGTGTTGGCCAGATTCACCCGATCTTCGCCGAATCCGCGAAGAACGCTACCGTGACTGACGTTGAAGGTCGTGAATTCATCGACTTCGCCGGCGGTATCGCTGTACTGAACACCGGCCACGTGCACCCGAAAATCATCGCCGCCGTGACCGAACAGCTGAACAAGCTGACCCACACCTGCTTCCAGGTGCTGGCCTACGAGCCGTACGTTGAGCTGTGCGAAAAAATCAACGCCAAGGTGCCAGGTGATTTCGCCAAGAAAACCCTGCTGGTCACCACCGGTTCCGAAGCGGTGGAAAACGCCGTGAAAATCGCCCGTGCCGCCACTGGCCGTGCCGGCGTGATCGCCTTCACCGGCGCTTACCACGGTCGCACCATGATGACCCTGGGCCTGACCGGTAAGGTCGTGCCTTACTCGGCCGGCATGGGCCTGATGCCAGGCGGCATCTTCCGCGCGCTGTACCCTAACGAACTGCACGGCGTGAGCATCGACGATTCGATCGCTTCTATCGAGCGCATCTTCAAGAACGACGCTGAGCCGCGTGACATCGCTGCCATCATCATCGAGCCGGTTCAGGGCGAAGGCGGTTTCTACGTCGCGCCTAAAGAGTTCATGAAGCGTCTGCGCGCCCTGTGCGACCAGCACGGCATTCTGTTGATCGCTGACGAAGTGCAGACCGGCGCTGGCCGTACCGGCACCTTCTTCGCCATGGAGCAGATGGGCGTTGCTGCCGACCTGACCACTTTCGCCAAATCCATCGCTGGCGGTTTCCCGCTGGCCGGTGTGTGCGGCAAGGCCGAATACATGGACGCCATCGCTCCAGGCGGCCTGGGTGGCACTTACGCCGGTAGCCCGATCGCTTGCGCGGCGGCTCTGGCGGTGATGGAAGTTTTCGAAGAAGAAAAACTGCTGGATCGCTGCAAGGCTGTCGGCGAGCGACTGGTCACTGGCCTCAAAGCCATCCAGGCCAAGTACCCGGTTATCGGCGAAGTCCGTGCCCTGGGCGCAATGATCGCCGTCGAGCTGTTCGAGAACGGCGACAGCCACAAGCCGAACGCTGCCGCTGTGGCGTCCGTTGTGGCCAAGGCTCGCGACAAGGGCCTGATCCTGTTGTCCTGCGGCACCTACGGCAACGTTCTGCGCGTACTCGTACCGCTGACCTCGCCGGATGAGCAACTGGACAAAGGTCTGGCGATCATCGAAGAGTGCTTCTCCGAGCTGTAAGGTCGGGCGCTGTGTGACTGGATAGACAAAAAACCCGCTTCGGCGGGTTTTTTTTCGTCTGTGGAATCACATCATCAGGTTTAGCGCTGTATCGAATAGCTCGCATTGGCTAAGGTTCAGGCATTGCAAGGGAGAGCGCGCATGACTGCCGTTGATTTACCCGCCGTACCCCGAGTGCTGATTGCCGAGGCCGACCCATGGTCTCGTGACCTGCTCAAGCAAGTGCTGCTCAATGTGCGCTGCGATGCGCGGCTGGATCTGTGTGCCGACGGCCAGCAAGCCCTCTCGCTGCTCAGCGAAGTGCCCTATGACCTGGCCATCGTCGATTGGGAGCTGCCCGGTGTCGATGGCTTGAGCGTGTTGCGCAGCGTGCGCCAGCGCAAACGCAATCCGCCGCTGCCGTTCATTCTGATGAGCAGTCGCAACGACAGCGCGAGCGTGCGCGAAGCCCTTCCGCTGGCGCCGACGGCGTACCTGACCAAACCCCTGAACATGGAAAGCCTGACGGAGCGTCTGCAAGGTTTGTTGCTCAATGCCGGTGAGGAAGTGTTCTGCGAAGTGCCGGCACTCGCGCCGGGCATGACCTTGTCGGTGTTCCTTGAGCGGCGCCGCGAGCAGACTGACGGCGCCCCGCTGATGACCGATGTGCAGGTGGCGGTCAAACGCAGCCTCAATCCCAATGGGCTGGACCTGAAGCTGCTGGAAGAGGAAATCCGCATCGACCCGCAGATCACCGCCGTACTGATCGCCGCAGCCAACAGCGCGGCGCAGCACCACGGTGCACCGGTGCAGACGTTGGCGCAGGCGCTGCATCGGCTGGGGACTGGGCAAAGCATGAACCTGATTCTGGGGTTGGCGCTCAAACGCAGCGCCAGGCTCAGCGATCCGTGTCTGGCGGACTATGCCGAGCGTTACTGGGGCCTGTCGCTGCACACCGCGGAGTACGCTCGCACCCTGGCGCGCTTGCTCGATCTGGATCAGGAGCGCTGCTATTGCGCCGGCATGTTGCATCGTTTGGGCGATCTGGCGTTGCTGCGCTGTCTGCAGGAGTGGAAGCAGGCCGGCGGGGAGCTGGATGAGTGTGAGGAAGTCGGCGACGCGCTGGCCGAGTTTGGCGCGGCGTATGGTTCGGCGTTGCGTACACGCTGGCGTTTGCCGTTGGAGTTGCGTGAGCTGATTGCTTCGGTCTACCAGCTCGGCGGCGGGGTGTATTCCCGCGAGGCGCTGGTGATGAACATGGCAGCGCAGATGGCTCGCCTGACGGAGCATGAAGGTGTTGAGGAACTGGCGAAGAGCCGCACGGCGCGGTTGCTCAAGATCGGGCTGCCGGAATTGATGCGGATGCGCAAATAACTGGAGTTTTCACAAACCCACAGTTGTTTTGTGTTGTCAGGCAGAGATAATCCGGTTTTTGCCCTGGCGTTTGGCTTCGTACATCGCTGCATCCGCACGGGCGAACAGGCTGTCGAGGCTGCCATCGCCCTCCTTGAGGCTGGTCAGACCCTGGCTCACCGTAATGCCGAACGTCTGGCCGTTGTGGTTGAAACTCAAGCGTTGGATCTCTCGTTGCAGCCGTTCGGCCACTTGCATCGCCATGTCTGGCGCGCAGCCGGGGAACACGGCGGCAAACTCTTCCCCACCAATACGCCCGAACAGATCTGCGCGTCGCAGCGAACCGCGACCGCACTCGGCGATCCGTTGCAGCACATTGTCACCCTCGGGATGGCCGTAGCTGTCGTTGATCACTTTGAAGTCATCGATATCCAGCAGCAGGAATGCCAGTGGTGAACCTTGCAGGCGCGCCTCTTCGAATTCGCGATTGGCGCATTCGAAGAAGTGGCGCCGATTGCTGCTTTGGGTCAGCACGTCGGTAGTGGCCAGGCGTTGCAACTCGGTTTCCATCTGCTTTTTATCGGTGATGTCCTCGGCGATACCGACAATCACCACCGGTTGTCCGGGTTCGTCCTGACGATTGATGAAGCATTTATCGCTGATCCAGCGTACCTGGCCGTCGGCGGCAATGATCCGGTATTCGCGATCTTCCACGGCGCCTTTGTGCAGGACGTCGGCGAGGCTGCGTTCGGCGTAGTCCAGATCGTCGGGGTAGATGCTGTCGCGCCACTGGTTGTAGTCGGCGAGCAAGAGGCCGGCGCAGCGGCCGAAAATCCGTTCATAGGCGGGGCTGACGTACAGCACCTGCCGGGTTTCCCAGTCGAAGGCCCACAGCACGGCATTGACGCTGACCAGCAGGGCGCTGAACAGTTGCTCGCGCTCGCTCAGCCGGGCGACTTCGCCTTGGGCGTGCATCAACGCCATGAGGGTTTGCGCGGCCTCGGGCCATTGCGGGAGGGATGAGTCTTTTTGGTTGTTGTTGACCATCGGCACAGATCTCAAAGGGCGTGCCGGAATTCGACAACGACCACAGTACGGCCCGCCGGGGTGGCGAAGTGTCTTTGAGATAGGGGATTGCGGGCTAAGTTCCGATGGGTGCGCCCGGGAGTCCGGACGCACCGATCAACGGTCTCAGACCGCTGCAGGGCGCAGCGAGTAGGTTTTCAACTGGTCGGCGAATTCGCGCAGGGAATGTATGCCACTGGCCTCGGCCTCGTGAATCCATTCCTTGATGGCGGCGAGCATGTCGTGGCCATTTGCACTGGTCTTGACCCAGATCTGTTGCAGGGCCAGACGTTTTTCGTAAATTACCTTCAGTGCCTGGCTGTGCTCGAGCATGGTCTGGATACGCAGGTGATGACGATCTTCCAGCAGGCTGGTTTCCCGCGAGAGCAGACGCTTGGCGCGGTGGAACTGGTGACGCACCGAATGATCGACCTTGGCCAGCTCTTGCTTGACCAGCGGGCCGATGACCAGCTTGCGGTACTGGGCCATGATCTGGAAGCGGTTGTTGAGGATCGCCATGGCGGTGTCCATGTCCAGGTTGCCCTTGCCTTCGACACGGTGAGCAATCGGCGCGACACGTTGCACCTTGGCCAGACGCAGGAAGCTGAAGACTTTGATCCAGGCCCAACCGAGGTCGAACTCCCACTTCTTCACCGACAGCTTGGCCGAGTTGGGGTAGGTGTGATGGTTGTTATGCAGTTCTTCGCCGCCGATCAGGATGCCCCACGGCACCAGATTGGTCGCCGCGTCGCGGCATTCGAAGTTGCGGTAGCCGACGGCATGGCCCAGGCCGTTGATCACGCCGGCAGCCCACACCGGGATCCACATCATCTGGATCGCCCAGATGGTGATGCCGATGGTGCCGAACAGCAGCAGGTCGATGACGCCCATGATGGCCACGCCCAGCAGCGGATAGCGGCTGTAGACGTTGCGTTCGATCCAGTCTTCGGGGCAGTTTTTGCCGTAGATGCGCAGGGTCTCGGGGTTTTGCGCTTCGGCACGGTACAGTTCGGCGCCGGTGCGCAGCACAGTGGACAGACCTTTGATGACCGGGCTGTGCGGGTCCTCTTCGGTTTCGCATTTGGCGTGGTGTTTGCGGTGGATGGCGGTCCATTCGCGGGTGTTCTGCGCTGTGGTCAGCCACAGCCAGAAGCGGAAAAAGTGTTTGAGCCCGGCATTCAGCTCCAGCGAGCGATGGGCGGAGTAACGGTGCAGATAGACCGTGACGGCGACAATTGTCACATGGGTCATGAGCAGGGTTACGGCGACCAGTGACCAGGCCGACAAACCAAGAAAACCTTCGTACCACATAGGCTATAGGGCCCTCGATAAAGATAAAAACAGCCGTTGCATTATCACCAAGCACACAGATAAAACCAGTCACCCTTTCAGATAAGAGTCGCTGGATGTTTCTTGACCTATAATCCCAACCTTTTTGTAGGGACATGGACGGCCGAATGTCAGCCACTTATCGCGATGCCTTGCGTGCAGCGCTGCTCTATCTTGTAGTTGCAGTCGTCTGGCTGCAGGGGGCTGGTTATTTATTAAACAGTTTCTTCGATAACGCCGTCGATCTTGCCCGTTGGCAACTGATCAACGGTTATGTATTGGCGGCGTTCAGTGCCGGGCTGATCTTTCTGGCGCGGGCGCGTTTGTGTGCGTTTCTGGGGATTGGCGCGCGTTTGCGCGAGCGGCATGCTGATCGCGAACGCCTGCGGCAGGCGGCGGCTGTGTTCGATTGCACGCGTGAAGGCGTACTGGTCACCAACCATCGTGGGCTGATCGTGCACGTCAATCGTGCGTTCATCGAGATCACTGGTTACCAAGGCGAGGAAGTTCTGGGTCAGCAGCCAAGCCTGTTCAAGTCTGGCCATCATCCGCCGGGTTTCTATCAGGCGATGTTCGCCACGCTGGCGTCGCAGGGCGAGTGGAGCGGTGAGATCTGGAACCGCCGTAAAAGCGGCGAAATTTATCCTCAGTGGCAAACCATCCGCGTCATACACGATGATCAGGGGCGCCTTAGTCACTATGTGGCGGTGTTCTCCGACATCAGTGCGATCAAGCACTCCGAGCATGAACTCAAGCACCTCGCTCACCACGATCCGCTGACCGATCTGCCCAATCGCCTGCTGTTCAGCGACCGCGCCGAGCAGGCGCTGGCCTCGGCGCAGCTCCAAAAACGCGGCTGCGCCCTGCTGATGCTCGATCTGGATCACTTCAAGATGATCAACGACAGCCTCGGTCACAACGTCGGTGATCGACTGCTCAAGTCCGTGGCTGCGCGGTTGCAGGACTTGTTCGGTCCCGGCATCACTCTGGCGCGACTCGGAGGCGATGAATTCGCGGTGCTGGCCGAGTGTTGTCCACAACTGGTGCAGGCAGCGGCGTTGGCCCGGCGCATTCTCGACGCGCTCAAAGAGCCGTTTTGTATCGAAGGTCATGAGTTGTTCATCAACGCCAGTGTCGGCATCAGCCTGTTTCCCAGCGATGCGCTGAGCGCCGAACAACTGCTGCGCAATGCCGATGCTGCGCTGTTCAAGGCCAAGAGCAACGGGCGCAACGGTTACGCCTTGTACACCGAAGAGCTGACGGCCCATGCCCAGCGACGGGTCGAAATCGCTTTCGAATTGCGCCGAGCGCTGGAGCAGCAGGAGCTGCGGGTCTACTACCAACCGGTGCATGACCTGAAAACCGGGCGCCTGATCGGCGTTGAAGCCTTGGTGCGTTGGCAGCATCCGCAGCGCGGCCTGGTGTCGCCGGCCGAATTCATCCCGATTGCCGAGCGCACCGGGTTGATCGCCGAGATCGACGCGTGGGTCATGCAGCAGGCTTGCCGGCAAATGTGCCAATGGCTGAAAGCCGGGGTGTTGCTGGCGTTTGTGGCGGTGAATGTCTCGTCGCGGCTGTTTGCTCGACGCGAGTTGTATCAACAGGTGGCGCAGGTGCTGCACGACACTGGGCTGGATCCGGCCTATCTGGAACTGGAGGTCACCGAAAGTGCGGTGATGGACGACCCGGAAGTGGCGCTGGAGCAGATGCATCGCTTGCGCGAATTGGGCATTCGTTTGGCCATTGATGATTTCGGCACTGGCTATTCATCGCTGCTGCGGCTCAAGCGCTTGCCGGTGCAGAAACTCAAGATCGATCAGGGGTTCGTCGCCGGATTGCCCGGGGACGAACATGATGTGGCGATTGTCCGGGTGATCATCGCGCTGGCCCGCAGCATGGGCATGCAGGTGCATGCCGAGGGCATCGAACAGGTTGAGCAGGCGGCGTTTCTGTTGGAGCAGGAGTGCAATCTGGGGCAGGGGTACTGGTTTGGACGGCCGGTACCGGCGCCGGAGATCGATTGGTCGCGAGCGCCATTGATCGATTGAAGATCAACAGATCGCAACCCCTTGTCCGTATAGATAATTCTTTTCGGTTATATAAAAATTCTTAAATAGTATTTTTAAGAATAACAGTGCCTCTCTTATATTGCTCCCACGCCAATGCAGTGCCCTCCGCTGCCAGGCCAATCCCCTTCAAAGGAGCAGCACCATGAGCGCATCCCTGCGTAGCGTTGACGGTCAGGACGAAGCCACCATTTTGCGTGAGATCCAGAGTGCCCTGCGCGACCTGCGCTTTGGCGCAGTGGAGATCACTGTGCACAACGCGCAAGTGGTCCAGATCGAGCGCAAAGAGAAATTCCGCTTGCAGCAGCCGGGCAAGCAACCGGGCTAAAAGATCCCGACCGGCAACTCGATTGCAGATATTCATAAGAAAAAGCCATCACCCAGAATTCCAGGAGCTTTCACCATGTCGTCGATTCGCCGTTACGCGTTGGCCGCCGTGGCCAGTGCCGCGTTTGCCGGTTGCGCGGTTGCCAAGGATTACGAACTGCTCAACGTGTCGTATGACCCGACGCGTGAGCTGTATCAGGACTACAACGCCGAATTCATCCAGTTCTGGCAGCAAGGACATGCCGGCGACACGGTGAGAATCCAGCAATCCCACGGCGGCTCGGGCAAGCAGGCCCGTGGGGTGATCGACGGTCTGCGTGCCGACGTCGTGACCCTGGCCCTGGCCGGTGACATCGACGAAATCGCCAAACTCGGCAAAACCCTGCCGGCCGACTGGCACAAGCGCCTGCCGCAGGCGAGCACGCCGTACACCTCGACCATCGTGTTCCTGGTGCGCAAGGGCAATCCCAAAGGCATCAAGGACTGGGGTGATCTGGTCAAGAACGACGTCTCGGTGATCACTCCGAACCCGAAAACTTCCGGCGGTGCGCGCTGGAACTTCCTCGCCGCCTGGGCCTACGGCCTGAAAGCCAATGGCGGTGATGAAGCCAAAGCCAAGGAGTACGTACAGACCCTGTTCAAGCATGTGCCGATTCTCGATACCGGCGCTCGCGGCTCGACCATTACCTTCGTCAACAATGGTCAGGGTGATGTGTTGCTGGCCTGGGAAAACGAAGCGTTCCTGGCGCTGAAAGAAGACGGCGGCACGGACAAGTTCGACATCGTCGTGCCTTCACTCTCGATCCTCGCTGAACCGCCCGTGGCCGTGGTCGACAAGAACGCCGAGAAGAAGGGCAATGCGCAGATCGCCGAAGCCTATCTCAAACACCTGTACAGCCCGGCCGGCCAGGAAATCGCCGCGAAGAACTTCTACCGTCCGCGTGACAAGGCTGTCGCCGCCAGATATGCCCAGCAGTTCCCGACACTGGAACTGGTGACCATCGACAAGGACTTCGGCGGCTGGAAAGCCGCACAGCCGAAATTCTTCAACGACGGTGGCGTGTTCGACCAGATTTATCAGGCGCAGTAATCTGACTTCAGCCACACCACGAGCCTGATGCGTTCAGCGGAAGGCTTTTTAACCAAGGACTTTTATGTCGCGTCGTATCTCCCCCGTCATACCCGGCTTCGGGCTGACGCTGGGTTACACCTTGGTGTACCTCAGCCTGATTGTGCTCATCCCGCTGGCGGCGATGTTCGTCCACGCCGCGCAACTCACCTGGGATCAGTTCTGGACGATCATCTCCGCGCCGCGTGTGCTGGCCGCCCTGAAGCTGAGCTTCGGTACCGCGCTGTGTGCCGCGATCATCAACGGCATCATCGGCACGCTGCTGGCCTGGGTGCTGGTGCGCTACACCTTCCCGGGGCGCAAGGTCATCGACGCGATGATCGATCTGCCATTCGCCCTGCCGACGGCGGTGGCGGGTATCGCCTTGACTGCGCTGTACGCGCCGACCGGTCTGGTCGGGCAGTTCGCCACAGACCTGGGTTTCAAGATCGCCTACACCCCGCTGGGCATCACCCTGGCGCTGACCTTCGTGACCCTGCCGTTCGTGGTGCGCACGGTGCAACCGGTGCTGGCCGACATTCCCCGTGAAGTCGAAGAAGCTGCTGCGTGTCTGGGAGCGAAGCCGTTGCAGGTGTTCCGTTACATTCTGGTGCCGGCGCTGCTGCCCGCCTGGCTCACCGGTTTTGCCCTGGCTTTTGCCCGTGGCGTCGGCGAGTACGGTTCGGTGATTTTCATCGCCGGCAACATGCCGATGAAAACTGAGATTTTGCCGCTGCTGATCATGGTCAAACTCGACCAGTACGATTACACCGGCGCCACCGCCATCGGCGTTTTGATGCTGGTGGTGTCCTTTGTCCTGTTGCTGCTGATCAACTTGCTGCAGCGGCGCATCGAAACCCCATAAGGAGGCGCGAACATGTCCCAATCGTCTATTGCCGCCGCCTCTTCGGCCAACGCAGCGCGCCGTGGCAGTGCCACTTCGCGCAGAATCCTGATCGGCCTCGGCTGGCTGGTTTTCACGCTGTTTCTATTGTTGCCGCTGTTCATCGTGGTGTCCCAAGGCTTGAAGAATGGCCTTGGCGCATTCTTCACCGCGATCTTTGAACCGGATGCACTGTCGGCACTGAAGCTCACCGTGTTCGCCGTACTGATTTCGGTGCCGCTGAACCTGGTGTTCGGCGTCAGCGCGGCGTGGTGCGTGAGCAAGTACGCGTTCCGTGGAAAAAGCCTACTGGTGACGCTCATCGATCTGCCGTTCTCGGTGTCGCCGGTCATTGCCGGTCTGGTCTACGTGCTGATGTTCGGCGCTCAAGGCCTGTTCGGGCCGTGGCTGCAGGATCACGACATTCAGATCGTCTTTGCATTGCCGGGCATCGTGCTGGCGACGATTTTCGTCACCGTGCCGTTCGTGGCCCGTGAGCTGATTCCGTTGATGCAGGAACAAGGCACGCAGGAAGAGGAAGCCGCGCGTCTGCTCGGCGCCAATGGCTGGCAGATGTTCTGGCACGTCACGGTGCCCAACATCAAGTGGGGCCTGATCTATGGCGTGGTGTTGTGTACGGCGCGGGCCATGGGTGAGTTCGGTGCGGTGTCGGTGGTTTCCGGGCACATTCGCGGGGTGACCAACACCTTGCCGCTGCACGTCGAGATTCTCTACAACGAATACAACCATGTGGCCGCGTTCGCTGTGGCGAGCCTGTTGCTGATCCTGGCGCTCTTCATCCTGCTGGCCAAGCAGTGGAGCGAAAACCGTATCAACCGCCTGCGCGCCAGCGCCGCGGAGGAATAATTCATGTCGATCGAAGTGCGTAACGTCAGCAAGAATTTCAATGCGTTCAAGGCGCTGGACAACATCAGCCTGGACATTCAAAGCGGTGAACTGGTGGCGCTGCTCGGCCCATCCGGCTGTGGCAAAACCACCTTGCTGCGCATTATTGCCGGTCTGGAAACCCCGGATCAGGGCAACATCGTCTTTCACGGTGAAGACGTGTCCGGCCACGACGTGCGGGATCGCAACGTCGGTTTCGTGTTTCAGCATTACGCCTTGTTCCGCCACATGACGGTGTTCGACAACGTCGCGTTCGGCCTGCGCATGAAACCGAAAAACCAGCGCCCGAGCGAAAGCCAGATCGCGACCAAAGTTCATGAACTGCTGAACATGGTGCAACTGGATTGGTTGGCGGATCGTTACCCCGAGCAACTGTCCGGTGGTCAGCGTCAGCGCATTGCTCTGGCCCGTGCGTTGGCGGTGGAGCCCAAAGTGCTGTTGCTGGATGAGCCCTTCGGCGCCCTTGACGCCAAGGTGCGTAAAGAACTGCGCCGCTGGCTCGCGCGGCTCCACGAAGACATCAACCTGACCTCGGTGTTCGTGACTCACGACCAGGAAGAAGCGATGGAAGTCGCCGACCGCATCGTGGTGATGAACAAAGGCGTGATCGAGCAGATCGGCTCACCGGGCGACGTCTACGAAAACCCGGCCAGCGATTTCGTTTATCACTTCTTGGGTGATTCGAACCGTCTGCACTTGGGCGATGACAATCATGTGCTGTTCCGTCCCCATGAAGTGTCGCTGTCACGGCATGAGCTGGAGGATCATCACGCCGCCGAAGTCCGCGATATCCGGCCGTTGGGTGCGACCACGCGGGTGACGCTGAAGGTTGAGGGGCAGACGGATCTGATCGAAGCCGAAGTGGTGAAGGATCACGACAGCCTGACGGGGCTGGCCAAAGGGGAAACCCTGTTCTTCAAGCCGAAGGTCTGGCAGAAAATCGCCAGCCTCTAACGTCAAAAGCTTCGTCGCATCGCCGCCCGGAGCAAGCCCGCTCCCGCAGTGGGAACGCATTCCATTGTGGGAACGGGCTTGCTCGCGAAAGCGGTCTACACCGCCGCCCGATTCGGATTGACCCGCACCACCCCCGCTCGCGCCTCGATCTGCTCTTTCAGTTCATGGCGCATCCCGAGCATGAACGCCAGTTCGGCCACCACAAACAGCGGCCCGACAATCAGCCCCGAAATGTCATCGACAAACGCCGGTTTGCGGCCTTCGTAGTGATGGCCGACAAACTGGATCGCCCAGCCGATCACAAACATCGCCAAACCGCTGCTCAGCCAGACCAGGGTGCTCTGCTGCGCCAGCACGTGCCCGGCCCAGACCGAAAGGCCCATCAGTACCGTCATCAAAAAACCGAGCTTCACTTCCAGGCGCAGGTAAAACCACGCCGAAGCCAGCGCCACGAGCACGGCTGGCGATAGCCACAACTCGCCCACCGACCACTCGGGGCGCGACAGCAAAACAGCCACGGCCACCACAATCAGCGGAATGCCGATAAAGTGGCTGGCGATGTTGCGCGGATCACGGTGGTAGGCGGCGTATTGACTCAGGTGATCGACGAGGCTTTTCATTGTTGTTCCTCCTGTAGGGTGATCGCATCATGCCCAGGGTTCAGCGTTGGTACTGTCAGGCAGGCGACAATCAGGAGTGTTCATGGATATGCGTTCACGGCTGCTGACCGGCCAGTGGTTCAGCCATCTGCCTGCGTCCTTTCAGGATAGTCTGCTGGCAGTGGCCCGGGAGCGGCGGCTGACGGCGGGGCAACGGCTGTTCCAGCGAGGTGATCCACCGTGCGGTTTGTACGCGGTGCTCGACGGTGCCGTGCGCATCGGTGCGGTCAGCGAGCAGGGCAAGGAGGCGTTGCTGAGTCTGGTGGAAGCGCCGCACTGGTTCGGCGAAATCTGCCTGTTCGATGGCCAGCCACGCACTCACGATGCTTATGCGGTCGGGCCGTGCACCCTGCTGAATATCCCGCCTGCCACGCTGCTGAAAATCCTCGACGAACAGCCGGTGTACTGGCGGCATCTGGCGCTGCTGATGAGCCATAAACTGCGTCTTGCTTTCATCAATCTCGAACAGCTGAGCCTGCTGCCGGCCCCGGCACGACTGGCGCATCGATTGCTGATGATCGCCGAGGGCTACGGCGAACTCGGTGCGCCGCGCCGGGTGCTGCAACTGCCGCAGGAGCAGTTGGCGTCGATGCTGTCGCTGTCACGGCAGACCACCAACCAGATTCTCAAGGACTTGCAGGGGCAGGGGATTATCGGCCTTGGGTATGGCGAAATCGAGATCCTCGACGCCAAGCGATTGCGCGCCCTCGCCGCGATCTAGCGGGCAACCGAGCCCGCTCCCACATTTTTGATCTGTGTTGATTTCAGGATCCGCGATAGGTCGAGAAGCCGTAAGGGCTCAGCAGCAGTGGGATGTGGTAATGCTGGTCCGTCTGCTTCACTTCGAAAATCACCGGAATCTCCGGGAAAAACGTCTCGCGTCTGGTTTGCTTGAAATAATCGCCGGTCTTGAACACCACGCGGTATTCACCGGCCTCAAAAGGCTGTTTGGCCGGGAACAGTTCGCCGATGCGTCCCTGTTCGTTGGTGGTGCCTTCGGCCAATGGTTGCCAGTTCTGGCCGACGTGTTTTTCCAGCGTCACGTTGACACCCGCTGAGGGCAGGCCGTTTTCCAGATTGAGTACGTGGACGCTCAGTGGGTTGCCAGCGGCCAACGCCAGGCTGGAAAACGCGCTGAGGCCGAGGGCGGCGAACGTCATGCGCAAAGTGGTCATGATGAAGCTCCTTATTGGGGGCGGGTAATGGACAGGCCGGCCTTGTCGGCGGCGCGGATTGCACAGGTTTCGTCTTGCTCGCCACCGCCGGAACCGGCCACGCCCATGGCGCCGACCAGTTCATCACCGGCGAACAGCGCAATGCCGCCGCCCAGTAGCAGCAGTTCGTCGAGGGTATTGAGATTGGCGGTTTGCGGGTTGCTGCGAGCGCGTTCAGCGAACAGCCGGGTTGGGGTTTTGGTCGACAGCGCCGTGTAGGCCTTGCGCTGGCTGGCAGCAGTGTTGTGTGGGCCGACGCCGTCGCCGCGCATCGTCACCAACAAGTTGCCGCCACGGTCGAGGACCGACACCGTGCCGGTGCAATTGCGCTGCGCCGTATCGGCCAGCAGGCGTGCGGTTTTCAGGTCGAGGTCGGCGTGACGCGGCAGTTCGGGGGCAGCGAAAACGCTGCCGCTGAGGCCGAGGGCCAGGCTGGCTACAAGGTATTTGAGGGTCATGGGCAGGCTCCGAAAGCGAAGGTCGCCACCTTATCCGCCCGTCTTCGTCAGAACCTCGTCAGTCTGATTACAAGTTTGTAATGGGCAACACCGCCGAAGGCGCCTAGCCTGTGTGCCTGATCAATCGAGGTGTGCCATGCGTTTGCTGGTCGTAGAAGATGAAGCCAAAACCGCGAACTTCCTCGCCAAGGGCCTGGGCGAGTCGGGATTTGCCGTGGACGTGGCGCTCAATGGCCTCGACGGGCGCTATTACATTGAGCAGCAGGAATATGACCTGATTATCCTGGACGTGATGCTGCCCGGCCTCAATGGCTGGCAATTGCTGCAACTGATCCGTCAGCGCGGTGCCACGCCGGTGTTGTTCCTCACCGCCAAGGACGCCATTGAAGACCGCGTGCGTGGCCTCGAACTGGGCGCCGACGACTACTTGCTCAAACCCTTCGCTTTCGCCGAACTGCTGGCGCGGGTGCGCACGCTGCTGCGACGCGGGCCGATGCGCGAAGCCGAGTCTTACAGCATTGCCGATCTGGAGATCGACGTCCTGCGCCGACGGGTCAGTCGGGGCGGCCAGCGTATCGCCCTGACCAACAAAGAATTCGCCCTGCTGCAACTGCTCGCCAGTCGCCAGGGCGAAGTGCTGTCGCGCACGCTGATCGCCTCGCAGGTGTGGAACCTGAATTTCGACAGCGACACCAACATGGTAGAAGTCGCGGTGCGTCGTCTGCGGGCGAAAGTCGATGATCCGTATATGCCGAAACTGATCCACACCGTGCGCGGGGTTGGCTATCAACTGGAAGCCCCTGACGATGCGCTCTAGGTCGATCGCCTGGCGTCTGGCGCTGGCGTTCGCCGTGGTCTGCGCGTTGGTGCTGAGCGCGATTGGCGTGTTCCTTTACCGCTCGCTCGCCGCGCAAATCGCCTACCGCGATGACTTGGCCTTGCTCGGGCGTCTTGAGCAAGTGCGCGCCTTGCTTGCCGACAGTGACAGCCTCGACGCTTTGCAGGCACGGCCGCGCCTGTACCAGAACATGCTCGGCAATCTCGATAGCCTCTTGCTGGTGCGCCGCGCCGATGGTGCGAACGTGATCGCCATCAACCCGCGTCACCGCGATTTGCCGCCGATCAACGCCATCGCCCGTGGGCAAACCCCGCAACGCCACGACGTGCTGACCTGGCAAGCACCGGACGGCGCCGAACTGGCCCTGCTGTCCGGCGAAGCGCAAGGGCCCAACGGCGAGTCGCTGACGGTGATCGCCGGTAAAGTGCTGAGTGAGCGCGAACAGATGCTCGCCAGCTATCGCTTGTGTTTGTATCTGGCGGTCGGCCTCGGTGCCGTGCTGGCCTTCGGTTTGGGATTGCTGTTGCTGCGCCGGGGCCTGCAACCGTTACGGCAATTGAGCGAAGCGTTACGCGGCATTGATCTGCGCAGCCTCGATCAACGTTTGCCCGTCGCCCGCACGCCCGCCGAACTGCTTGAGCCGGTACAGGCGCTCAACGGCATGCTGGCGCGTCTGGAGGACAGCGTGCAGCGCTTGTCGCAGTTTTCTGCCGATCTTGCCCACGAGATCCGCACACCGCTGCACACATTGCTGGCGAGCAACGGTCAGGCGCTGAATCACTCGCGCAGCGCATCGGAGTATCAGGACGTGCTGGCCTCGAACATGGAAGAGTTCGAACGGCTCAAACGCATGGCCGAAAACCTGATGTTCCTCGCCCGGGCCGAACAGGCCGAACGAGCGCTCGAGCGGCGTACGCTGGAGCTGCACGGCGTCGGCAGCGAACTGTGTGAATACTTCGAAGCCTTGGCCGATGACCGCCGCCTGCTGCTGGAAAACCAATTGCACGGCGAACTGCACGCCGATCAACAACTGCTGCAACGTGCCCTCGGCAACCTGCTGGCCAATGCGGTGCGCCACGCCGATCCCGGCACCGTCATCAGCCTGCGCCGTCGCGATGAGCCGGGCTGGTGCTGGTTACAGGTTCACAACCTGGGGCCGGCCATCGCCTCTGAGCATCTGGGCAAACTGTTCGACCGCTTCTACCGCGTTGACCCGGCCCGCGCCGAGCCGGGTGATTCGGGCGGATTAGGGCTGGCGATTGTGCAATCGATCATGCAATTGCATGGCGGCCAGGTGCGGGTCAGTAGTGATGCGACGGGCACGGTGTTTGAGCTGGGCTTTGTGGTGATCTGACTGACGCCTTCGCGGGCTTGCCCGCGAAGAGGCCAGTGAATCCAATAAAAATATCGCTCAGCGCAACCCATCCCGAAACTGCCCCGGCGTCAGCCCCGTCCAGCGCTTGAACGCGCGGCTGAAGCTGCTGGTGTCGGCGAAGCCGAGCAGGTAGCTGATCTCGCTCAATGAACACTGCGGATCACGCAAATGCTGCAGTGCAAGATTCTCGCGGCTCTCGTTGAGCAGCGTATCGAAGCGGCAACCCTCATCCGCCAGATGCCGTTGCAGGCTGCGCAAGCTCAGGTGCAAGGCCTGGGCGATGCGTTCGGCGCCGGGCTCGCCTTCGGGCAGTTGTTCTTCGATGGCGTCGCGCACCTTGCGCTCCCAGGTCAGCGGCTGAAGCTGGGCCATGGTGCGTTTGAGTACCGCTTCGTTGTGTTCGGCCAGTTCCGGGTTGGCGTCGTCCAGGTGGCTGTCGAAGTCGGCGAGGGCAAACTCCAGGCGATCTTCGGCGGATGAGAAATGCACGGGGGCGCGGAAGACTTTGTGCCATTGATGTGCGTCCGCCGGCTCCGGGCGGCGCAAGTACACCGCCAGCGGTGCATAGTCACGCCCCAGGCGATTGCGGCAGGTGCGCACATAGATGGCGGCAAACGCGTCGATGGCTTCGAAGGCCGGCGCGGGATTGCCTGGCGGGACTTTCAGGCGGAACAGATAGCGGTCGTCGCTGCGGCGCAGATCCAGTTCCAGCGCATCGCTGACCACCGGGTGATAGCGCACGATGCGTTCGAATACCTCGCGCAAACTGCCACTGGCGACCAGCGCATAACCGAGCGCGTGGAAGGTGGTCGGGCTGACGAACCGCGACACCCGCAAACCAATCGCCGGATCACCGCTGACCTGCACCGCGATCTCCCACAGGCTTGTGGTGCCGGACAGTGGGTAGCGCGCGTTGGGGTCGTCCATCAACTGTGGATCAAGCCCGGCCTGTTGGCACAGGTCAGCGCTGTCCAGCCCCAGCGCATCGAGTTGCTTGCGCAAGGCACGGGTCCAACTGGCGAGGGAGGTCGGTTCCTTCATGCTGATTGGCGCTTCCGGTCAACAGGTTGGCGTGCACGGCTACCACGTTCGCAATCGGCACAGGGCAGGATGCGAGTATCAATGACCAGAGGATGGAAGCATGGACGGTACTTCTGCAAGTCCCCAGCGACACAATGCAGCCCAGCGATCAGCGCATATTCGCCAAGTGGTGCTGGCCAAAGGCGTGGAACTGCGCGAGCGCTACCCGATTCTCAAGCATCAGGATGCACTTGGGGCGGGGATTCTGGCCTTTGCCCTGGTCGGGATGATCGGTTCGGCGGCGCTGTACATCAGTGGCTACATGGCCTGGTGGGTGTGCCTGCTACTCAATGCGTTTTTTGCCTCGCTCACCCATGAGCTTGAGCACGACCTGATCCACAGCATGTATTTCCGCAAACAGCGCGTACCGCACAACGTGATGATGGGTCTGGTGTGGATGGCGCGGCCGAGCACCATCAACCCATGGATTCGCCGACATCTGCACCTCAATCACCACAAAGTCTCCGGCACTGAGACCGACATGGAAGAGCGGGCGATCACCAATGGCGAGCCGTGGGGTTTTGCGCGGTTGCTGATGGTGGGCGACAACGTGATGTCGGCGATCATCCGCCTGCTGCGGGCGAAAACCTGGGCGCATAAATTCAGCATCCTCAAACGCACGCTGAAGGTCTACGCGCCGCTGGCGCTGGTGCATTGGGGCGCCTGGTATGTGTTTCTCGGCTTTCATGCGGCCAATGGCATCGCCTACCTGATGGGGTCGCCGATTGAATGGTCGGCGACCACGTTGTCCGTGATGCAGGTGATTGATATCGCCGCCGTGGTAATCATCGGCCCGAATGTATTGCGCACGTTTTGCCTGCACTTCATCAGTTCGAACATGCATTACTACGGGGATATCGAACCGGGCAATGTGCTGCAGCAATGTCAGGTGTTGAACCCATGGTGGTTGTGGCCGTTGCAGGCGTTCTGCTTCAACTTTGGCAGCAGTCACGGGATTCACCATTTTGTGGTGAAGGAGCCGTTCTACATTCGCCAGATGACCGTGCCAGTGGCGCACAAAGTGATGCGTGAGATGGGCGTGCGGTTCAATGATTTCGGAACGTTCGGGCGGGCCAATCGGTTTGTTCGCAAGGATGAGGTCGTGGTGTCGGGTGAGGCGGTGGAGGCCTGACAGTTGCTGTTACCCACCCTCTCCCAGAGGGAGAGGGGACTGATCTTGTAAATCGGTCTGATTTGAGTGCGGATTACACCCAATCGTACTGCGGCGCGACAGGTTGAGACTCTCCTGAAGTGGGTAGAGATCAGTGTTTACTTGCCTTTGCTGGCTTCGAAGGCGCGCACCGACGTTGGTTTTAGAATCGATTTCGTACTGTACAAGTCGTGGTATGTTTGCGGTACGGGTTTTTTGCGGAGCAGGTGCAAACATCATGGTTTATCACGGTGCTCAACGATGAAGGCGATGACGCTGACTGGAGTGTAGACCGACTCTGAGTGTGGCCCGCAGATCCGTGCTGGCGGGGAGAGTGCGTCAATCAATAATGTAGATGTCGTCCAAAACGGCTCGGTCAAGGGACCAATCAAATTCAAGATTCATAAAACCGAAACCAAATTCGCGCGAAACGTTTATACGGTGGGGAGATGATGATGTGGCTGGCATCTGCACTTGGGCGACAGCGAAGTCGCCCGGGACGGGGATCACTCACTTATCGGTGATCACTGCGCGGTAAAAGAATTTTTGATTTTCCGGGGCCGTCTCCTTGGCAGGGTGCGGCCCTTTTTTATTTGCTCGCGCCGACCGGTTTTTTATTTGATATTCGATATGGGTATTAATAAATAGCTTCTTATTCCTTCGCGGATATAAATCCCCTCCCTATACTCGGTCAGCAACAGACACGCAGGAGAACGCCCCCATGCACAACGAATCAATTCGCTACCTGATTGTGCCGGGCTGGCAAGGATCGCCAGAAGATCATTGGCAGACCCACTGGCAGAACAGCCTGCCCAACAGCGCACGGGTGGAGCAGGCCGACTGGCTGACCCCGCGCCGCGAGGACTGGGTTGGCGCACTGGCCGAGGCGATTGCTGCCGACAGCACGCCCGTCATCCTCATCGCGCACAGCCTGGGCTGCATCACCGTTGCCCACTGGGCCGCCACTGCGCCGCTGCAATACCTGCTTCAGGTGCGCGGTGCGTTGCTGGTCGCCCCGGCCGATGTCGAGCGTGCGACCTGCGCGCCGGCGCTGCGTAACTTCGCGCCGATTCCGAGTGATCTGCTGCCGTTCCCAAGCCAGGTCGTCAGCTCCGACAACGACGCCGCCGTCAGTGCGCCACGAGCGCTGGAACTGGCGCGTAACTGGGGCGCCGAGGCGGGGATTCTCGCTGGCGCCGGGCATATCAATGTGAAATCCGGGCATCAGCGTTGGGAACAGGGTTTTGCCTATCTCTATCGCCTGCAAACCCGCATGGAACAAAACGCTCGACGTCGCGCCTGATTTTTCTGTTTCTTGCAACGCCCCCGTCTCCTGGCGGTTGTGGGCGGGAGTCAGTCATGAGTGTTGAAACGTTCGGTCAGCCATTGCTGACCTTTCCCGATGCGGAAAAAAGCCCCCTGAGCATTCGCGCCAAGGCGTTGGTGTTCGTCGATCCGCGCTCGCGGCAGTTGCGAGAAGAGTTGGAGCAACTGGCTTCGCGTTCGATTTCAGTATTGATTCGCGGTGAGACCGGAACGGGCAAGGAGTTGCTTGCCCGGCACATCCACCGCGCCAGTGATCGCAGCGGCTTGTTCGTGTCGGTCAATTGCGGCGCGATCAGCCCGACCTACGCCGATGCTGAACTGTTCGGCTACGCTGCCGGCAGTTACAGCGGTTCGGCCAGCAGTCGCGCAGGCTGGTTCGGTTCGGCCAATGGCGGCACCTTGTACCTCGATGAAATCGGCGACTTGCCGCTGCCGATCCAGATCAAATTGCTTGCCGCGCTGGAAACCCACGAAGTCACCCGCGTCGGTGCGCATCAGTCAGGCTCGGTGGATGTGCGTCTGGTGGCCGCGACCAGCATCGATCTGGCGCAAGCGGTGGACGCCGGGAAATTCCACGAACGGCTCTATCACTACCTCAGCGAGGGGCCGTTGGCATTGCCGGCGCTGCGCGAACGCATTGGCGACATTCTGCCGCTGGCTGAATATTTTCTCGGCATTTATAGCCAGCGACTGGGTCTGCCGGTGCCGTTGATCAGCGCAGCGGCGCAGCATGTACTTGAGCAACACAATTGGCCGGGCAACACCCGCGAGTTGGAAAACGTCGTTCACTTTGCCTTGCTGGTGAGCACCGGCGACGAGATTTTGCCGCAGCACCTGAACCTGCCCGAGGCGTCTGGGCCGCAGCTTCAGATCGAACGGCTGGTGACGCACATCGACATTGGCGGCAGCGTGGCCGAGCGCAAGGCATTGAAAGAGTGGCTGATTAGCCTGAGTGAGAGGCTTTGAGCCGTGTAACTCTGTATGAACAAAATGGAATATGAAGCTGAATAAACGTTATTGTCCGGGAATAAAAAATCCCGGTATTGTCCGCTTCACGCCAGCGATAGCCCTTCACTGGCACCGCTATTAGATGCCGTCGTCGATGACGACCGTGATTTTCGATAAGGACACTGCATGAAAAAGGTTCTGTTGTTTACCGCATTGGCGGCTGCGCTGACGGCTTCCCTGGTCCAGGCCGGCGAGAAACTGGTGGTGGCGGCGACGCCGGTCCCACACGCTGAAATTCTTGAGCTGATCAAACCGACCCTCGCCAAAGAAGGCGTGGATCTGGAAATCAAAGTCTTCACCGACTACGTGCAGCCGAACGTGCAAGTGGGCGAGAAGCGCCTGGACGCCAACTACTTCCAGACCAAGCCTTATCTGGACAGCTTCAACGCCGGCAAATACAAGGACGACAAGTCCAAGTACCTGGTAACCGTGCAAGGTGTTCACGTTGAACCGTTCGGTGGCTACTCGAGCAAATACAAAACCCTGGCTGAACTGCCTGACGGCGCGACCATCGCCATCCCGAACGAAGGCAGCAACAGCGGCCGTGCGCTGATCCTGCTGCAGAAGGCTGGCCTGATCGAACTGAAAGACCCGAAAAACGCCCTGGCGACCCCAAAAGACATCGCCAAGAACCCGCATAACTTCAAGTTCAAGGAACTGGAGTCGGCCATGCTGCCGCGCGTTCTGAACGAAGTTGATCTGGACATGATCAATACCAACTACGCGTTGGAAGCCAAGTTGAACCCGACCAAGGACGCCCTGGTGATCGAAGGCGCCGACTCGCCTTACGTGAACTTCCTGGTGGCCCGTGAGGACAACAAGAACAGCGACGCCATCAAGAAACTGGCCGCTGCCCTGACCAGCCCGCAAGTCAAAGCGTTCATCGAGAAGAAGTACAACGGCGCGGTACTGCCGGCGTTCTGATTTGAAGATTCGGCAAACCCCTTCCAGGGTTTGGATATGAAAACGCCGATGGCTGGAAATAGTCATCGGCGTTTTTGTGTGTGCTCAGTTTCCTCGCCCACCGAGAGAGGGCTGGGAGAGGTTGCTGTTGACCGTGATCTCAGACCGCCTGGGCCTTCAATGCCCTTCGCAACGCCACCAGCAATTTCACGATGTCCTGCGGATCCAGGCGCTGCGGCACTTTTAAGTCAGCCATATTCTCTTCCTTGTGATGGTTGGGCCGGGGGAGTCTGGCCAAAAGCTGTTCGTCCTTGGAGGCCTTTTTTGAAAAAAAGATCCTTCCTACAGCAAAAGGAAAAATAGCCTTGTTATTTGTTCTCCGCCAACACGTAAAACCGTTCGCGTGGGGATCAGCATCAGTCAGGCCAATTCCACGCCGGCTCATCCAGCACTCGCTGCCCGACAATCCCGGTCTGGCCCAGCGTCTTTTCCAGCACGATGCAGTTGCACTCCGGGTCTTGCTGCAACGCTGATATCAACCGCCGCGCATGGGACACCACCCATACCTGAGACTGCTCAGAGGCGCGGATAATCAAGCGTGCCAACGCCGGTAACAGATCCGGGTGCAGGCTGGTTTCCGGTTCGTTGAGCACCATCAGTGACGGCGGTCGCGGTGTCAGCAATGCCGCGACCAGCAGCAGATAGCGCAACGTTCCGTCCGACAACTCCGCCGCCGACAGCGGTCGCAACAACCCTTCCTGATAAAACTCGATGGCGAAACGTCCTCCCGCCAACGGAGCGATGTCGAGCCGTGCGCCGGGAAACGCATCGCTGATGGCGGTGCGCAGCGCTTCGGGATCACCGATTTCGACGATGGTCTGCAACGCCGCCGCCAGATCCCGGCCATCGTGATGCAACACCGGCGTGCGCGTGCCCAGTTGTGGCTGGCGCGCCGGGGCGTCGGCATCGCTGCGAAAGTGGTCATAAAAGCGCCAGCGCCGAATGAATTCGCGCATCTGGAACACTTCCGGTGAGCTGCGCAAGTTGCCGACCTGATCGAACAGGCTGTCGAAGTTCGGTGTGTGTTGCGCCAGCACGTCCCAGCGGCGGCCGTCGCGGGCGCGGATCATCGGGCCGTCGCGATCCACCAGCAGGCTGGCCGGGCGATACAGTGGCCCGGCCCAGATGCATTCCTTTTTGATTTCTGGATCAAGCGAGAAACAGGAGTGGGTCGGCGCAGGCAAGCCGAGGGCAATCGAATAACTGAAATCCTCCCCGGCAAAGCCCAGGCGCAGACGCTTCACGCCCTGGCGCACCGTCGGCTCGATCGCCACTTCGCCGTTGCGCATGCGCCGGCTGATGGTTTCCGGTCCGGCCCAGAAGGTTGAGTCCAGTCCGCCTTCGCGGGCCAGTGCGTTGACCACGCCACCCTGAGCGGTCTCCGCCAACAGGCGCAAGGCCCGATAGAGATTGGATTTGCCGCTGCCGTTGGGGCCAGTGATCAGGTTCAGACGGCCCAGCGGGATCACCAATTTATTGATTGAGCGGTAATTGGCCACCGCGAGGGTCTTGAGCATGGGGCTCCTCATTGATCGTTCCGGCGCTCGGCGTGGGAATGCCCCCTTGAACGACCGCAGGAAGTATAGGGATCGGGCATACAGACGCGGAACCCTGTTCTAAGCTCACAGTCGTATCGTCACTTGCACGTTCGTACACAGGAAGGAGTCTGCATGGCGAGTCCCGGATTGAAAACAGCAGTCATGCTGGGCCTGTTCACGTTGTTGACCGCTTGCGGCAAGAAAGAAGCGCCTGAGGACTACTTGCCACGGGTCTTTGTGCAAGTGGTGAAACCCGCCGAATACGCCGCCGCCGTGACCCTGACCGGTGACGTGCAGGCGCGGGTGCAGACCGAGTTGTCGTTCCGGGTCGGTGGCAAGATCATCCAGCGCATGGTCGATGTCGGTGACCGCGTCAGCGCCAGACAAGTGTTGGCCAAACTCGATCCCAAGGATTTGCAGACCAATGTCGACTCCGCCCAGGCGCAAGTGACCGCCGAACAGGCGCGGGTCAAGCAGACCGCGGCCGCGTTCGTGCGTCAGCAGAAACTGTTGCCCAAGGGTTACACCAGCCAGAGCGAATACGATTCCGCGCAGGCAGCATTGCGCAGTAGCCAAAGTGCGTTGAGCGCCGCGCAGGCGCAATTGGCCAATGCCAAAGATCAACTCAGCTACACCTCATTGATTGCCGATGCACCGGGCATCATCACCGAGCGTCAGGCCGAAGTCGGCCAGGTGGTTCAGGCGACTGCGCCGATCTTCACGCTGGCCCGCGACGGTGCTCGTGATGCGGTGTTCAACGTGTACGAGTCGCTACTGGCCGAGCGTCCTTCGGATCGTTCGATCGTGGTCAGCATGCTGGATAACCCGGCGATCAAAACCACCGGCACCGTGCGCGAAATTACGCCGGCGGTGTCGGCGCAGTCCGGCACGGTGCAGGTCAAAGTGACCCTCGACAGCCTGCCGCCGGGCATGCAACTCGGTTCGGTGGTCAGCGCTACTGCCAAGGGCAGTGGCACGTCGGCGGTGGAACTGCCGTGGTCGGCGCTGACGAAAAAAGTCAGTGAACCGGCGGTGTGGATGGTCGACGACCAAGGTGAAGCGCAATTGCACACGGTCACGGTCGGCCGATACCTGACCGGCAAAGTCATCATCAGCGACGGCCTCAAGGGCGGCGAGAAGGTCATTGTGGCCGGTGGGCAGTTGTTGCATCCGGGCATCAAAGTCGAGATTGCCGAAAACACTTACAAGGATCTGCAACCGGGAGCACAGCCATGAAACGTCTGGGGCTGTTGTTCATGGCGGTGTTGTTGGCCGCGTGCTCGAAAAGCGAGCCGCCGCCGGAGCCGGTGCGTCCGGTGCTGTCGGTCAGGGTTCAAGCGCTGAACGAGGAGACCCTTGGGCGTTTTGCCGGCAGCATTCAGGCGCGTTACGAGAGCAACACCGGTTTTCGCGTGGGCGGGCGCATCGCCAGCCGTAACGTCGATGTCGGCGCCGAGGTTGAAAAGGGCACGCTGCTCGCCACCCTCGACCCCTCCGACCAGCAGAACCAATTGCGTTCAGCCCAGGGCGATCTGGCGCAGGTCCGGGCGCAATTGATCAACGCTCAGGCCAACGCCAGGCGTCAGCAAGCACTGTTTGATCGCGGGGTCGGTGCGCAAGCGCAACTGGACATCGCCAATACGGATCTGAAAACCACCCAGGCTTCGCTGGAGCAGGCGCAGGCGGCGGTCAATCAGAGCAAGGATCAACTTGGCTACACCCAGTTACGCGCCGATCACAAAGCCGTGGTCACCGCGTGGAACGCCGAGGCCGGGCAAGTGGTGACGGCCGGCCAGCAAGTGGTGACCCTGGCGCAGCCCGATATCAAGGAAGCGGTGATCGACCTGCCCGACACCCTGGTCGATCAGATCCCCCGCGACGTGGTGTTTCTGGTCGCTGCGCAACTCGACCCGAGCATCAACGCCACAGCGACCCTGCGCGAAATCGAGCCTCAGGCACAAAGCGCTACGCGCACCCGCCGCGCACGCTTGACCCTGGCCGATACCCCGAGCGGTTTGCGTCTCGGCACGGCGATCAGCGTGACCCTCAGCTCGGCGATCAAACCACGCATCGAATTGCCCGCCACGGCGATACAGGACGTCGATGGCCAATCGCGCGTCTGGGTGATCGACACCCAAAGCAAAACCGTCAGCCCTCGCGACGTTCGCGTGATCAGTCGCACCGACGGCACCGTGGTGCTGGCTGGCGGTGTGAAGAATGGTGAGCAGGTGGTCAGCGCCGGCGTCAACAGCCTCAAACCCGGACAATCCGTGAATCTTGACGAGGACAGTCAATGAAAGGCTCTTTCAACCTCTCCGAATGGGCCATCAAGCATCAGTCTTTCGTCTGGTATCTGATGTTCGTCGGATTACTCATGGGGGTGTTCTCGTACTTCAATCTGGGGCGTGAAGAAGACCCTTCGTTCACCATCAAGACCATGGTGATCCAGACCAAATGGCCGGGCGCGACCCAAGAGGAAACCCTCAAGCAGGTCACCGACCGCATCGAGAAAAAACTCGAAGAACTCGACTCCCTCGACTACGTGAAAAGCTACACGCGGCCGGGTGAATCAACGGTCTACGTGTACCTGCGCGACACCACCAGTGCCAAGGACATTCCGCAAATCTGGTACCAGGTGCGCAAGAAAGTCGACGATATTCGCGGCCAGTTTCCCAAAGGGATTCAAGGGCCTGGTTTCAACGATGAGTTCGGTGATGTCTACGGCTCGGTGTATGCGTTTACCACCGACGGCCTGACGATGCGCCAGTTGCGCGACTACGTGGAACAGGCCCGGGCGGAGATCCGTGATGTGCCGGGGCTGGGCAAGATCGAGATGGTCGGTCAGCAGGATGAAGTGATCTACCTGAACTTCTCCACGCGCAAACTGGCGGCGCTGGGCATCGATCAGCGTCAGGTTGTGCAAAGCCTGCAATCGCAAAACGCGGTGACCCCGGCAGGGGTGATCGAAGCCGGGCCGGAGCGGATTTCCGTGCGGACCTCGGGGCAGTTCGCCTCGGAGAAAGACCTGGCCGAGGTGAATCTCAAGCTCAATGACCGCTTCTACCGTCTGGCCGACATCGCCGACATCAGTCGCGGTTACGTCGACCCGGCCACGCCCGAGTTCCGCTTCAACGGCAAGCCGGCCATCGGGCTGGCCATTGCCATGCAGAAGGGCGGCAACGTTCAGGCCTTCGGCAAGGCCCTGCACGAGCGCATCGATCAGCTCACGGCAGACTTGCCGGTCGGTGTCGGCGTTCACACCGTGTCCGATCAGGCCGTGGTGGTGGAAGAGGCGGTCGGCGGTTTCACCAGCGCTTTGTTCGAAGCGGTGATCATCGTTTTGGTCGTGAGCTTCGTCAGCCTCGGCGTGCGCGCCGGTCTGGTGGTGGCGTGCTCGATTCCGCTGGTGCTGGCGATGGTGTTTGTGTTCATGGAATACAGCGGCATTACCATGCAGCGGATCTCCCTTGGCGCACTGATCATTGCCCTCGGCCTGCTGGTGGACGATGCGATGATCACCGTGGAGATGATGGTCACGCGCCTGGAGATGGGCGAGACCAAGGAGCAGGCCGCCACGTTCGCCTATACCTCGACGGCTTTCCCGATGCTCACCGGTACGCTGGTGACCGTGGCCGGGTTCGTGCCGATCGGTCTCAACGCCAGTTCGGCCGGTGAATACACCTTCACCCTGTTTGCGGTGATTGCGGTGGCGATGCTGGTGTCGTGGGTGGTGGCGGTGTTGTTTGCGCCGGTCATCGGTGTCCACATTCTCAGCGCCAATGTGAAACCCCATGAGGCCGAGCCCGGGCGTATCGGGCGGGCCTTCAACGGTGGTCTGCTGTGGTGCATGCGCAACCGCTGGTGGGCGATCGGCATCACCGTGCTGTTGTTCGCGCTGTCGGTGTTCTGCATGCGGTTTGTGCAGAACCAGTTCTTTCCCTCCTCGGATCGACCGGAAATTCTGGTCGACTTGAACCTGCCGCAGAACGCCTCGATCAACGAGACCCGCAAGGTCGTCGACAAACTGGAAGAAACCCTCAAGGGTGATCCGGACATCGTGCGCTGGAGCACTTATATCGGTCAGGGTGCGATCCGCTTCTATCTGCCGCTCGATCAGCAATTGCAAAACCCGTACTACGCACAACTGGTGATCGTCAGCAAAAATTTCGAATCACGCGAGGCCTTGAGTCAACGCTTGCGTGAGCGCTTGCGCAAAGATTTCGTCGGCATCGGCAGTTATGTCCAGGCACTGGAAATGGGCCCGCCGGTCGGGCGTCCGATCCAGTACCGGGTCAGCGGCAAAGACATCGATCAGGTGCGCAAGCACGCCATCGACCTGGCCACCGAACTGGACAAGAACGCGCACATCGGCGAGATCATCTATGACTGGAACGAGCCGGGCAAAGTCCTGCGCATCGACATCGCCCAGGACAAGGCCCGCCAACTCGGGCTGTCGTCCGAAGACGTGGCGAACGTGATGAACAGCATCGTCAGCGGCTCGCCATTGACCCAGGTCGATGATGATATCTACCTGATCAACGTCGTCGGTCGTGCGGTGGACTCCGAGCGGGGCACGCCAGAAACCCTGCAGAACCTGCAGATCGTCACGCCCAACGGCGCGTCGATTCCATTGCTGGCATTCGCCACGGTGCGTTATGAGCTGGAACAACCGCTGGTGTGGCGTCGCGACCGCTTGCCGACCATCACCATCAAGGCGTCGGTGCGCGACGAAATCCAGCCGACCGATCTGGTGAAACTGCTCAAACCGTCGATTGATGCCTTCGCCGACAAACTGCCGGTGGGCTACAAGGTCGCCACCGGCGGTACGGTCGAAGAAAGCGGCAAAGCTCAGGGGCCGATAGCCAAGGTTCTGCCGCTGATGCTGTTCCTGATGGCGACTTTCCTGATGATCCAGTTGCACAGCGTGCAGAAGATGTTTCTGGTGGCCAGTGTCGCGCCGCTTGGGCTGATCGGCGTGGTGCTGGCGCTGGTGCCGACCGGTACGCCGATGGGCTTCGTGGCGATCCTCGGGATTCTCGCGCTGATCGGCATCATCATCCGTAACTCGGTGATCCTCGTGACGCAAATCGATGAGTACGAGAGCAAAGGCTATGCGCCGTGGGATGCGGTGGTGGAGGCGACCGAGCATCGACGCCGGCCCATTCTGCTGACTGCGGCGGCGGCGAGCATGGGCATGATCCCGATCGCCCGGGAAGTGTTCTGGGGGCCGATGGCGTACGCGATGATCGGCGGGATCGTGGTGGCGACGCTGCTGACGCTGCTGTTCCTGCCGGCGCTGTATGTGGCCTGGTACAAGATTCGCGAGCCGAAGAAAGACGCTTCAACATCGGCCCGTTGAGGGCGCCTGTTACACCTTTGGGAACGGTCTGACTTACAACCATGATTTATTGCGTTACCGTCCCTCCTCCATTTGGAGGAGGACACCCGATGTCGACTGTCGCTTGCTGGCTGCGCCAACTGCTGTTGATGGCCGGCCTGTGCCTGTCGCCCTCATCGCTGGCCGAAACGCTGTTGGAAAACTCGCTGTGGCAGGTGCAGATCGACCCCGCGACGCTCGCGTTACGGGTCACCCCGGCCAACAGCGCGACCGTGCAGGCATCTTCGGGGGGGCAAGCGCACAAGGTCAGCCAACTGGTCAGACGCGGCAATCGCCTCGATTGGCAATGGGACGATGGCGCCTGGTCGCTCAGCGTAGAACTCGATCAGCGTGACCTGTCCTTCTCGATCACCGCGCGCGACCCCGCCGAACTGGAGTTCCTGCGCCAACCCGGCAGCGCCATGGGCAAAGGCCTGATCTGGCCACTGGCCGAAGGACATTACGTGCCCCGGGCTGATCCGGTGTGGCGACAGTTTTTGCTGGGGCAGGGCGAATTCAACACGACCCAGGACCTGAGCCTGCCGCTGTGGGGCGTTGAGCATGATGGGTTCAGCCTCAACTGGTTGCTGACCAACCCCTACAACAATCAACTGCTGTTCAGCGCTGACGGCGACACGCTGGCGTTGGCGGCGCGGCACCAATTCACTGCACTCGCCCCTTCAACGCCGCTGACCTTCAGCCTGTACCTGGGCGCGGCCGAGCCGTTGGCGGGGGCCAAGCGCTACCGGCAATGGCTGATCGATAACGGGCGCTACGAAACCCTGAACAGCAAACTTGAGAAAACCCCGCAGGCCAGCAAGTTGTTGGGTGCCAGTCATGTCTACCTGTGGGGCAATGATCTGCTGGGGTCAAAGGATGTGCGTAACTGGCCGGCACTGCTTGGCCAGTTACGCGGCCAGGGCGAGCTCGCCAGCGCGCTGCGCGCCGGGATGGATCGTGAGGCATTGCAACTGCTCGCCACCCAAACGGTGGTCAACCGCTACCAGCAAACCGTCCTGTTGCGCGGTCTCAACCGTGCGCTGGCCACGCAGGCGCGCAAAACCTGGCAGGCCCGCGCGCAGCCCGACATGCAAGCGCTGGTCGACGGGTACGTTGCGCTGCGTGCGCAGTTGGCCACGGAGTTTGTTGACGCCTTGACGGACGATCCTAAGCGTTGGGGCAGTACCTTGTCGCTCGATACCATCAAAGGCTTGCAGAGTGCCGGGCTGACACGCCTGTGGCTGGGGCTCGGCGAAGGCTGGGAGGGTGGACTCTGGCATCCTGAGGCGGTTCGCGCTGGCGTGGCGGCGGGGTATCTGATGGCACCGTACGACTCCTACGAGACGGCGCTGAGCCGTGACGAGAACCCGGACTGGACGACGGCGCACCTGGGGGACAAAGCCAACGTGGACTGCGCCATCGTGCTGCAAAGCGGTGAGCCGAAAACCGGCTTTCAGCAGTCGGGCCATTACACCGATCCTCGTTGCGTGCGCCCGTTGCTGGAGCAGCGAGTCAAAGCGGTCAGCGCTGCCGCTGGTTTCAACAGCTGGTTCCTCGACGCCTATGCCACGGGCATGGTGTTCGACAGCTATCGGCCGGGCTCGACGATGACCCAGGCGCAAAACGCTGAAGGTAACGTCCAGGCATCACGCTGGATCAATGAAACGCTGCAACTGCCCAGCGGTTCCGAGGACGGCAACGCGACGACGGCGCAGGGCGTGTTGTTCGCCCATGGTATGCAGACGCCCGTGATCGGATGGGGTGATGTCGACATGAGCAAGAACCGCGACTCCGAATACTTCACGGGCCAATGGTATCCACCCGAGCAACCGGCGGTGTTCTTCAAACCGGTGCCGATTAAAGCGCCGTATCGACGCATTCACTTTGATCCGGCCAGCCGTTTGCCGCTGTACCAGGCGGTGTTTCACGGCTCGGTCATCACCACGCATCACTGGTTGTTCGACAGCCTGAAGCTGAGCAACGTACGGGTAGAAAACGAACTCACGCAGTTGCTCTACAACGTGCCGCCGCTGTATCACCTGAGTGCGGCGACGCTGGCGCAGCGCTTACCTTTGATTGCGCGGCAGGATGCGTTTTTCCGCCCGCTGCATGAGCGGCTGGCCACTCAGGCACTCACCGGTTTCCAATGGCTGAGCGAGGATCGGCAGGTGCAGCAGACTTCATTTGAAGACGGCACTCGACTGCTGGCCAATTTTGATCAGGCATCGCGTGAAGTGCAGGGGCAGACCTTGCCCGGCGAGAGCATCACGGTGTTGACGCCCGACGGCGCCGTCAGCCACTACCGGGTGCAGGCTGCTCCCTGACTCAGGCCTTGCGCCAGACGCTGGCCAGCCAGGGTTGTTGCTCGCGTGGCAGCCCGGCGGGGCGGAAGTAATGTTCCAGTTCGACGAACCCGGCCGTGGTAAGCAACCGGCGCCACGCCTCAAGGTCGTGATACGCGCCATACCGCGGCCCGTTCCAGCCCTCGCTGTTATCCCCGCGTGGATTGGAGCTGAACAGCACGCCACCGGGTTTCAGTGCGTTGCGCAACTGCTGCAATACCCGTGGCAACTCCTGCAAGGGCACATGAAAGAGCACGGCGTTGGCGAAAACACCGTCGAAGCGCTCTGAAGGCAGATCGAGTTTCAAAAAGTCCTGCTGCAAGACCTCGCAACCGCTGTCCTCGCGGGCCATGCGCGCAAACTCCTGCGAGCCGTCGAGGCCGACCGCGACGTGGCCCAAACGTGTGAACGTCTGCAAATCCCGCCCTGGGCCGCAGCCGAAATCAAGAATGGTGAACGGCGCGGCACCCTGAATGTGCCGCAACAGCGCATCAATGTTCTGGCTGACATCGTGATCGCGCGTGCCTTCGCGAAAGTCTTCGGCCACCGAGTTGTAGTGGCCGAGGGTGGTGGCGGTGATCTGTTGAAGGTCGGAGGGCGTCTGCTTCATGGCTGGGCTGCGTGGGGCGATGGAGGTTTGGCGAATATACGCCATCAGGCTGGGGGCTGCTGCGCAACTCATCGCCACACACAGGAGCACGCATTCCGACTGTGCGAGCCTGCCCGCGAAAGCGGTTTTACTGGCGACAAAGTACTTCAGCCAGAAGGTTTCATCCCCAGACAATCAATCGAACGATCCACCATCGTCTTGGCCATCTTCAGCAAATGCCAGACCGAAAAAGCCCTGGCCCGGTCCGCGCCTTTCAGATGACAAAGGAAAGGGAACAGGCCTGTAGGTTCTCTGATTTTCCTGTGCGAAATTTTTCCTTTTCGGTGTGAATCGCTACTCACGGCAAAGCATAAACCCCCAACGTCTGTGCAATACATATGTACCGCACCGCGTTGTCCGCTTCGGGATGTAATGACGCCTGCGCGATAGACGACTGTCGCGATGTCTGCCCGGTTTTTTTTAAGGGGAGATTCACTTAGAAAAAAGGATTTTTTCATGAGCATTGTTCGCAAACCCGCTACTACCTCGTCGACCATCCGTAGCCCGGCAGACGTAGATTCACCCCGCAGAAGACCCGGCAATCCGCTGGACGGAGATGGGCCTGCGATAAAGAATTTTCGCCCTGATGCGGAGCAAGCACACATGGAGGTTGCCCGCGACCCTGGCGCGTCGGTTCCTGCAGTCCCGGCCGTTACGATTACCCCGTTGCTGTCTGCCGGGATTTTGCCTATTCGCCCCGAGGTTAAAACACTTGAACACTATCTGTTGAAACCTCCGGAGAAACTGGCTGAGGCCAATGCTCAAGGCTTCAGGGTGGTCAAGGGGCGGCTGTACGTCGATATCGCGCCCGGCAAGATCGCCCAGGTCAGGCGAGACCGGACGAGCGGAGAGTATCGAGCGACCCTGTTGTCTGAACTGGAGCCCTCGGGACCGGTACTGTTTTTCGAGCCGCAAAGCAAAACCTGGAAACTGGAACGCGACCGCATTCATACCGGCAAGGATGACGTGTTTGAGCTCGGACTCGACGCGGGCACCACTCTGGTGGCGCGTGGGTTGCGGCAATTTCCTGCGGAGCAGGCAGCCATTATCCGCTCGGAGTTGCGAGTGGTCCAAAGCACGTTCTCTGATGCCAGTCGGGCAATCGCGCTGAAATACCAGGAAGCCGATGCCGTCTACGAAAGCTACTTTGGGACCGACCACCAAACCGTTTCGCCGCGATTCTCTGAGTGCGTCTCGCGAGGATTGGCAGTTTCCAAAGAGTATCAAGGGTTTTGGGGGGACGATAAATTCCTGGGGGTTGATACTGCCGGCAATCACTTGGCCTGGATGTACAAAGGTGATTTCCATGGCCGGGTGTTCATCAATCGCAAATACCTGCGTGCCGGGGCGTTGAGCCTGACGCTGGGCCATGAAATGTTGCACACCAACAGAATCGATCGGTTCGCGGCCATCGGACCCAACGCGTCGGATTATTTCTACCTGGGCGTCGAGGCGCGTGCTTTTCTGACATCGGAACCGCTAACCGTTTACGACGTTCCGGAGCGCGGTGTTTCCGAGGTCATCATGCGCGGTGGACTGACAGCCGAATATTTGAATGTCTTTATGAACGACCACAGTGAGTTCCTGTCGGGGGTCAGCCATTACCTGGGAATGCGCGACGTTCCGGATCTTCAGACGGCCGTTGATCTCTTCAATGCAAACCCGCAGATGCGCGCGCACATGGCCGCCAATAATGCTGACAGCATTATCTGCGCGACAAAAAGCATGCAAGAGTTGCATCGAAGCAAAACTGAATATGCATGGCTCGACAGCCTGATCGAGGATCTTTGAGTTGAATTGGGCGGCGCCGACTCTGTACCTGTTAGTTCTTACAGTATCGGCGCGAGCCAAAAGCGTTCAGTGTTCACCCATGTGTATGACGGACGCCGCCGACCATGATTGTTCACCACGACACCGCCACGCCGACGCTGTCGGTCATGGACTCTCGCTCGCAGGTGATCCGCCGCGTCGGCTATTGCCGACATCCGGACCAGCCCGACATCGACCCGCGCATTACTCGGCAAATGTTCGATGCGGCTGGACGTCAGGTGGCGTCGTGGGACCCGCGATTGTGGGGAACGGCGCCGAAACCGAATCTGGCCACGGCTTATGGGCTGAGCGGTCAGGCCTTGCTGACGGACAGTGTCGATGCGGGTTGGCAGTTGAGTTTGCTGAACCAGGCGGGTTTGACCTGTTCGTTCTGGGATGCACGAGGTAGCCAGCGTCACACCGAATTCGACGAACAGCAGCGTCCGGTGGCACTGAAGGAGCAGGCCCGTGGCGAGCCATCTCGTGTGGTCGAGCGATTGACCTATGCCGCTGCCAGCGATGCGTTCGCGCAGCACAACCAGTGCGGTCGCCTGATCCGCCATGACGATCCGGCCGGTAACCGCATCATCAACGACTACGGTCTGACCGGTGCCGAGCTGGCCGAATCCCGGCGCTTTCTGACAGTGCTCGACCTGCCTGACTGGCCCACCGATCCCGACGTTCGTGACGAGTATCTTGAAGAAAAGTCGTACATAACCCGTCACGCTTTCTACCCGACGGGCGAACTGCAGCGCCAGATCGATGCCATGGGCAATACCCAAACCGTTCATTACAACGTATCGGGCAAACCCTCCGCGACCTGGCTTCTACTGGCCGGTGAAGGTAAGCCGTTGCAGTGTCTGTTCAGTGATATCCAATACAACGCTCAAGAACAGATCGAACGTGAGACCGCCGGAAACGGCGTCGTCAGCCGCGCTGAATACAGCCCAGATGACGGCCGGTTGCTCAGCCTGATCGCCGGTCTCGGTGAGCAACCTCCATTGCAGAATTTGCATTACGGCTACGACCCGGTGGGCAACATCGTCAGCCTGGAAGATAAAACCCAGGCCGTCACGTACTTCAATCACCAGCGCATCGAGCCGATCAGCCGTTATCGCTACGACAGCCTGTATCAACTGGTTGAGGCCAAGGGCTGGGAAGTCAGTCAGCCGAGCCATGGCCCGGCGTTACCGGATCTGCTGCCCACACCGCTGGACCCTAATCAACGGCGCAACTACACCCAGACATTCGACTACGACACGGCGGGCAACCTGATCACCCGACACCACAGTGGTGCGCCGGGGTTTTCGATGTTCACCTCCGCGCACAGCAATCGAGGTTTGGGGCAACGGGATGACGGTACTTTGCCGGGAGAGCCACAAATAACGCTGGGCTTTGATGCCTGCGGCAATCAACTGGAGCTGCAACGCGGACAGGCTATGCTCTGGGACATCCGCAATCAGTTGAGTCAGGTGACGTTGGTCAAACGCGAGGGCGAAGCTGACGACTATGAGTCGTATGCCTATGACCGACCAGGCCATCGGTTGCGCAAGGCAATTTTCAGCCAATCCAATCGCCGGACTTTGCACAGTGAAATCCGTTATCTCCCTGGCCTGGAAATCCATCGACAGGCCAGTGGCGAAGTACGCCATGTCGTCCGCGTCGAAGCCGGACCTTGCAGCGTTCGAGTGTTGCACTGGCCCGAAGGTAATTACGTCGACCAACAGAGGTACAGCCTCAGCGATCATCTCGGTTCCAGCACATTGGAACTGAATGAGCAAGCGACTGTGCTAACGCAGGAACACTATTATCCCTTTGGCGGTACGGCGTGCTGGGCGGGTAAAAGTGCAGGGGTGGCGAATGACAAAACCATTCGTTATTCGGGCAAGGAGAGGGATGCGACCGGGCTCTATTACTATGGACATCGGTATTACGCGCCATGGTTGCAGCGCTGGATTAGTCCGGATCCAGCTGGAGAAATCAATGGCTTGAACATTTTCTGTTTTGTTGCAAATAATCCTGTCGCTAGGAAAGACGTGGATGGCAGGTTTTTTTACGAAGGTAAAGATGATTTTGTGGAAACAGCACTCATCGGCTCGGAGAAACTGATTGCTGCACGAGGACTTGATGCGTTTCCTATGGACCAAGCGTCTGTAATAAGCTCGCAGTTGTCTGAAGTGGAGAAGGTTTTCGCAGAGGCAACTTATGTGTTAACGCAAGGGTACGCAGAAACCTCAGGAATCTTGCAGAGTTACTTTGGTCCGCAATACAGCGCGGTAGAAAACAGGCTTCCGGGAATTTGGACGCGTGGAAGGGAACTGGCAAATGCCTACGGTAGGCCAGCGGCGAGAGGAAAGTTTTTAGGTTTTATAGCGGTCCCAGGAACAGCGAGGCACTCAACTGCAGAGGTCAGACCTGGCGATTTTTATGGGCGTATTGCTATTAATCTAGACAGAGTTAATGGCAACTCAGGTCTGGTATTGGGGCATGAATTAATGCACTTGAACAGGGTTAGCCGGGTTAGCGCGGTCGGGCCTGGTGCGTTAGATAATTTCTACCTGAACTCTAATTCGCCGGAGCTTTTGAATTACCCAGTGATGCAATATGATTTGCCTGCTCGAGGTCTGTCCGAAGCCATCATGCACGGCGGTTTGAATCTTGTTTTTTCACAACAGTACACGGCGTCTCATCGTGATTTCATTACCTCGGTTGGTAACTATATGGGGATGCCGGATATATTGGATCTTGAAACGTCGATTGAAATGTTTAATCAGGCTCCTCATCTGCGTGCGGAAATGGCGGCTAATAACGCGGATAGTCTTGTTTACGCAGCAAAAAGTATGAGTGATCTGTATCGATCCAGGCAGGAAGACAACAATTTATTCAACAGTTTGCTTTATGGTTGAAATTCGATGCGGGTGACTCGATAGCTATAGTCCAACAAAAGGTTGAGTGACTTGGGGGGCGTACCCCAAGCCACAATGAACAAGAACAACCCACTCAACGCTTGTTCAACCCCCGCGCCAACCGATCGCCACCCAACTGAATCACCGCCACCAACGCCACCAGCAGCACGATCACCGTCAACATGACCTGGCTGTCAAAGCGTTGATAGCCGTAGCGATAAGCGATGTCGCCCAGGCCACCGGCACCAATCGCCCCGGCCATGGCCGAGGAGTTGATCATCGTCACCAAGGTGATGGTGAAACCGCCGACAATTCCCGGCAGCGCTTCGGGCAACAGCACATGCCAGACGATGTGCCAGCGCCGGCAGCCCATGGCTTGCGCGGCTTCGATCAGACCATGATCGACTTCGCGCAGGCTGACTTCGGCAATCCGCGCAAAGAACGGCGTCGCTGCAATCGTCAGCGGCACCACCGCCGCCCACACGCCGTAGGTGGTGCCGACGATCAACCGGGTAAACGGAATCAGCGCCACCATCAGAATCAGAAACGGGACCGAGCGGAACAGGTTCACGAACGCACCCAAGGCGCGATTCAGCACCGGCGCCTGGTAGATCCCGCCCTTGTCGCTGGTGACCAGAATCACCGCCATGGGAATCCCCACCAGCAGGGCGATCAGCGACGACACACCGACCATCACAAACGTGTCGATAAACCCCTGTAGCAAGCGCTCAAACCACATAACCCGACACCTCCACCCGTTGCGCCCAATCACCCGCGCGCTGACGCAACTGCTCGGTGCTCAGCGATGATCCACTGACGGCCAGCAGCAGTTGCCCCAGCGCGTGGCCCTGAATCCGTTCCACACCGCCCTGAAGCAATTTCACCCGTCCGTCGAGTGCGGCGAACAAGGCCGCCAGGTCCGGCTCATCGCCGGCCGCCCCAGTGAACTGCAAACGCAGCACCACAGCGGCGCCGGGCGAGGGCGGTAGCGTGTGCAAACGGCTCTGCAATTCTTGTGGCAAAGCGTGTTGCAGCGGTGCGAGCAACGTCTGGCTGACCGCGTGCTGTGGGTCGCCGAACACTTCCCAGACCGGGCCTTGCTCGACGATCCGCCCGTGCTCCAGCACCACGACGCGGTCGCAGATTTCGCGGATCACCGCCATCTCGTGGGTGATCAGCACGATGGTCAGGCCCAGACGTTTATTGATCTCGCGCAGCAGGCCGAGGATCGATTGAGTGGTCTCCGGGTCGAGTGCCGAAGTGGCTTCGTCGCAGAGCAGAATGTCCGGGTCGTGAACCAAGGCCCGGGCGATGCCGACGCGCTGTTTCTGGCCGCCGGAAAGCTGTGCCGGATAGGCCTTGTGTTTGGCTTGCAGACCGACCAGTTCAAGCAGTTCGCGAACCTTTTTCTCGCGCTGTTCTTTCGGCACCCCGGCGACTTTCAGCGGCAATTCGACGTTCTGCCAAACGGTCTTGGCCGACATCAGATTGAAGTGCTGAAAGATCATGCCGATGCGTCGGCGCAGGGCGACGAGGCGATCTTCATCGAACTCGCCGATGTCGACCTGATCGATCAGCACACGCCCCGACGTCGGTTGCTCCAGACGATTGATCGTGCGGATCAGCGACGATTTGCCCGCGCCGCTGCGGCCGATGATGCCGAACACCTCGCCGCGCTGGATCGCCAGATCAATGCCTTGCAGGGCCGCGACCGGACCTTGCCGGCCGTTATAGGTTTTGCCCAGGCCGATGAAGCGTATGTGGGCGCGATTCAGCTCGGGATGCAGTTCGGTTTTTTCAGCATTGTTGGGCTCTGGAATCTCCAGTCGCCGTTGGATCGCGGCCGTCATGTTCAGCTTTCCCAACCGGCCTGGTACAGCTTGCCGTGGGCCTTATCCAGCGCGGCACGCACGGCCGGCGAGTGCTGGTAGATGTCGACCAATTTGATCAGACGCGGATCGTCCTTGCTCTTGGGCCGGATGACGAACTGGATCACGTATTCCTTGTGGTCGAGACCGTCGAACAGCAGCGCGGAGCCGGTATCGAAGGTCTTGGCCAGACGAATATAGGCCGGGTAGCCCTGGACTAGATCGGCGTCGTCATAGGCGCGCACCAGTTGCACGGCTTCGACCTGAAGGATTTTGATTTTCTTCGGGTTGGCGACGATGTCGTCTTCGGTGGCCTTGTAGCCAACGCCCGGTTTCAGCGTGATCAACCCGGCCTTGGCCAGCAGTTGCAGACCGCGACCGCTGTTGATCGGGTCGTTGGCGATGGCGACGCTGGCGCCTTCAGGCAACTCGTCGAAGCTTTTGTATTTTTTCGAATAGAGGCCGACGTTGTTGATGATCCCCGGGGCGAACGGCACCAGGTCAAAACCGGCGGCGGCCTTGGCGTTTTCAAGGAACGGGATGTGCTGAAAGTAGTTCACGTCGATGTCGCCGGCCGCGAGGCTGACGTTCGGTGCGATCCAGTCGGTGAACTCCACCAGCTCGACTTTCAGGCCTTGTTTGGAGGCCTCTTCGACGGCGGCTTCCAGCGGAATCGCGAACGCGGCGGTGGTGCCGATTTTCAGTGGTGCATCGGCGGCGAACACCGCCGAGCTGAACAGGCCGAAGGTCAGGGCCAGTGCTTTGACTGGGTGGGTCAGGAATTTCTGGGTCATGGTGTGGTTTCCAGTCAGTGCATGAATATGGGTGTCTGGTAGGGCCTCTTCGCGAGCAAGCTTTTAGCGACGAAATGAAGATCCGATGTGTTGCTCGGGCAACTGCGCCCCTGCGTGAAACAGCTTCTCGCGCAAGCTGCCGCTGTCATACGCGGTTTTGTACGACCCACGCCGTTGCAACTCCGGAATCACCAGTTCGATAAAATCGACATAGCTTTCCGGAGTAACGATGCGCGTGAGGTTGAAGCCGTCCAGCCCGGTTTCGGTGATCCACGATTGCAGCTCATCCGCCACTTGCGCAGGCGAGCCGACCACGGTGATGTAGCGACCGCCCAGAGCGTGCTGTTCGAGCAATTTGCGTCGGGTCCAGTCGTTGTTCTGCAGATTCTTGGTCGCGGACTGGATGGCGTTGCTCTTCACGTACTGGATCGGTTCGTCGATCGCGTACCGGGAAAAGTCGACGCCGGTGGACGCCGAAAAATGTGCCACGCCGGCCTCGGCACTGGCGTAGCTCAGGTACTCGGCGTGCTTGGCCCACGCCGCTTCTTCGGTTTCGCCGACGATGACGTTGAGGCCCATGAACACCTTGATGTCCTCGGGATTGCGCCCGGCCTCGACGGCGCTGGCGCGGACTTTGTCCACCTGCACCTTGGTCGACGGTTTGTTCTGGCCGCTGATGAACACGCACTCGGCGTGACGCCCGGCGAACAGCAAGCCGCGATCGGAACTGCCGGCCTGGAACAGCACCGGCGTGCGCTGCGGTGAAGGCTCGCAGAGGTGATAACCCTCGACCTGATAGAACTCGCCCTTGTGCTCGACCTTGTGCACTTTCTCCGGTTGGGCGTAGATCCGCTGCTCGCGATCATTGAGCACCGCGCCGTTTTCCCAACTGCCTTCCCAGAGTTTGTAGAGCACCTCCAGGTACTCGTCAGCCTGATCGTAACGACGGTCATGCTCGACCTGCTCGCGCAGGCCCATGGCTTTTGCCGCGCTGTCGAGGTATCCGGTGACGATATTCCAGCCGACGCGGCCACGGCTCAAATGATCGAGGGTCGACAGGCGTCGGGCGAACAGATACGGCGGCTCATAGGTGAGGTTGGCGGTCAGGCCGAAACCGAGGTTTTTCGTCACCGCCGCCATCGCCGACACCAGCAGCAACGGATCGTTGACCGGCAACTGGATCGACTCTTTCAGCGTGACGTCCACCGAGTTCTGGTAGACGTCGTACACGCCGACGATGTCGGCGATGAACAAACCGTCGAACAAGCCACGCTCCAGCAACTGCGCCAGTTCGGTCCAGTATTCAATGCTGTTGAACTGGGTTGAGTTGTCGCGTGGATGCGTCCATAAGCCGTGGTTGATGTGGCCGATGCAGTTCATGTTGAACGCGTTGAGCAGGATCTTTTTCTTGCTCATCAGATCGTGCCCCGCAATGGCGGGTTTTCATCGTTGAGGTAGTAATTGCCCACCGCGTGGTACTTCCAGCGCACCGGATCGTGCAGCGTGTGCACGCGGGCGTTGCGCCAGTGGCGGTCGAGGCCGTGCTCGATCAGGGTGGCCTGACTGCCGGCCAGTTCGAACAAGGTGCTGGCGGCGGTGAGGGAGATTTCTGTGCTGATCGCCCGTGCTTCGGCGACGGCAATCGAGGCGGCGGCGACCGTTTCGGCGCTGGTCTGGGCCTGAGCCTTGTCGAGGAATTCACCGGCGCGTTCCAGCAGCGCCTCGGTGGCGTGCAGGCGAATGCTCAAGTGGCCGAAGCTCTTCAACGTCAGCGGGTCTTCGGTGGCGTTGTCGTTGCCGGCGTCGATCCATGGGCGCGTCTTGCTACGCACAAAGTGCAACGCATCTTCGTAAGCGGCGCGGGCGATGCCGGTGTCGATAGCGGCGTGAAGAATCTGCGCCAGCGGACCGACGGTGGTCGGACGTTCGAAGGCGCTCTGGAACGGGATCACGTCTTCGGCGGCGACATACACGTCTTCGAAGAGCACCGAACCGCTGCCGGTGGTGCGCTGGCCGAAGCCGCTCCAATCGTCGATCACGCTCAGGCCCTGGCTGTCGCGAGGCACGAAGGCCAGTTGCTGCACGCCGTTTTCATCGACGACGGACGTTGGAATGCGTTGCGCGTAAATCGCGCCGGTCGCATAGAACTTGCGGCCATTGATGCGATAGCCCTCGCCTTCACGCTTGAGGCTGCTGACGCGATGGTGGGCGGTTTGGGTGCCCAGTTCCGCCAGCGCATTGCCGAAGCGCTGACCGGCTAAAACCTCGGCGTACAACCGTTGTTTCTGTTCGTGGCTGCCGTTCACTCGCAGCACTTCGAGGGCGTAGAAATGGTTCTGCGGAATCTGCCCGAGAGAGCCATCGGCCTCAGCGATCAGGGCGATGACGTTGGCCAGCGTCACGTTGGACACACCGGCGCCGCCGTATTCTTTCGGCACGCTGATGCCCCACAGGCCGGAGCGGGAAAACACGTCGAGTTCCGGCAGCGGCAGTCGCCGCTCACGGTCCCGCACGGCGCTGTCGCGTTTGAAATCTTCGGCCAGGTCGCTGGCGATGATCAGGGCTTGCTCATCGCTGGTGATGACCGCGACGGGATGGGAAAGAGGCATAGGTTTCTCCAAGGCTCTTGAGAAGGTGTGCGGTCGTCAGATCCAGGAGTGGCGAGCCGGTAGCTTGCCATTGAGGTGATAGGCGCCGACCGCCTGATATTTCCAGCGCACCGGGTCGTGCAGGGTGTGCACCCGGGCATTGCGCCAGTGACGGTCGAGGTTGAATTCGGCGAGGGTCGCGCGGCTGCCGGCCAGTTCGAAAAGCTTTTCGCTGGCCAGCAGCGAGATCTCGGTGGTCAGCACTTTGGCTTCGGCCACGGCAATTGAAGCGCGGGCGGCGGACTCGGCCGTTATCGGCGCGGCGTGCACTTGATCGAGCACTTGCCCGGCCTTGCGCAGCAGCGCCTGGGCGGCGTGCAGTTCGATTTTCAGTTTGCCGATGTCGGCGATCACGTAGAGGTCATCGCTGGCGCGTTCGACCTTGGCGTCGATCCATGGTCGCGAACGGGTTTTGACGAATTCGATGGTGTCTTCGATAGCGCCACGGGCAATGCCGGCGTCGATCGCCGCCTGAATCAATTGCGAGATTGCGCCTTGGGTGTTCGGGGTTTCGTTGATCTTCCAGTTATCAACGACAAGAGCCGCTTCGACGCGCACGTTGTTGAGCACGATCGTGCCGCTGGCGGTGGTGCGCTGACCGAAGCCCGACCAGTCATCAACAATGCGCAAACCTGGCGTGCCACGTCGGACGAACGCCAGCACTTGCTTGCCATCATCGTTGAGCGCTTTGACCGCAACCCAGTGCGCAAACAGCGCGCCAGTGGAATAGAACTTCTGGCCATTGAGCAGGTAATCGTCGCCGTCGGCGGTGATTCGCGCTTTCAATTGGAGGGTGTTTCTGGTGCCACGCTCAGGGCCGCCATTGCCGATGCGCCAGCCTTCGAGAACACTCTGGAACAGCTGTTGTTTTTGCGCGTCGGTGGCACTGCCGAGCAGCAGATGGATGATGCCGAACTGGTTCTGCGGGATCTGTCCCAACGCCGGATCGGCGGCGGAAATGATCGCGAACACCTCGGCCAGCGTGACGAACGAAACCTGCGGGCCACCGTATTGGCGCGCGATTGCAATGCTGCCCAGACCGCTGCGGGTGAACTGTTCGATCAGTAACCAAGGCAACTGGCGCTGGCGGTCGCGATTGGCGGCTTGCACGAGCGCGACTTGCGCCAGCTCATGGGCGGCCTCAATGGCTTGGGCGTCGTTGCGCAAGACCTGCGCGGGCAACAACAAGGGGGCGATGTCCAGATCAGACTGGACGTTCGCGTCTGCCAGACTGGACATCAGCGCCACTCCCTGGCTGCACGCAATGCCCTGGCGATCTGCACTGGGGTGATTGTGTTCCGGACCATACGACCTACCTCACATCTCATGAATAACGCCGCGAAGTGCGGCGAACGAAAGAATGTCCGGTGGTCCGGTTCATATACCCTAAGCGTGTATAAAAATTAAATGAACTAACTTTTAGGAATATGCATATGAAGGTGTGATGGTCGGGATGCTCAAGCCCTTTGCGGTGAGGGGCCAAGGCTCCTCACTCCGCCTTAGGCTTTATTTTTTGCGGGATTCAGCCGCCTTGCAGGTGGGCTTCAACGGCACTTTCAGATAAGGATTCACGCAACCGATCTTCAGCGTCCTTGGCGGCGCCCAGCGCGAGTTGTTGCCGACCCGGTCGAGGATGCAATAGGTCACGTCCAGGCGCAGATCCTCGCCGGCTTCGACAATCACTGCCGGCGGTACCCAGACCTGAATCGGCAGGCCGACATCCGCTGCCGTGATGGGCGCCAGATCCATGCGAACATCACCCCAGCGCACAGTAATGGCGTCATCCTCGGCCATGTTCGTGTAAGGCTCGATGGTCAACGGCACACCGCGTTTGATCTGGTTCGGGTTCACGCCCTGGCGGCGAATGGTGTCAGGGATCGTTACCGGCGCCAGTTGCTGGTTTTCGTCACCGCACAATGCCGACGGTTGGCCGCCCGGGCAATCGAGTTTGACCTGCACACGGCTTGCCGCCGACAGCGCCGGGCCTTGGCCGACCTGCATCACCCGGTAGTGAATGCGGGCGGTGCCATTGACAATAAAACTTTCCGGCACCCGCAGGTTGACTGTCGCGCCAACGTCCTCGGTCGTCAGTACCTTGGAGGCGACATAGCATTTGTTCCAGAACAGTTCGATCAGGTCGCCGCAGTCCATGTCGGGGTAGGGCGACACCTCGATCAACAGATGAGCGGCAGCAGCCAGATTGATGCCGTTTTTTTGCGCTGACGCCAGGGTCGGCGCTGCCAGTTCGGGGGTATGCGAAGTGCGAGTCATCGATTTCTCTCCTTGAAGCCTTGCAGCGAAGTCCGTTTCTGAAAGAACAAAAGGCGTGAATCAACGGGCAATAAATCTGTGAACTGATGTCCAAGTTAGTGCGGGTTGATTGAACTAAGTAGCGCCGGTTGGCGACTAGATAAGAGTGTGCGGGAAGGGGTGTCAATAGACGGCGTTAGTTAATCAATGAATTACGAACTAATCAGAATATTCCTACGTTGTTGAAGCCGTGTGCCTAGGGTGTATGGTGAACGAGACCACAGAACTCCGGGCTTTTTGCCAGTTTTGGCGCAGCGTTATTTGGTAGCTGCGATGAAAGGCGCGGCGGATTTTATACACGCAATAGTGGTTTCAGAATATATACATGTATCGCATCGGTTCCAGGCAGGTTGTATATATTCAGGAAAGTTTTACGCGGCGAAAAAGGTAACTTCCATCCATGGAAGTTGACGTCTCGCACAGCAAGGGTTTTCAGGTGTGATTCAAAAACTTGCTGAGAAACTGTTTGGTGCGCTCTTCTTTGGGGTCGGCAAACAATGCTTTGGCTTCACCTTGTTCGACGATCACGCCCTTGTCGAAAAACACCACGCGGTTGGCCACGTCGCGGGCGAAGCCCATTTCGTGGGTGACGATGACCATGGTGCGTTTCTCCTCGGCGAGGCCGCGGATGGTCGCCAGTACTTCGCCCACCAGTTCCGGATCGAGGGCCGAAGTCGGCTCGTCGAACAGGATCACTTCCGGCTCCATTGCCAGCGCCCGGGCAATCGCCACGCGCTGTTGCTGGCCACCGGAGAGACGACGCGGATAGGCGTCTTCCTTACCGGCGAGGCCGACCTTGGCCAACAGCTTCATGCCCAGGGCAATGGCTTGCTCGCGCGGCATCTTCTTGACCACGACCGGGCCTTCGATGACGTTTTCCAGGGCAGTGCGATGGGGAAACAGGTTGAAGTTCTGGAACACGAAACCCACATGCTGGCGCAGGTTGCGCACCAGGCTTTGCTGCTGGTTCAGCGGGCGGCTGGTATCGATCTCGATATCGCCGACCTTGATCCGGCCGCTGGTGGGTTGTTCAAGGAAGTTCAGGCAGCGCAGGAACGTGGTTTTACCCGAGCCGCTGGGGCCGATGATTGCCACGACCTCGCCTTCCTTGACTTCAAGATCGATGCCGTTGAGCACGACTTGATGCTTGAATTGCTTGGTCAGTTTTTCCACGACAATCATGGGGTCAGGACTCCTGGTCGTGCCGGTTGACCCGCTCTTCCAACTTGTTCTGCAAGTGCGAGAGCACTGTGGCCAGAATCCAGTAGATCAGCGCGGCGGCAAGATACATGGTGAAGACTTCGAAAGTCCGGGCGGTGATCAACTGCGCCTGACGGAACAGTTCCGGCACCTGGATGGTGGCGGCCAGCGCGGTGTCCTTGACCAGCGAAATGAAGCTGTTGCCCAGCGGCGGCAGTGCCGTGCGCATCGCTTGCGGCAGGATGGCCCGGCGCAAAGTCTGCGCGCGGGTCATACCGATACTCGCCGCAGCTTCCCACTGGCCACGTTCGATCGAACCGATCGCCGCGCGCAGGATTTCACAGGCGTAAGCGGCCATGTTCAGCGAGAAGCCAATCAGCGCGGCGGGCAGGGGGTCGAGTTCCACACCCATTTGCGGCAAGCCGTAATAGATCACGAACAGTTGCACCAGCAACGGCGTGCCGCGAAAGAACGACACGTAGATACGGGCCAGCCAGTTGACTGTTTTGAAACGCGACAGACGCATCAACGCCAGGCCAAAGCCCAGCAGCAGGCCGAAGAACATCCCGCCAAGGCTGAGGACGACCGTGTAGTACGCGCCCTTGAGCAGGAAGGGCGCGGAGTCGAGTGCGAGTTGGAAAGCTTCTTCCATTATTGAGTGACGTCAGCTTGGAAGTATTTTTCCGAGATCTTGGCCAGAGTGCCGTCGGCACGCAGCTCGTCGAGGGCTTTGTTCACGGCAGCCAGCAGTTCCGGTTCACCTTTGCGCAAGGCAATGCCGGACTCCTGACGGGAGAACGCTTGACCGGCCGCCACGGTTTTCGGGGCTTTCTTGGCGTATTCAAGCGCGGCCAGGCGGTCGATCAGGATGGCGTCGGTACGGCCGTTGTTCAGGTCGGCGAACTTGGTCGGATCATCATCGTAGGTGCGCACGTCAGCGCCAGGCACGTTGGCACGAACCCATTGTTCGTAGTTGGTGCCCAGGCCTACGCCGACTTTCTTGCCGGACAGGTCAGCTGCGGTCTTGATGTTCAGCGCGGCTTCTTTGCTTTTGAGCACCAACGCCTGAATCCCGGAGATGGTGTACGGCTCGGAGAAGTCATACTTCTTCTTGCGGTCCTCGGAGATGGTCACTTGGTTGACCACTATGTCCAGGCGCTTGGATTCCAGCGCCGCGAGAATACCGTCCCACTTGGTCGGCTGAATCTTGGCTTTGACGCCCAGTTTCTGCGCCAGCGCTTGGGAGAGCTCGACTTCGAAACCGGACAGCTTGCCGTCGGCATCGACGAAGCTGAACGGTGGGTAAGTGCCTTCCAGGCCGACGTTGATTACGCCTTTGTCCTTGATCTGTTGCAGTTGCTCACCAGCAACCGCCTGGCTGATCAGACCGGCGCTCAGCGCCAGGCCCAGCGAACCGACCAGCAGATTGCGACGTAGTGCGGAAAAATTCATGACAAGCCCCTGTGTTTTCTTATGGAAGACGCTTAAGGAAAGTTGGCGAATTCGGGAATTGGACGACAGCGCTATCCTGCCTTAAAGCAGCTTAAGCGTCTCGCGCGAAATTCGCCTGCGGCGAGACTATATGACGACTTGGTTAGACTTGAAAATACTTAATATTGAAATTGATATTCCTTATTTGAATATAAAACCTTCCCACGCTCTGCGTGGGAACGGTCTCGTCTTCCGCTTACAAGAAGTCCTTATAGGCAAACAACGCCGGCGCCCCGCCGGTATGCAGGAAGATGATCGGGCCTTCTTCGAAGCGCTGCCGACCGATGCCATCAAGCAACCCGGCCATGGCCTTGCCGGTGTATACCGGGTCGAGCAACACCGCTTCCTGACTGGCCAGCAATTTCACCGCTGCCAGCGTCCCGGCATTGGGTTCGCCATAACGCGGGCCGAAATATTCGTCCCACAGCTCAATCTTGAAGCTGGCCGGCAGCTCAACGCCGAGCAGCTCAGCAGTACGTTGCGCCAGCCCCTGCACTTTCGGGCGCTGCTCTTCTTCAGTGCGCGACACGGTCACGCCGATCACCGGCAGTTGCGGCAATGCCTCACTCAACGCCAGCGCCAGGCCGCTGTGGGTCCCGGCGCTACCCGATGCCAGTACCACGGCGGCGAAGTCGAGCCCGGTGTCTTTGATCTGTTCGGCCAGCTCAAGCCCGGCACGCACATAACCCAAGGCACCGAGGGCGTTGGAGCCGCCAATCGGTACCAGATACGGTTTTTTTCCGTTGCTGCGCAGACGCACGGCGAGGGCCGCGAGTTGTTCATCGGCGTTGTCGAGGTTGTCGACCAGCTCAACTTTTGTGTCGAACAGATCCAGCAGCAGGCGATTGCCATTGCCGGTGTAGTTGCTGTCTTCGGTGCCCAGCGGATTTTCCAGCAACGCCACGCAACTCAGGCCGAGTTTGGCGGCCAGCGCCGCCGTCTGGCGAACGTGGTTCGATTGCAGCGCACCGGCGGTGATCAGCGTGTCGGCGCCCTGGGCGAGGGCGTCGGCGGCGAGGTACTCGAGTTTGCGCAGCTTGTTGCCGCCCATGGCCAGCGGCGTCAGGTCATCGCGTTTGATGTAGACGTCACGGCCGAGCCAGGTGGACAGGCGCTCAAGTTTTTCCAGTGGGGTCGGCTGGCCAAGCAGTTCCAGGCGAGTAAAGCGATCCAGCTGTTGTTTAATCATGGTTGCGTACTGGAGGAGAAAGATGAAGGGACTATAGGCACGCGCTTTTGCACGGGCAACCATCAATCGCTTATAGCCAAATGGACTGAGCCCAGCACTATCGGTTCTTAATTCGCCCTCACAGGCATGCCTTAAAGTAGTCGCCGTTGACGCGGCCAGGCACTCCGGCCGCCCGTGAGGAGTCTTTACCGTGAGCGAGCGTTCCAGCCATTGGCAATTACAGACCATCGTCAGTCAACTGCGCAGCGCGCGGGATCAGTGGCGCGCCCAGAATGGCCGGGCATCCGGCGAGCAGGGTGGGCGCGAACTGCCGTCCCGCGCCGCGATGGCGCAGATTCTTGAAGCGCTGTGTGGGGCATTGTTCCCGATGCGTCTGGGGCCGGTGGATTTGCGTGAGGAAAGCGAAGACTTCTACGTCGGCCACACCCTCGATGTCGCGCTGAATGCGTTGCTCGCCCAGACACGTCTGGAACTGCGCTACGTCGCCCGCCACAGCGCCCAGGACGACAGCGAAGTGGAGACCCGGGCGCTCCAGATCATTCAGGATTTTGCCTTGGCATTGCCGGGCTTGCGCACGTTGCTCGACACCGATGTGCTGGCGGCCTATCACGGCGATCCGGCGGCGCGCAGTGTGGATGAAGTACTGCTGTGCTACCCGGGGATTCTGGCGGTGATTCACCATCGTCTCGCCCACCATTTGTATCGTGCAGGGCTGCCGTTGCTGGCGCGGATCAGCGCAGAAATTGCGCACTCGGCCACCGGCATTGATATCCATCCGGGCGCGCAGATCGGCCGTAGTTTCTTTATTGATCACGGCACGGGTGTGGTGATTGGCGAGACGGCGATCATTGGTGAGCGTGTGCGGATCTATCAGGCGGTAACGTTAGGCGCCAAGCGCTTCCCGGCCGATGAAGACGGGCAATTGCAGAAGGGCCATCCACGCCATCCTATTGTCGAGGACGACGTGGTGATTTATGCCGGGGCGACGATTCTTGGGCGGATCACCATCGGCAAGGGGTCGACCATCGGCGGCAACGTGTGGCTGACCCGCAGCGTGCCGGCGGGGTGCAATTTGACCCAGGCCAATTTGCAGCATGATGACGGGACGCAGAAGTAGCTTCTGATTTTTGTTGCGGCATCCAGCCTCTTCGCGAGCAAGCCCGCTCCCATCGCAGGAATGAGGGGGCTTGCTCACGAATGGGTCTTGGGGCGAATCCAGATAATGTCCCTGCGCCAATTCTCCACTGAACCAATCTCTCCAACTCCACGTCATACCTCACCTTGAGCTAGCGTAGGAACACGACCGGCTGGCCGTACGATTAGTCGTTAGCGTCCTATCCATGTTTAACTTGAACGTTCATTCAAGTTAAACCGGTGGTTCGCTGCCCGCTCACAACAGGAGGCTTGCCTTTGCTGAGTCCGATCATTTCAGCCACGTCTCAATCCATCGAGGTGCGCGTTTCATGAGTGCATCGTCAACCCCCGCCAGCGGCCTGGTACGCATGAATCCGCCGGTGTTCTACTTCGCCGCGACGGTCATTCTGCTCTTTGGTCTTGTGGTCATCGCCATGCCACAACAGGCCGGTGCCTGGCTGCTGGCTGCGCAGAACTGGGCGGCCAATACGGTCGGCTGGTACTACATGCTCGCGATGAGCCTGTATCTGGTCTTCGTGGTGGTCACCGCGTTATCCGGCTACGGCAAGATCAAACTCGGTGCCGACCACGACGAACCCGAATTCAGTTACCTGTCCTGGGCCGGCATGCTGTTCGCTGCCGGGATCAGCATCACGTTGTTTTTCTTCTGCGTGTCCGAACCGCTGACCCACATGCTGCAACCGCCGCAAGGCGAGGCCGGCACGGCGGACGCGGCGCGCCAGGCGATGCAGATTCTGTTTCTGCACTGGGGCTTGCACGGCTGGGGGGTGTTCGCCTTCGTCGGCATGGCGCTGGCCTACTTTGCCTACCGTCACAACCTGCCGCTGGCCCTGCGTTCGGCGCTGTATCCACTGATCGGCAAACGCATCAACGGCCCCATCGGTTACGCGGTGGACGGCTTCGGCATCATCGCTACCGTGTTCGGCCTCGGCGCCGATATGGGCTTTGGCGTGCTGCACCTGAACTCGGGCCTGGACTACTTGTTCGGCATCGCGCACACCCAGTGGATTCAAGTCGGTTTGATTACCCTGATGATGGGCGCGGCGATCATCGTGGCTGTCGCCGGTGTGGATAAAGGCGTGCGGGTGATGTCCGACATCAACATGCTGCTGGCCTGCGCGCTGCTGCTGTTCGTGCTGTTCGCCGGCCCCACCCAGCATCTGCTCAATACCTTGATCCAGAACGTTGGCGACTACCTCGGTGCCTTGCCGATGAAGAGTTTTGACCTCTACGCCTATGACACACCGAGCGACTGGCTTGGCGGCTGGACGGTGTTCTACTGGGCCTGGTGGATCGCATGGTCGCCCTTCGTGGGCTTGTTCATCGCACGGATTTCCCGTGGCCGCACCATTCGTGAGTTCGTCTTCGGCGTGCTGCTGATCCCGCTCGGCTTCACCTTGGCGTGGATGTCGATCTTCGGCAACAGCGCCCTCGATCAGGTGCTCAATCACGGCATGAGCGCGCTCGGCATGTCGGCCCTCGACAACCCGTCGATGAGCATTTATCTGTTGCTGGAAACCTACCCGTGGAGCAAAACCGTCATCGCTGTGACGGTGTTCATCAGCTTCGTGTTCTTCGTCACCTCAGCCGACTCCGGTACCGTGGTGCTCTCGACACTGTCGGCCAAGGGCGGCAACCCGGACGAAGACGGGCCGAAATGGCTGCGGGTGTTCTGGGGCGTGATGACGGCGCTGATCACCAGCTCGCTGCTATTCTCCGGCAGCATCGATGCACTGAAGTCGGCGGTGGTGCTGACCTCGTTGCCGTTCTCGCTGATCCTGCTTTTGATGATGTGGGGCCTGCACAAGGCGTTCTATCTGGAGTCGCAGAAGCAGATCGCGCAACTGCACTCGCTGGCGCCGGTGTCCGGCTCGCGGCGTGGTTCAGGGGGCTGGCGACAGCGTCTGAGCCAGGCCGTGCACTTCCCGTCGCGTGACGAGGTGTACCGTTTCATGGACACCACCGTGCGCCCGGCAATTGAAGAAGTGACGGCGGTGTTTGTCGAAAAAGGCCTGAACGTGGTCACCCAGCCGGACCCGGCCAACGACAGCGTCAGCCTGGAAATCGGCCATGGCGAGCAGCATGCGTTCATCTACCAAGTGCAGATGCGCGGCTACTTCACGCCATCATTCGCCCGGGGTGGCATGGGCTCCAAGCAGCTCAACAATCGCCGCTACTACCGCGCCGAAGTGCACCTGAGCGAGGGCAGTCAGGACTACGATATGGTCGGCTACACCAAAGAGCAGATCATCAACGACATCCTCGACCAGTACGAACGGCACATGCAGTTCCTGCATCTGGTGCGTTGATCGTGGGTTGAGCGCCGAGTCGGATCAAGACTCGGTGCTCAAGCACCCTGCCAGGATCAGGCCGAAGAGGATGATTGGGGTGTGCAGGGTGGATAATCATCGACGGTTCTGACGCCTTCGCGAGCAAGCCCGCTCCCACAGGGGTTACGTCAATCGTCCATTAGCTGTTCATCAAACAAGAGAGGATTCGATGACTTACACCGCTGCCGAAAACCGCTATGAGTCCATCCCTTACCGCCGCGTCGGGCGCAGCGGTCTGGTGCTGCCGGCGCTATCGCTGGGCCTGTGGCACAACTTCGGCGACAGCACGCCGATCGACACCCAGCGCGCCCTGCTGCGCACTGCGTTCGACCTGGGGATCAACCACTTCGACCTGGCCAACAACTACGGCCCTCCGTACGGTAGCGCCGAGATCAATTTCGGTCGCCTGCTGCGCGAAGACTTCAAGCCATACCGCGATGAGTTGATCATCTCCAGCAAGGCCGGTTGGGACATGTGGCCTGGCCCTTACGGTCAGGGCGGTGGCTCGCGTAAATATGTGCTGGCCAGCCTTGATCAGAGCCTGCAGCGCCTGGGCCTGGACTATGTGGACATCTTCTATTCGCATCGCTTCGATCCGGACACCCCGCTGGAGGAAACCGCCAGCGCCCTCGCCAGCGCCGTGCAACAGGGCAAGGCGTTGTACATCGGCATCTCGTCGTACTCCGGGGTGAAAACCCGCGAGATCGCCGCGCTGCTCAAAGAGTGGAAGGTGCCGCTGCTGATTCACCAGCCGGCGTACAACCTGCTCAACCGCTGGGTGGAAAAAGACCTGCTCGACACCACCGATGAACTCGGCACTGGCGTCATCGCCTTCACGCCGTTGGCGCAAGGTCTGCTGACCGACAAATACCTCAACGGCGTGCCGGCGGATGCGCGGGTCAATCGTCCGGGCGGTGGTTCGCTGCAGGCTTCGCATTTGTCCGAAGCCAACATCGCCCACGTCCGTGCGCTGAACGAGATCGCCAAGCGTCGTGGCCAGAGCCTGGCGCAACTGGCACTGGCCTGGACGCTACGTGACCCGCGCGTGACCTCGGCGCTGATCGGCGCAAGCCGACCGGAGCAGATTATCGAGAACGTCGGGGCGTTGAAGAATCTGAGCTTCAGTGCTGAAGAACTGGCAGAGATTGACCGGTTTGCCCAAGAGGGCGGGATCAATCTTTGGGAGAAGCCCTCGATGGCGCAGTGAGCATCCTTCAACCCAGTCCTCTCCCTGCGGGAGAGGATCAGGGTGAGGTTTTTTTCAGTTGCTGATCGCCAGAATGCTCGCCTGGTACGACCCGACAAACACATCGAAATCGCCCACCTCGTTCTGCTCCAGCTCAGCCTGCGCCACCAGGGAAGAGCGCGCCAGTTCCTCAAACTTCGCCTGCTCGTCAGCTGTCAACGACTCGCTGCGGAAAAACTCGGCATGTGCCTGACTCTGACGCAGGGAAAACTGCGCGAAGCTTTCCTTGTGCTCGGCCATCGCTGCCAGCACTTGGGCAGAAGGCGTTAGCGACGGGTCGCGGACTTTTGCCAGTTGCGCATCCAGTGCCTTGCTGTGGGCATCGCCGCCATGGCTTTGATCGAGCAGCGCAGCGAGTGGGGCAATCTTTTCCAGCAACTCTACCGCCCATGCCTTCATCTCGACCGGCTCACCGTCGCGCTGCAATTGCAGACCCGGACGGCGACCTTCCTTGACCACGCTGAGGAAGTTCGAGGTCGCGTTGCTGCAACTGGTGTTGGTCAGCAGCGGGCTGTCGTTGAGTGCGCAATACAGCAGGAACGTATCAATGAAGCGCGATTCAGTGAGGTCGATGCCCATCGGCAGGAACGGGTTGATGTCCAGGCAGCGCACTTCGACGTACTGAATGCCACGGGCCACCAGCGCCTGAATCGGCCGCTCGCCGCTGTAGGTCACGCGTTTTGGGCGGATGTTGGAGTAGTACTCGTTTTCGATCTGCAGGATGTTGGTGTTCAACTGAACCCACTCGCCATCCTTGTGCGTGCCGACTTCAACGTACGGTGCGTACGGCGTAGCCACGGCCTTGCGCAGGCTGTCGGTGTAGCTCGTCAGATCGTTGTAGCACGGCGTCAGGCCGGCCTGGGCGTTGCTCTGGTAACCGAGGTCGCTCATGCGCAGGCTGGTGGCGTACGGCAGGTAGAGCGTGTCTGGATCGAGCTGTTCCAACTGATGCGAACGACCGCGCAGGAAGCCCGCGTCGAGCGCCGGTGAGGCGCCGAACAGGTACATCAGCAACCAGCTGTAGCGCCGGAAGTTGCGGATCAGCGCGATATAGGACGACGACTGGAAATCCCGGTCAGTGCCGACAAAACCCTCGGTTTCGCGCAGCAACGGCCAGAGTTTTTCCGGCAGGGAAAAATTGTAGTGAATCCCGGCGATGCACTGCATGGTCTTGCCGTACCGCAGGGCCAGGCCCTTGCGATAGACGTACTTGAGCTGACCGATATTGGACGTGCCGTAATAGGCAATCGGGATGTCTTCCTCGGCCGGCAATGGGCACGGCATCGATGGACTCCACAGGTACTCGTTGCCGAGTTTGCTGTAGGCAAAACGGTGAATCCTGTCCAGGCTCGCCAGTGTATCTGCCGGGTCGGGCAGGGCGGGCGTGATGAATTCCAGCAGCGACTCGGAATAGTCGGTGGTGATTTTTTCGTTGGTCAGCGCGGAACCCAAGGCTTCGGGGTGCGGCGTTTGCGCCAGACGACCTTCGCTGGTCACGCGCAGGCATTCACGTTCGATACCGTGGAGGCACTGTTCGAGCAGAGAGAGGTTAGCGCGCTCGCCGAGCAGAGCCAGGCGGCGGTTGAGAAGTTCGCTCAATTTGGATTCCTTCACGCGTCAGTCGCCCCAATATGGGGGTGGGCAAGACGGTCTACAAGGGTGAAGTTGAAACTGGCGTTTTCGCCTGGTTTTTTGGGCTCACGAAGCCCTTTCGAACCGCCGACTTCAATCCCTGAATCTGGCAGATGCACGCGAAGTAAACGCGATCCTTGTGGGAGCGGGCTTGCTCGCCAAGGCGGTGTATCAGTCACAGACATGCAAACTGACACACAGCCTTGGCGAGCAAGCCCGCTCTCACAGAAAAGCTCGACGCGGCGATCACTGCGCCGAAATTAACTCAAAATGATGAACAACATCTACAGGACAGCGAACGTGCCTTGCGCTTTTGCGACCAGTTTTTCGCCCTGCATCACGTCGGCTTCGACCACCAGCGTGCGGCGGCCCGGGTGGATGACCCGCGCCGTGCACAGCACCTCGCCGTCGGAAACGGCGCGGATATAGTTGATCTTGCATTCGATGGTCGCGCTCTGCTGATCGAAACCGTGGGTGCTGGAACAGGCCAGACCCATGGCGATGTCGACCAGGCTGAACAGCGCGCCACCGTGCAATTTGCCGCCGCGATTGCGCAGTTCCGGTTCCAGCACCAGGGCGACTTGCGCCACCCCGGTTTCCAGGCTGTGCAGGCGGCAGCCCAACAGCTTGAAAAACGCGCTCTCGACGAGCCCGGCCGGAATGTCCATCAGCGTTTCTTCAACTGCTTGGCGTTGGCGAACAGCGAGGCCATCGCATTGTTCACGGGCGTCGCTGTTGCGGTTTCCTTGCGTGGCGCATTGTTCGACGGCTGGCGTTGCGCCGAGCCCGGACGCGAGCCACGGGCGCCATCAATCTTCTCGCCCGGGGTGTCGCCCATGCGCATCGACAGGCCCACGCGTTTGCGAGGAATGTCGACTTCCATGACCTTTACTTTCACCACGTCACCGGCTTTCACCGCTTCACGCGGGTCCTTGATGAACTTCTCCGACAGCGCCGAGATGTGCACCAGACCGTCCTGATGCACGCCGATGTCGACGAAGGCACCGAACGCGGTCACGTTGGTGACGACGCCTTCGAGGATCATCCCCAGTTGCAGGTCTTTGAGGTCTTCGACGCCTTCCTGGAACTCGGCAGTCTTGAACTCGGGACGCGGGTCGCGGCCCGGTTTTTCCAGCTCCTGGAGGATGTCGGTCACGGTCGGCAGACCGAAGGTCTCGTCGGTGAACTTCTTCGGATCCAGACGCTTGAGGAACCCGGCGTCGCCGATCAGCGAGCGGATGTCGCGGTCGGTTTCAGCGGCAATACGCTGCACCAGCGGATAGGCTTCCGGGTGAACCGCCGAGGAATCCAGCGGGTTGTCACCGTTCATCACGCGCAAGAAACCGGCGGCCTGTTCGAAGGTTTTTTCGCCCAGGCGTGCGACTTTCTTCAGCGCTGCACGGGTTTTGAATGCGCCGTGTTCGTCGCGGTGCGCCACGATGTTCTGCGCCAGTGTGGCGTTGAGGCCGGAGATCCGTGCCAGCAGCGCTACCGAAGCGGTGTTGACGTCGACACCGACGGCGTTCACGCAGTCCTCGACCACCGCGTCCAGGCCTCGTGCCAGTTTCAGCTGCGACACGTCGTGCTGGTACTGGCCGACCCCGATGGATTTCGGGTCGATTTTCACCAGCTCGGCCAGCGGATCCTGCAAACGACGGGCGATGGACACCGCGCCACGGATCGACACGTCCAGATCGGGGAATTCCTTGGCCGCCAGTTCCGACGCCGAGTACACCGATGCGCCGGCCTCGGAGACCATGACCTTGGTCATCTTCATGGCTGGGTATTTTTTGATCAGCTCGATCGCCAGTTTATCGGTTTCACGGCTGGCGGTGCCGTTGCCGATGGCGATCAGGTCAACCGAGTGCTTGGCACACAGCGCGGCCAGGATGGCGATGGTCTGATCCCACTTGTTGTGTGGAACGTGCGGGTAAACCGTGGCGTGATCCAGCAGCTTGCCGGTGGAGTCGACCACGGCCACCTTGCAACCGGTACGCAGGCCCGGGTCGAGGCCCAGGGTCGCACGCGGGCCGGCCGGTGCGGCCAGCAGCAGGTCGTGCAGGTTGTGGGCGAACACGTTGATCGCCTCGGTTTCGGCGCCGTCGCGCAACTCGCCCAGCAGGTCGGTTTCCAGGTGGGTGTAGAGCTTGACCTTCCAGGTCCAGCGCACCACTTCGCCGAGCCATTTGTCGGCCGGACGGTTCTGATTCTGGATGCCGAACTGCTGGCCGATCATGCCTTCGCACGGGTGCATGGCGCCCGGCAGTTCGTCGCCGACCTTCAGTGCGGAGCTGAGGATGCCTTCGTTGCGGCCACGGAAAATCGCCAGTGCGCGGTGCGACGGCATGCTTTTGAGCGGCTCGTCGTGTTCGAAGTAGTCGCGGAACTTGGCGCCTTCTTCTTCCTTGCCGGCAATTACGCGGGCACTGAGGGTTGCTTCCTGTTTGAGGTAGCTGCGCAGTTTTTCCAGCAGGCTGGCGTTTTCGGCGAAGCGTTCCATCAGGATGTATTTGGCGCCTTCCAACGCAGCCTTCACATCGGCCACGCCTTTTTCGGCGTCGACGAAGCGTACGGCTTCGGTTTCCGGAGCAAGATTCGGGTCGTTGAACAGCCCGTCAGCCAAGTCGCCAAGGCCGGCTTCCAGGGCAATCTGGCCCTTGGTGCGGCGCTTTTGCTTGTACGGCAGGTACAAGTCTTCGAGGCGGGTCTTGGTGTCGGCGAGTTTGATATCGCGTTCAAGGGCAGGGGTGAGTTTGCCTTGCTCCTCGATGCTGGCGAGGATGCTGATGCGCCGTTCGTCGAGTTCTCGCAGGTAGCGCAAACGCTCTTCCAGATGACGCAACTGCGTGTCATCAAGGCTGCCGGTCACTTCTTTCCGGTAACGGGCGATGAAGGGAACGGTAGAGCCTTCATCGAGTAGCGCGACGGCCGCTTCGACCTGTTGTGGGCGTACACCGAGTTCCTCGGCGATGCGGCTGTTGATGCTGTCCATAAAACCACCTGACATAGTGTGAAAGCAGGCTCGCAGGCACGGAAACAAAGGCCCGGAGTCTGGTTGAACGGCTAGAGGATTGCCGCTGCCTGGGTCAAAAGGCACCCCATTGACCCGTGAAATCGAACAATTACTGCGGCCACCGGGAAAAAAGCCCGGCCAACTCCGGTAACGATTCAGACGTTGCCTGGCACAAAACGCCGCGCATTATAACCAGCGTTCTGTCATTCGGGGGCGTTGCAGTCTGTAGGCATAAACCCCGGTTTTCTGGCAGTGAAGGAAAAATCTGCTAACAATGCACACGGTGCGTATAACGGCAGCTACGCCATAATGCGCGCCGAGCTAAAAGGAGCATCCAATGAGCAGCACTGCACAACCTGCTGAAGGCGAAAAAATTCTTATCGTTGACGACGATCCAGGGCTGAGTAGCCTGCTGGAACGCTTTTTCGTCAGCAAGGGCTATCGTGCCCGTACCGTACCGAACACCGAGCAGATGGATCGTCTGCTCTCGCGTGAAGTTTTCAATCTGGTCGTCCTCGACCTGATGCTGCCTGGCGAAGACGGTCTGACCGCCTGCCGCCGTCTGCGGGCGGCGAACAACCAGATTCCGATCATCATGCTCACCGCCAAGGGCGATGAGATGAGCCGCATCAAGGGCCTGGAACTGGGTGCCGACGACTATCTGGCCAAGCCGTTCAACCCGGACGAGCTGATGGCACGGGTCAAAGCAGTGCTGCGCCGTCAGGCCGCACCGGTGCCGGGCGCACCTGGCAGCGAAGACGAAAACGTCACCTTCGGTGATTACGTGTTGTCGCTGGCCACTCGCGAACTGAAGCGCGGCGACGAAGTACACATGCTCACCACCGGTGAGTTTGCGGTACTCAAGGCCCTCGTCATGAACGCGCGTCAGCCACTGACCCGCGATAAACTGATGAACCTGGCCCGTGGCCGCGAGTGGGATGCCCTCGAGCGTTCCATCGATGTGCAGATTTCCCGTCTGCGCCGGATGATCGAGCCCGATCCGTCCAAACCGCGCTACATCCAGACGGTCTGGGGCGTGGGCTATGTGTTTGTACCGGATGGCACCGCCACCAAGTGATCGGTGATTTGTAGGAGCGAGTCTGTCGGGGGCGGGTCGAATGACCCATCTCACAGACTCGCAATCCGCAATATGCGAGCATGGCTCGCTCCTGCAAGTGTGTAGCGGTTAAAGATGAAAACCCCCGTCTGGTTTCCCCAAAGTTTTTTCTCCCGCACCCTCTGGCTGGTGCTCATCGTCGTGCTGTTTTCCAAGGCGCTGACCCTGGTTTATCTGTTGATGAACGAGGACGTGCTGGTGGATCGTCAATACAGTCACGGCGTCGCTCTGACGCTGCGCGCCTATTGGGCCGCAGACGAAGAAAACCGCGCGAAGATCGCCGATAAGGTGCCCCTGATCAGGGTGGTCGGGGCGGGTGTGCCGGAAGGCGAACAACATTGGCCTTATAGCGAAATCTATCAGCGGCAGATGCAGACCGAGCTGGGCCCCGACACCGAGGTGCGATTACGCATGCACTCACCGCCGGCGCTCTGGGTCCGTGCACCGAGCCTGGGTGATGGCTGGCTGAAAGTCCCACTGTACCCGCATCCATTGCGTGGCCAGAAAATCTGGAACGTCCTCGGCTGGTTCCTCGCCATTGGTTTGCTGTCGACCGCGTCGGCATGGATTTTCGTCAGCCAGCTCAACCAACCCTTGAAGCGACTGGTGTATGCCGCCCGGCAACTCGGTCAGGGCCGCAGCGTGCGCCTGCCGATCAGCGACACGCCAAGCGAGATGACCGAGGTCTATCGCGCCTTCAACCAGATGGCCGAGGACGTCGAACAGGCCGGACGTGAGCGCGAGTTGATGCTGGCCGGGGTTTCCCACGATTTGCGCACGCCGTTGACCCGGTTGCGGCTGTCGCTTGAATTGATGGGCGACCGTAACGACCTGACCGACGACATGGTGCGCGACATCGAGGACATGGATGCGATTCTCGACCAGTTCCTGGCGTTCATTCGCGACGGTCGGGACGAGTCTGTGGAGGAAGTGGATCTCAGCGATCTGGTACGTGAAGTCGTGGCGCCGTACAACCAGAGTGAAGAGAAGGTTCGGTTGCGTCTGGAACCGATCCAGCCGTTTCCGCTGCGTCGGGTTTCAATGAAGCGCTTGTTGAACAACCTGATTGGCAACGCCTTGAATCATGCCGGCAGCGGCGTTGAAGTCGCCGCGTATGTGTCTGGCGACACCAGTGCCCCGTATGTGGTGCTGAGTGTGATGGATCGTGGGGCGGGGATCGATCCTTCGGAGCTTGAGGCGATCTTCAACCCGTTCACCCGTGGTGACCGCGCTCGTGGCGGCAAAGGCACCGGGTTGGGGTTGGCGATCGTGAAGCGGATCGCTTCGATGCATGGCGGCAATGTTGAGTTGCGTAATCGGTCCGGGGGTGGACTGGAGGCGCGGGTCAGGTTGCCGTTGGGGTTGATGCTGCCTCGCGATGCTGTTTAAACACTGACATCCAGGGTGAGGCTGATGGCGCCTTCGCGGGCTTGCCCGCGAAGGCGGCCTCTGAGCCGCCACATATTTCCGGGTTTAGCCCTTGCCTTTGGTGCGAGTCATATTCGGCCCGCCATTCTTCTCAAGATGCTCAATGATGATCCCCGCCACATTCTTCCCGGTGGTGGTCTCGATCCCTTCAAGCCCCGGCGACGAGTTCACTTCCATCACCAGCGGCCCGTGATTGGAACGCAGGATATCCACCCCCGCCACCGCCAGGCCCATGACCTTGGCCGCCCGCAGCGCTGTCATGCGTTCTTCCGGGGTGATCTTGATCAGGCTGGCGCTACCGCCACGATGCAGGTTGGAGCGGAACTCGCCCGGTTTGGCCTGACGTTTCATGGCCGCGATCACCTTGTCGCCGACCACGAAACAGCGGATGTCCGCACCGCCAGCCTCCTTGATGTATTCCTGGACCATGATGTTCTGCTTCAGGCCCATGAACGCTTCGATCACCGACTCCGCCGCCGTCGCGGTTTCACACAGCACCACACCAATGCCCTGAGTGCCTTCCAGCACTTTGATCACCAGCGGAGCACCGTCGACCATGTCGATCAGGTCCGGAATGTCATCCGGTGAGTGAGCGAACCCGGTCACCGGCAAGCCGATCCCCCGGCGCGACAGCAGTTGCAACGAGCGCAACTTGTCCCGGGAACGGGCAATGGCCACCGATTCGTTGAGCGGGAAGACCCCCATCATTTCGAACTGACGCAACACCGCGCAGCCATAGAACGTTACCGACGCGCCGATCCGTGGAATCACCGCATCGAAACCTTCCAGCGGTTTGCCGCGATAGTGGATCTGCGGCTTGTGGCTGGCGATGTTCATATAGGCGCGCAAGGTGTCGATCACCACCATTTCATGCCCGCGCTCGGTGCCGGCTTCGACCAGGCGACGGGTGGAATACAGACGCGGGTTCCGCGACAGCACAGCGATCTTCATGCAACACCTGTGGAGGAGGTAGATACCGGGAACACCGGCTTGTCTTGTACATATTTGATGCCCGGATTGACCACCAGTTGGCCGTCAATCAAAGCTTTGGAACCGAGTAGCAGGCGATAACGCATGGACTTGCGGCAAGCGAGGGTGAACTCGACCGACCAGACCCGATCACCGAGGGCCAGGGTGGTGCTGATCACATAGCGCACCTGAGCCTGACCGTTGGAGCTTTTAATGGTCTTGCGCGCCACCAAAGGCGCTTCGCAACGCCGGTGACGCAACTGCACCACTGTGCCCAGGTGCGCAGTGAAGCGCACCCACTTCGCGCCGTCGCGTTCGAACGGCTCGATGTCAGTGGCGTGCAGGCTGGAGGTGCTGGCACCGGTGTCGATTTTTGCCCGCAGGCCCGCGACTCCCAAATCAGGGAGCGCCACCCACTCGCGCAGACCGACAACGGTCAAATGGTCAAATGTCTTCAAAAAAATGCTCAACCGTGACAACCGCTCAGTCCGCAGGGGCCGGATTCGCGGTATTCACGCAGAATAATGGTTAAAAGGCGACAGATATCTACAGCCCGGATTACCGGCGCCTGAAGCAGGCGCCGGAATGTGTGCATTGTAATCCGGGATGGGGTCATTCATGGCACGACAGAAACGGTAGTACAGTTCACCAATATTTCAGAATGAGGACATTCCATGGCACAAAAAAACGAAGACGACGACAAGGTCCGTCTCGATAAGTGGCTATGGGCCGCGCGTTTCTACAAAACCCGGGCCTTGGCCAAAGCAGCGATCGAGAGTGGCAAGGTGCATTGTCGAGGCGAGCGCTGCAAGCCTGGCAAAGAGCCACGCATTGGCGACGAATTTGAGATTCGCACCGGTTTCGAAGTGCGCATAGTGAGGGTCGAGGCACTGTCTATCGTGCGTCGTGGCGCGCCCGAAGCGCAAACGCTGTATGCGGAGACCGAGGCGAGTATCGCCAAGCGCGAAGCGGCTGCGGCGATGCGCAAGGCCGGTGCGTTGGGCGTGAGCACCGATGGCAAGCCGAGCAAGAAGCAGCGGCGGGATCTGTTCAAGTTTCGGGGTAGCGGCAGCGAGTAGGGCGTCACTGCCTCTTCGCGAGCAAGCTCCCACACAAGATTGCATTCCAATGTGGGAGCTAGCCTGTTGGCGAATCGAGTGCACAGCACTCGCCATGGACGCCGCGATATCAGGCGCTACGCACCACACTCATCCGCGAAATCAGCGGCAGCTTGCCCAGCAAACTGAAAATCGGCGCCGTCACTTTCAGCCAGAAATTCGCGGCGTGATACGCAAATGGCGTGTAGTAGCCCCAGCCCAACGCCAGCACCGCCAGCAACACGCCGCCGATGTAATCGTCCTGACCCCAATGCGCCCCGGCCACCAGCCGCGGCAGCATGAACAGCACCGCCAGGCCCCAGATCGTCAGGAACTGGCCAACCGAGCGGCTGAACACCCCCATGAATAATGCCCAGATCAGCAACACCGAAGCATGGTCGCCCGGGAAGCTCTGGCTCGAGCGATCTTTCAACTCCCAGGTCTTTTCCAGATGCGGGAAGTAATCGCTGAGGTGTACCGCGCCTTCAAGCACCATCGACGGACTGCTGTGCTGCCAGTCCATGAAATCGGCGAACTTGGAAAACAGCGTACGGATCACCACCATCAACAGCAGAATCGATAAAAAACCGAAAAAAGCACGGCGCGCATCAATCGCCTTGAATACCCAGTCACCTTTGATCAACAGCGTCAGCAGAATCAGCCCGACGACGATGTCGAACGGACGCATACTTGCAATTGCCCAGATGTGGAGCCATATGGGGTTGCTGGCCAGTGGTGCATTGAGCGAGCGGAACAGCCACTCGTCGAAAATCACACACAGCGAGTTACCCGTAGGCCATAACCAGAAAGCCAGTAGCGCTAACGGCACCACGTTGCACAGAACCAGCCGGCCGAGGTTCCACCTTGATTGGAACAAACCCGGATTGTTCATAAAATGCCTCCCATGGCGTAGCAGTCGGCACCAAAGAGGGTGCCAAGAAACGCGAATTTTCATTCTTTGTAATCATTTTGTCATCACTTTCAGATACCGGACCTATGACCGACCTAACGGATACCGATTTCACCCAACGCTTCATCTTCGATGACAGCGACACCCGTGGCGAACTGGTGGCGCTTGAGCGCAGCTACGCTGAAGTGCTCGCCAAACACCCATACCCCGAGCCGGTCGCGCAATTGCTGGGCGAATTGATGGCGGCGGCCTCTTTGCTGGTGGGCACCCTGAAGTTCGACGGCTTGCTGATTTTGCAGGCGCGCTCTGAAGGCCCGATCCCGATGCTGATGATCGAATGCTCCAGCGAGCGCGAGATCCGAGGATTGGCGCGCTACCACGCCGATCAGATTGCCGCCGATGCGACCCTCAGCGACCTGATGCCAAAAGGTGTGCTGGCCCTGACCGTCGACCCGACGGTTGGCCAGCGCTATCAGGGCATCGTCGATCTCGACGGCGAAACCCTGTCCGATTGCTTCACCAATTATTTCGTCATGTCGCAACAGGTCGGCACCCGCTTCAAGTTGTTCGCCGACGGCCGCCGCGCCCGTGGTCTGCTGCTGCAGCAACTGCCGGCCGATCGTCTGAAAGACGAAGAAGACCGCGCCGCCAGTTGGCAGCACATCACCGCGCTGGCTAGCACGCTGACCGCCGATGAATTATTGAGCCTGGACAACGAAACCGTGCTTCATCGTCTCTACCATGAAGAGCAAGTGCGCCTGTTCGACGTGCAGAAGCTGCGTTTCCGTTGCAGCTGCTCGCGTGAACGCTCGGGCAATGCGCTGGTCAGTCTGGGTCTGGAAGATGCGCAGGCGCTGGTTGCCGAACAGGGCGGCAACGTCGAGATCGATTGCCAGTTCTGCAACGAACGCTACTTGTTCGATGCGGCCGACATCGCTCAATTGTTCGCTGGTGCGGGCGTCGACACGCCGTCAGATACCCGGCACTAAAACGGTTCAGCGCAGGTAAATTCACTGCTCAACGACGGAATTTCGCCGTTACGACGGGAGGACCCTACTCTTTTTGGGCTTTTCTGGCATAATCCGGCCCACTTTTTTCGCGGTAGTAGTGCGCAACTTTCTACTACAAAACGTTTGGAGCACACTCGGCCACTGGCCGACGGGGAACCTCATGACGCAAGCCAATAACGCCGTGTACACCGATCTGAGTGTTGATGATCTGGTAAAAGAAGCCCTGAACCGCGGTGAAGGCGAGCTTGCCGATACCGGCGCTCTGGTTGTTCGCACCGGTCATCGTACCGGCCGTTCGCCAGTCGACCGTTTCATCGTTGAAGAGCCTTCCACCCAGGCCGCTATCGCCTGGGGCCCGATCAACCGCAAGTTCCCGGCCGACAAGTTCGATGCCTTGTGGGCTCGCGTCGAGGCGTTCAACAACGCGCAAGAGCACTTTGTTTCCCATGTGCATGTCGGCGCGGCTGAAGATCACTACCTGGCCGTGAAAATGACCACCCAGACGGCCTGGCAGAACCTGTTCGGTCGTTGCCTGTTCATCAACCCGGCCCAGTACAACCCGGCTGGTCGTGACGAGTGGCAAGTGCTCAACGTGGCCAACTTCGAGTGCGTGCCTGAGCGTGACGGCACCAACTCCGATGGTTGCGTGATCCTCAACTTCGCCCAGAAGAAAGTGCTGATCGCCGGCATGCGTTACGCCGGTGAAATGAAGAAAGCCATGTTCTCCGTGCAGAACTTCCTGCTGCCGGCCGCTGACGTGCTGCCAATGCACTGCGCCGCCAACATCGGCGAAGAAGGCGACGTGACCCTGTTCTTCGGTCTGTCGGGCACCGGTAAAACCACCCTGTCGGCCGACGAAAGCCGTTACCTGATCGGTGACGACGAACACGGCTGGGGCGAAGGCGTTGTCTTCAACATCGAAGGCGGCTGCTACGCCAAGTGCATCGACTTGTCCGAGAAGAACGAGCCGGTCATCTGGAAAGCCATCAAGCACGGCGCTGTGCTGGAAAACGTCGTCATCGATGACGCCAAGCACGCCGACTACGCCGATGTCAGCCTGACCCAGAACAGCCGCGCCGCGTACCCGCTGGAGCACGTTGCCAAGCGCTCCGAGCACAACCTCGGTGGCGAGCCGAACGCTGTGATCTTCCTGACCTGCGACCTGACCGGCGTGCTGCCGCCAGTGTCGATCCTCAACGAAGAACAAGCGGCCTACCACTTCCTGTCCGGCTACACCGCACTGGTGGGCTCGACTGAAATGGGTTCGGGCAGCGGCATCAAGTCGACCTTCTCCACCTGCTTCGGCGCACCGTTCTTCCCGCGCCCGGCCGGCGAATACGCAGAGCTGCTGATCAAGCGCATCCGCGGCTTCGGCTCCAAGGTCTACCTGGTCAACACCGGCTGGACCGGCGGTGGCTACGGCGTCGGCAAACGCTTCAACATCCCGACCACCCGCGCAGTGATCGCCGCTATCCAGAGCGGCGCACTGATCGGCGCCACCACCGAGCACCTGGACACCATCAACCTCGACGTGCCATTGGCCGTACCGGGCGTTGAAACCAACCTGCTCAACCCACGCAACACCTGGGCTGACCAGGCTGCGTACGACGAGGCTGCCAAGGCGCTGGCCGGTCTGTTCATCGAGAACTTCAAGAAGTTCGAAGTGAGCGACGCGATCAAGGCTGCTGGGCCGAAGTTGTAAGCGTTGGTTTGTGGTGAATGAAGAAGCCGCCCTTTAGGGGCGGCTTTTTTGTGCGAGTTGTTTGGCCGTCAGCCTCCTGCGTAACCGAGCCAGTTTCAAGCGTTCGCCAAGGTTCTTCAGGAGTCGCGCAGTTTTAGGAAGCAGAGCCGCAGTCTTTCTGGCCATAACGCTAGTATTCCTTCACTTGGGTAGTGATAACGCCAGAATAATTGCACTTGGCTGGTCGACCCGGGGAATGGGTTTGCCCTGTCGAATCCTCGTGATCTGTCATAGCCATTGCTGTCGGGCATGCATTATTCGAAGCACCTCCACACATTCATCTTTGATCGTGTAGACGATGACATAGTTGGACGCTGCGACGATTTCTCGTGTGCCTTCAACGCTGCCCCTTCTGTATAAGGTCGGGCGCTTTCGGGCGACTTCCCCTTTTGATTCGAACATATCGTCGAGATCCGCAGCCGCTTCAGGGTTGTCCTCACTGATGTGCTCCATGATTCGGTCTCGGTCATCAAGCGCCTCTTGGCGCCAGACCAACCTCATCAACGCACGCGTTGACGCAGGGCATCGCGCTTGGCAGCAAATATTCGTCGAGCGTCTTCATCGCTCACGCTGGGTCTTGGATCATCAATGCTGATTTGCACCTGCCGCTTGAACCACTCTTCATACGCCGCCGCCTCATGTGCTTGCTTCATTGCTTCAGCGCGATCAGGACGTGTGTAGGTTTTCATTTGCAGCGGGTCATAGCTGGATGCATCCACATCGAAGTGAGTGATACCCAGTTCTTGCAAATAGGCCACTAGTGTTTCAAGGCGTTTGAACAGGCGCACCTGACCACTGCGTTGCGCTGCGAGCGAACATTCTTTGCTTCCCTGATGAATTTGAATCGACCAGCCACCAGGCTTGGCGATGATACGTGTGCTGCTGACCGAACCGTTTTCAATCAGGCGCGTCAGGATGCTGTGATCGATGGTTTCAGTGGTCATGACGGCGAGCTCTTGGCTGAACAATGGCTGCCATCGTACGCAATCAATAGTAGTTTGCAAAATTCAACTCCTGCACTGGGCGCCGGGTGTCCCGCATCCATGTTCTTTGGTGAGGCAGGCGCCACTTATTGGGAGCACACCTGCCTGAGATTTTTCAGACTGGCGCTTTCCAGTTGAGCATTTGCTGCTGCGCGACTTGCAGCAGGTCACAGCCATCCTGCGTCAGCAGATAGAGGGCGTGGGTGATGTGGGGGATGTCTTCGACGTCGGCTTGTTTGAAGCTGAGGCAGTAGAGGGTTTTAAGCAGGTCGCTGGAGGCGCGCAGGCGCTGGACGGCGCATTCGAGGATGTCTTGCGGGTTGGCTGCAGCGTCGATGATCAGGGGCTTGGTGTCGGTGAGGTTGGATTCGAGTGGGCGGTAGCGATCAGGGGTGAGCGGGTTCCATGTTTTCATTATTTTTGGCCTCGAAATATGTCATGAGAATTCGCACCCACCGTGACCACAAGGGATAGGTGGCGGACTGCGTTCGGGTTGGTCAACCGGTGAGGCACTCACAACCGGCACGCCCGAAGGCGTCCCGAACTCAGCCGCCATAAAGCGTGCCGACACAAAAAGCGCCAGCAGCATACAACGAGTGCGAGTGCACAACTCATACGGGTGACCAAGCCCGAACCGCTGATTTGGCAGCGACAGTCACGACTATAGGTTTGAACTACCAGGCGCCGATAGGCGGCAACGGAGTCCAGACCTGTAGGATCGGTACGAAGATCAGATAGGAGATTGTTGTAGGTTTTTTCGTCGGTTCACCGTCAACCAAGATTCTTGTACGCCGCCGTATCCAGCACACTGGTCGTCAGCCCGGTTTCGGGTGTGTAAATCGAACCTTTCACCGCTGAAAACGGCACACCTTTGCTGCCCAGCGACACACACCGTTCGTCTTGATCCAGTTCGGTGAAGTAGGTGTACGAACACTTTTCCATGGCCTGGTATTTCGCGGCGGCCCTCACGATGGCGTCGGTGTGCTGGCGCAGGTCAGCGTCACTCAGGTTCAGGGTTTTGCTCAGCGGCGTGCCCCAGCGCTGCAGGCACACTTCGGCGAAGTGGCGGACGATCAGGCCGGGTTCGGCCAGCACGTTAGGGCCTCTGTCGCCGTCAACGGCGGCGTTGCCCACCAGTGTGGCGTGGCGGCCGGGCATTGGGAAAACGCTGGTTCTGGTGCCGGTGGCGGTTTGCGGGATGACGCAACTGAAGCCTTTGGAGCGCTCGTTCCGGGCATAAAAGCCGACGTATTCTTTGACGTTGGCGTTGAGTTTCACCCGGTGTTCCTGAAAGTTGCCGATACCCGGAACCGGGTCAATGGCGAAGATCCTGACCGGAATATTCTTCAGCGCGTCGTCGGCGTACAAGGCGTTGGCCAACATGTGGCAACTGACGCCGCCACGACTCCATCCCACCAGGTTGACTTGAGTGGGAATGACGCCATCCTTACGGAACGTCTTGATGATTTGTTCCTGTAACTTTTGCTGAGTAACGCTTCGCTTTCCGTAGTTATATTTTCGCCACATCCACGAGCCTTCTATTTTTACGTCTTCGATGGGAATACCGGCAGCTTTCAGTCGGTTGTATTCTGCTTCGGTCAGTTGTTCACGCTGCCAGTCGCACTGGCCTTTGATAATGTTCACGGCATGTTGGACATTCTCCTCCCAACCTTTTCCGAACAGCGTACCGCTCAGGTCGTAATCGCCGGATTCGGTAAACAGTTCATCGGTCTGCAAATTGCTGGTGCCCGGGCCGTCGACGATGACCCATTCGGCAAACTCCCGGCCGCTGTGGTGCGAAGCCAGTGTGGAAACCAGTTCGCCGTTCCAGTAGTTCGGGTTGTTCGTATCAAATCTGGTGGAGCCGGTACCGCAAAAAAAGACAGTTAAAGTCGTCATGTTTGTTGCTCTGTTAATGGAAGAGCAATCAATCTAGTGCGGTTGTTTTTTGTGGTGAAGCAATGGGTTGTTGCCAAGTTTGTTGCGTATTGTTTTTCAGTTTTTATTATTCGCTTTGAACTTCGCCACTTCCAGCAGTTCGCAACCATCCTGAGTCAATAAGTAAAGCGCATTGACGATGTTGGGGATGTCTTTGACATCCGCTTGTTGAAAACACATGCAGTAAAGCGTTTCCAGCAGATTGTTGGCGGCGCACAGTCTTTGTTGAGCGGCATTCAGCAAGTCTTCATGGCTGGCGTCAGTGTCGATAACCAGTACCGGATTGTCGCTGTAGACAGTTTTCAAGCGGCGATAGCGGTTGATGGGTGGATGCAGTGAGTTCATGGATGAAGTCTGTCCTTTGAGAAGTCGCTACGGCGAGGTTCAGTCGCGCCGGCCACTATAGGAGGGTGCTGCGCAGCGGGACAAGACGGCCAGGATGGACAGCGTTTGTAGGGGGTTTTCCGGGGGGGCGGGTATTCGCCCTACAGTTTTTCATGACCTTTTTAAGGCAAAACCCTTAGACAGGAAATTTCCCACGGCTTTATCAGGCGCTTCTGGGTAAACATCTGTATTGTGCGCGCCAGAATCTGTGGGACGTTTCCAAACTTCTGATACGCGCTTAAAGGGAATTAGGTATGCAGTGGCTACGAATGGCCTCGATCATATTGCTGTGGGCTATTGGCTACCGTTTGACGTTGGCAGCCGATATTGGCAATGCGCTGGTACTGGATCATCTGGATCGAACCGGTTGGCCAGGCGCGCTTACCAACCAGGCGAATGTCGACACGGCCTCTCGCGCCGAAGTGCTGATGTTCGCCAAAGCCTTGCTCGCCAGCGAAGCGCTGGACGAGTCAGGTTTGAAGCAACGGCTGGGCGTGCCGCAAGTGCAGCTCAAGTCGATCAGGCAAGTGCGCAATGATCTCTGGGATCGTTTGCTGAGCACCTATCGCAACGCCAGTCAGGACTGTGACGGGCAACCCTTTTGTCCACAGGTGCGTAGCATCTCCGATCTGCGCCAACTGGCGGCGGCGTTCACCGCAGACATCAGCCCGGCTCATGCGCTGTGGGCGAGCAAGAGCCTGGATGTGCATGAGCAAATGCTGAACGAGCAGTTGCGCGTGGCGGTGTTGCGGCCCTGAGTTCTGGATGTTGTATGGCTTTGGCAGGCCGTCTCGCGGGCCCTGAGTTGTCCGCGCCTTTCGCTGTATCATTGCGTATCGATTTGGCCCCGACCTTTTCTCGACTCGCTGCGATCGCCCGCTAGGCTGTTGGCATGGCAGCGGTCAAAGGAGTGACAGCGAATGCACAACACCCTGGAACAGGTTTTTGGTTATCCACAGTTTCGACCCGGACAAGAGGCCGCCATCAGCGCGGTGCTGGCCGGGCGCTCGGCGGCGGCGATCTTTCCCACCGGATCCGGCAAGTCCCTCTGCTATCAACTACCGGCGCTGATGCTGCCGAATCTGACCCTGGTGGTTTCGCCTTTGCTGGCGCTGATGCAGGATCAATTGGCGTTCCTGCAACGCCATGGCATTTCGGCGGGGAGCATCGATTCTGCGCAGAGTCGAGACGATGCCAATGACGTGATGGGCCGCGCCCGTTCGGGTGAGTTGAAGATTCTGATGATTTCGGTCGAGCGTCTGAAAAACGAGCGCTTCCGCAATTTCCTGCAGCAGGTGCCGATCTCTTTGCTGGTGGTGGATGAGGCGCACTGCATCTCGGAGTGGGGCCACAACTTTCGCCCCGACTACCTCAAACTGCCGGACTACCAGCGCCAGTTCAACATCCCGCAAGCCTTGCTGCTGACGGCCACCGCCACGCCGAAAGTCATCGCCGACATGCAGGCAAAATTTGCCATTGCCGCTGACGATGTGGTGACCACCGGTTTCTACCGGCCCAATCTCAATTTGCTGGTGGAACCGGTGCGCGGGCAGGACAAGCGCCGGCGTCTGGTGGAGTGGATGGCCGAGCGTCCGGGCCAGCCGAGCATCGTCTATGTGACTTTGCAGAAAACCGCCGAACACATCGCCGAACACCTCGAGCGCAACGGTATTCAGGCCGAGGCCTATCACGCCGGTCTGCCCCACGATCAGCGCGAGGGCATCCAGAAACGCTTCATGGCCGGGCAGTCCAATTGCATCGTCGCGACCATCGCCTTCGGTATGGGTATCGACAAAAGCGACATCCGCAATGTGGTGCACTTCGACCTGCCCAAATCCATCGAAAACTACAGCCAGGAAATCGGCCGCGCCGGACGTGACGGGCAGCCTTCGGACTGTCTGGTGCTGGCCAATCGCGACAGCCTCAATGTCCTGGAAAACTTCGTCTACGGCGACACGCCGGAACGCGAAGGCATTCGTTATGTCCTCGATGAATTGAAAGCTTCGGCACCGCAAGGGCAGTGGGAGTTTCTACTCGGGCCATTGGCCGATCACAGCAACATCCGGGCGTTGCCCCTGAAGACTTTGCTGGTGCAATTGGAGTTGCGTGGCTTGATCGCACCGCGTTACGCCTATTACGCCGAATACCGTTTCAAATATTTGCTGGAACCCGAGGCGTTGCTTGAGCGTTTCGAGGGCGAGCGCCGGGATTTCGTCGCGGCGATCATCCACACCTCAAGCCGGGCGCGCACCTGGGCTACGGTGGATTTCGAGGCGATGTATACGCAGTATTCGGCCGAGCGTAATCGGGTGGTGAAGGCGCTGGATTACTTCCAGGAAAAGGCCTGGATCGAGCTTGAGAGCAAGCAGATGACCGAGGTCTACAGCTTGTTGCACAGCGACGTCGACAGCGATGTTCTGAGCGCAGAACTGCACGATGACTTCACTCGCCACGAGCAAACCGAAGTCGCGCGGATTCACACCATGCTGGATGTGTTCGCCACCGATCGTTGCCTGGGGTATCGCCTGGCCGAGTACTTCGGCGATCACAATGCCCCGGAGCGCTGTGGGCATTGTTCGGTGTGCCATGGGCACATTGCCCGGTTGCCGGCGCCACCGGAATTGCCTGCGCTTGTGGATAAAAGTTTTGCGGCACTGTGCGGTGATTTTATCCACAAGCATGAGCAGCACACGGGCCATGCGCCGACGGCGGAACGGCTGACGCGGTTTCTGTGCGGGATCAGTGTGCCGCTGTTCACCAAGCTCAAGGCGCGGACGATTTCCGGGTATGCGGCGTTGGAGGCGTATCCCTACGCTGAAGTCCGCCATTGGGCTGACAATCACCTGCTCGATTAAGCCCCGCCCCGTGGGAGAGTGCACAGTCTTTGCGCGGCTGCATCCATCCGCTGAATGTCGATCATCACGGGAATAAACTTCAAAAACCGTCGCGGGCTGACTATGGTGAGACCCGTCTATGGATCGCCAACAAGAGAACAACATGAGCCAGACATTCGATATTCAGCAGGCTGCCGTGATCGGTGCGGGGACCATGGGGCGCGGCATTGTCATGTGCCTGGCCAACGCTGGGGTGACGGTGCAGTGGGTCGACAACAATCCACAGATGCTTGAGCAGGCGCTCGCCACGGTGGCCGACACTTATGCACACAACGTGCGTCAGGGGCGCATTGATCAGGCTGAGGCAGATGCGCGGCTCTCCCGGGTCAGTGCGGCGGCGGATTACGCGGCAATCCGCAATGTCGATCTGGTGATCGAAGCGGTGTACGAAAACCTTGAACTCAAACAGAAGATCTTTCGCGAACTCGATGGTCTGCTCAAGCCCGAGGCGCTGCTGGCGAGTAATACGTCGGCGCTGGATATCGATGCGATTGCTGCCGCCACCCGACGCCCTGAGCAAGTTCTGGGCCTGCATTTCTTCAGCCCGGCGCACATCATGAAACTGCTTGAAATCGTCCGTGGCGCGAAGACATCACCGGCCGTGGTGCAAGCCGCGCTGGCGCTGGGCGAGCGCATGGGCAAGGTCAGTGTGGTATCGGGCAACTGCCACGGTTTTATCGGCAATCGCATGCTCCATCCGTATGTGCTTGAAGCACGCAAGATGCTGCTGGAAGGGGCTTACCCACAGCAGGTCGACGCAGCCTTGCAGGGCTTTGGTTTTGCCATGGGGCCGTTTCGCATGTACGACGTGGTCGGCATCGATCTGGAGTGGCGTGCGCGTGAGTTGGCCGGCAAGGGCCAGGAGGCTCCAGAAGTTCAGGTGGACAACCGCTTGTGCGAGATGGGCCGGTTTGGTCAGAAATCCGGCAACGGTTATTACCATTACGAGCCGGGCAGTCGTCAGGCTGAGCATGATCCCGAGGTCGATGCGCTGGTGTTGCGGGTCAGTGACGCATTGGGTTTCCAGCGCCGTGAGATTGGCCCGCAAGAGATCCTTGAGCGGTGTTTGCTCGCGTTGGTCAACGAAGGGGCGAAGATTTTGCAGGAAGGCATTGCCGAGTCGGCGCATGACATTGATCTGGTCTATCTGAACGGCTATGGCTTCCCGGCGGACAAGGGCGGGCCGATGGCCTGGGCGGATCAGCAAGGGCTGGCGGATATTCATCAGCGCTTGCTGGCGCTGGAGACACGGCAGGGCGATCAGTGGAAACCGGCGCGGTTGATCGGTGAGTTGGCAGCGCAGGGGAAGGGGTTTGCTGACCGTTGAGTGATGGGGCGCCAGTGCTGGCGCCTTCGCGGGCAAGCCCGCTCCCACAGGTATAGTGCTCGTCCTCGCTGTCAGTGTGAGGTCGATCAAGACGAGAACTGCGCATGAACCAACGCACCGACTACCGGCATTTCCAGCCTATCACCACGCGCTGGCACGACAACGACGCCTACGGCCACGTCAACAACGTCACCTATTACAGCTTCTTCGACACTGCCGTGAACACTTACCTGATTCAGGTCGGTGGGCTGGATATCCATGACGGTGAGGTGGTGGGCTTTGTGGTCAGTTCGGCGTGTGATTACTTCGCTTCCATCGCTTTCCCGGACTTGATCGAGATCGGTCTGCGGGTGGGCAAACTGGGCAACAGTTCGGTGCAATACGAATTGGCAGTGTTCAAGGTCGGTGAAAGCGAGGCGTGTGCGGCCGGGCGTTTCGTGCATGTGTTTGTTGATCGGGCAAGCAATCAGCCCGTGCCGATTCCTGCCGGGTTGCGCGGGGCACTGGAAAGCCTGGTGGTGTGAAAAACGCAAAAAAAATCGCAGCCCCAGGGCTGCGATTTTTGTTCAAGCATTCGCCTTAGTGGTGACGATAGTACTTGTGATGCTTGCGATGACCGTAGGCATGGCCGCGACCACGGCGGTCGTCGCGGTAGTAGCGACGGTCGTCACGACCGCGATCATAACGACGATCATCGTCATTGCTTTTGTTGCCCATGTAGTTGCCCAGCGCGCCACCGGCACCGCCACCCGCCGCGGCGCCAATCAGGCTGCCGGTGGAGCCGCCCACGCTGCGGCCAACCACGTTACCGCCGGCTGCGCCCAGCGCACCACCGATGGCCGCTTCGCCACGGCTGTGTTTGTTTGCGCCAACGGCGCTACCACCCGCGCCGCCCAGGGCCGCGCCAATGGTGGAACCTGTATTGCCGCCTAACGACTGACCGACGACCGAGCCAAGAACCCCGCCCAATGCGCCGCCCACACCTGCTTCGGTGGTGCCGCCAGCAGACGCGAAGCCACTGACCAGGCCAAGGGACAACAAGAGAATCGAGGAGAACTTCATAGGTGAGCCTCAAAGGGATGACGGCGCGATCCTGAGGCTCTGTAACAAGCGTGACAATCGAAATCCGACGAATAACACGACTTGTATGCAATTGTGCAAGTTACTGTTTTTTATGCGGAACTTAACCGATTTTCGCCGGTCTTTAGCTACTTCGGACTGGCCGCTTTTGTGAAAAAGCGGCCTTTTTTGTGGGCGCTGGAAAAGTGTTTGAGCTTAAGAAATGCATTGACTGAACCGACGCCTTCGCAAGCAAGCCCGCGCATTGGAGTGCATTCCAATATGGGCTTGCTCGCGAAGAGGCCGGAACAGACGCCGTATCAAGCCGACTTGGCCATGATCAACCCGGTCTCGCTCGCCGCTTCCAGGCGAATCGCAATGAACTTCGACGTCGGCGTATGGCTGCCATCCCCAGTGCTTTCCAGCGGCACCAGCGGATTCACTTCCGGGTAATACGCGGCGGCCTGGCCGGCCGGAATATCAAACGCCAGCAGCGTAAAGCCCTTCACCCGACGCTCACGACCATCGTCCCAGATCGAAACGATGTCGGCCTTCTGCCCCGGCCGGAAGCCCAGGCGAATGATGTCGGCTTCATTGACGAACAGCACGTCGCGCTGGCCTTTCACCCCGCGATAACGGTCGTCGAGACCATAAATCGTGGTGTTGTACTGATCGTGGGAACGCATCGACTGCAGGATCAGATCCGGCAGTTGCCCGGTGGCGCGGGTGCGTTCGTGGACCAGATCCTTGGGCAGCATGTTGGCGCGGAAGTTGGCGCGGCCCGACGGGGTGCTCCACTTACGTGCACCGGCGCTGTTACCGAGGTAGAAGCCGCCCGGGTTTTTGATCTTCTCATTGAAGTCTTTGAAGTTCGGGATGGTGTCGGCGATCAGCTCGCGAATGCGCCCGTAATCGGCCACCAGCCAGTTCCAGTCCACCGGTTTGCTGCCCAGCGTGGCGGCAGCGATGCCGGCGATGATCGACGGTTCCGAGCGCATCTGGTTCGACAGCGGCTGCAATTGGCCGTTGGAGGCGTGAACCATGCTGAACGAGTCTTCCACGGTGACGGCTTGTGGGCCTTCGGTCTGGATGTCGATGTCGGTGCGGCCCAGGCACGGCAGGATCAGCGCGTCTTTACCGTGGGCCAAATGGCTGCGGTTGAGTTTGGTGCTGATCTGCACGGTCAGGTCGCAATTGCTCAGCGCCGCGAACGTGCGCGGGCTGTCCGGTGTGGCTTGGGCGAAGTTGCCGCCCAGACCGATAAAGACCTTGGCGCGACCTTCGGCCATGGCATGGATCGCCTCGACCACGTTGTGGCCGTTTTCACGCGGCACCTTGAACTGGAAACGCCGCTCAAGGGAGTCGAGGAACGCCACGGGCGGGCGCTCGTTGATGCCCATCGTGCGGTCGCCCTGCACGTTACTGTGACCGCGCACCGGGCACAGGCCTGCGCCGGGCTTGCCGATGTTGCCGCGCAGCAGCATCAGGTTGGCGATTTCCTGGATGGTCGGCACCGAATGACGATGCTGGGTGATGCCCATCGCCCAGCACATGATCACGTTCTTGCCTTTGGCGTACATGCGCGCCGCTTGCTCGATCTCGACCAGGGTCAGGCCGGACTGCTCGACGATCTGCTCCCACGGCGTGTCGTCGACAACGCCCAGGTATTCCAGCACGTTGGCGCTGTGTGCATTGAGGAAGTCGTGATCGAACACCGCAGGCGCGCCAGCTTTCTGCGCGTCGCGCTCCCATTGCAGCAGGAACTTGGCCATGCCGCGTAGCACCGCCATGTCACCGCCCAAGGCCGGACGGAAGTACGCGGTGTTGGTCGGCTTGTCACCGTTGGTGAGCATTTCGATCGGGTGCTGTGGGTGTTGGAAACGTTCCAGACCGCGCTCTTTCAGCGGGTTGATGCACACCACTTGCGCGCCGCGTTTCACCGCTTCACGCAGGGGTTCGAGCATTCGTGGATGGTTGGTGCCGGGGTTCTGGCCCCAGACGAAAATCGCGTCGGCGTGTTCGAAGTCATCGAAGGTCACGGTGCCTTTGCCGACGCCGACACTTTGCGCCAACGCCACGCCGCTGGCTTCGTGGCACATGTTCGAACAGTCAGGGAAATTATTGGTACCGAAGGCGCGCACGAACAACTGATACAAGTAGGCGGCTTCGTTACTCGCACGACCCGAGGTGTAGAACTCGGCCAGATCCGGGCTTGGCAGATTTTGCAGGTGTTTGGCGATGAGCGCGTAGGCGTCGTCCCAACTGATCGGTTTGTAGCGATCGGTCTGGGCGTCGTAGACCATCGGCTCGGTCAGGCGGCCCTGATACTCAAGCCAGTAATCGCTCTGTTCCAGCAGTGAAGTCACGCTGTGTTTGGCGAAGAACTTGGCATCCACGCGACGCTTGGTCGCTTCCCAGTTCACCGCTTTGGCGCCGTTCTCGCAGAACTTGACCATGCCGCTTTCCGGCGAATCACCCCAGGCGCAACCCGGGCAGTCGAAGCCGCCGTTCTGGTTGGTCTTGAGCATCATGCGCAGGTTTTTCAGCGCGTTGTCGCTGGTCAACCAGGCCTGAGCCACACTGATCAGGGCACCCCAGCCGCCGGCAGCGCCTTTATAGGGCTTGTAGCGCGGGACAGGTTTCTGGTCGGCTTGATGATGTTGGCTCACGCTTGATTCTCCATCGCGGGGCTATACACCCGCGGCGCACTTTTGTGCGGCAGGTGGATGAGATTGAGGTTGTGCCGACGGGCCCATTGCACGGCAAGGCCCGTGGGGGCGGACAGGCTGACCAGGGTCTGGATGCCGGCGCGCAACACTTTCTGGATCAATTCGAGGCTGCAACGGCTGGTGACAATCGCCAGCCCGCCTTCTGTGGATATCTGCTGGCGGATCAGCCCGCCGATCAGTTTGTCGAGGGCGTTGTGCCGGCCGATGTCTTCGCGACCGAGCAGCAGCTCGCCGCTGGCATTCATGAACACCGCCGCATGCACCGCACCGCAGTGCTGACCCAGCGGCTGGAACGCGCCGATGCGCAGGCGCAGACCGTCGAGCCATGCACTCGGCGGCAACGGTGCGCCGGGCAACACCTTCAGGTCAGGCAGCGCCTGTTCCACCGCTTCGACGCCGCACAGGCCGCAACCACTGGTGCCGGCCAACTGGCGCCGCTGTTGCTTGAGGTTCCAGAAGGCGCGGTTGGCGATGGTCACCTGTGCATATTGCGCAGAACCAGCGCCGGTCAGTTGCAGGTCATAAATGTCGTTGGCGTCTTCGATGATGCCGCTGCCGAGGCTGAAACCGACGATGAAGTCCTCAAGGTCGGTCGGCGTCACCAGCATGACTGCCTGACTGATGCCGTTGTAGGCAATCGCCAACGCCACTTCCTCGGCCAGCGCGGTGCTGGCCGATTCCTGTAGGGGCAGATCGCTGTAGCTGTAGGTCTGGCTGGCTGCGGGCGCGGGCGTTTCGAGTGCAGGCGCCGCGCAGGCTGGGCGCTTGGCGTTCATGGCATCACCAACGGATTGATCAACGCTAAGACTAGGCGCGGCAAGATGTCGCGTCTAATCGCTACTTTCGATCTACCGATAGATGACGTCGATCAAGAGTCGCTTGGTGATTTCCGATACAGCGCGAAACAGGCTTCTGCCAGCGCCGATCGCGGGGCGCCGCGTCGCATTATCAGGCCCAGCGGGGCGAGGGTCTGGGCGCTTTCGATCGGTTGCAGGCGCAGGTGGTCGGTGAGTTTTTCCAGGCCGGCGTCGAGCGGCATGATCGCGCAGCAAAACCCGCCGTGCACCGCTTGTAACAATTGATGCACGGCGTCGGTTTGCAACAACGGCTGCGGGGTCAGGTTCCGACTGTGGAAGTTGTGGTCGATGGACTGGCGGAAATGCATGCCGCTGGTGAGCATCCCCAACGGCAGTTCGATCAACGCCTCCCAACTCAACGGCGCTTCGCCGAAGGTGAAGGAGCGCTGATCGTAGAGCAGGCCCATGTGGGTTTCGCTGAAGGCCAGGGAGTCGAAACGCTCATTATCCAGACGATCGAGATAGGACACGCCAAGGTCGATACGGTTGTTCGCCAACTGTTCGAGGATCTGCTCGGAACTCAACGCCGACATTTCGAAACGCAGGTTCGGGTGCGCACTGTGCAAACGCTGTATCAGCGGCAGTGGATCGAAGCTCGACAGCGGCACGATGCCTAAACGCAACGTACCGATGAGGTTGCCGCGACAGGCCGCCGCTTCCGCCTGCAAGCCGTCATAAGCCGCCAGCACCGTGCGCGCCCACGCCAGCACGCGCTCCCCCGGCGCGGTGAAGCCTTCGAAGCGTTGCCCCCGGTTGACCAGCGGCAAATCGAGTTCTTCTTCAAGGCTGCGCAGACGCATCGACAGGGTCGGCTGGGTGATGTGGCAACGCGCGGCGGCCTGGCCGAAGTGGCGGGTTTCGTCGAGGGCGATGAGGAATTTCAGTTGCTTGATGTCCATCTTCGCTCCGAAGGGTGTTGGCAGGGGTGGACGATTCTAACGCTTGTGGCTGGGGTGGGTCATTGGTCGGCGTGGAACCGTATTTGGCGAAGGTGGTCTAGGCTTTGACGTCTGACCCCTTTTATTCCATGGAGTGAAACACGATGAGCCTATTCAGCTTTTTGAAAGATGCCGGTGAAAAAATCCTTGATGCGCTCACGCCGGACAAGGCCCAAGCCAATGGCGAGGCGCTGACCAAGCATGTGCAGGACGCGCTGACGGGAATCGACACGTCGAAGATTCAGGTCAAGGTTGAAGGCGAGAAAGTCATTGCCACGGGTGAAGCGGCCAGCCAGGAAGAAAAAGAAAAAATCCTCCTGGCGCTTGGCAACGTCGACGGCGTCAGTGGCGTAGACGACCAGATCACCGTGACCGGTGGTGTTGCAACCGCCGCGAAATTTGTCACCGTCAAGAAGGGTGACACGCTGAGCGCGATTTCCAAGCGTGAGTACGGCGATGCCAACAAGTACAACAAGATTTTCGAGGCGAACAAGCCTCAGCTCACACACCCGGACAAGATCTATCCGGGGCAGGTGCTGCGTATTCCCGAGTAAGACTCAAGGCCGCTTTCGCGAGCAAGCCCGCGCCCACAGAGGAACGTATTCCAATATGGCAGCGGGCTTGAACTCGCGAAGCAGGCGACTCGCTCTATAGCCCTGCAAGCAAATCGCGGTAGTCCTCGACCGCCGCAAACTCAGCGGTGTCCTTAGGCCCCTTGCGGCTGTCTGGTTCCTTCACCGCCAGTAAATGTGTCACGCCGAAATCACGCGCACTGCGCAGGATTGGCAAGGTGTCGTCGATAAACAGGCTGCGCGCCGGATCAAAGCCGATATCGGCCTGCAAGGCGTCCCAGAACTGCGGATTCTCCTTGGGGTAACCGTAATCGTGCGAGCTGATCAGCCGCTCGAAGTACGGCGCCAGTTCGACCCGTTCCAGTTTCAGTGACAACGAATCGCGGTGCGCGTTGGTGATCATGATCACCCGTTTTCCCGCCTGCTTTATCGCCGCCAGAAAGGTATCGGCATCCGGGCGCAGGGCGATCAAGTGCGCGGTTTCCTGTTTCAGTTCACGCACTGACAGTTTCAGCTCGGCACTCCAGAAATCCAGGCAATACCACTGCAATTGGCCGGCATGTCGCTCGAACAGCGGCTGCAACTCCATCTCGGCCATGGCGCGGCTCACGCCGTGCAGTTCGGCGTAGCGCTGGGGCAGGTGTTCCAGCCAGAAATGGTTGTCGAAGTGCAGATCCAGCAACGTGCCGTCCATGTCCAGCAGAACGGTATCGATGTCAGACCACGGTAAAGAAGGCATGGCAACGTCTCGAGCGGTAGAAAGATATCCGACGTAAACAATCGGGAAAGCCGCGTTATAGTAGCGCGTTCACGCCAAGGAGCTTTGCATGCGCCAGAAACCCACCGTACTCGCCCGCGAGATCGTCGCCACCAGTCGCCTGTTTTGCGTCGAAGAATTGAAGTTGCGTTTTTCCAATGGCGTGGAGCGCACTTATGAGCGGCTGGTCGGCAAGGGCGCGGGTTACGGCGCGGTGATGATCGTGGCCATGCTCGACGCCGAACACGCGGTGTTGGTCGAGGAGTATTGCGGCGGTACTGATGAATACGAATTGTCCTTGCCCAAAGGTTTGATCGAGCCGGGCGAAGATGTGCTGGCGGCGGCTGAGCGTGAGCTTAAGGAAGAGGCCGGTTTTGGCGCGCGGCAACTGGAACATCTGACCGAGTTGTCGCTGTCGCCCGGTTACATGAGCCAGAAGATTCAAGTGGTGCTGGCCACTGATCTTTACGAGGAGCGGCTTGAGGGCGACGAGCCCGAGCTGATGCGGGTCGACAAGGTCAATCTGCGCGAGTTGTCGGCATTGGCAATGAATCCGCAGTTTTCCGAAGGCCGCGCGTTGGCCGCGCTGTATCTGACCCGTGACCTGCTGACCCAGCGTGGATCCTTTCAATCATGAGTGAAGTGTCGATGAATTTTCCCCATCCGTTGATGGCGCCGGTGGTCGAGTTGGCATTGCAGGCCGGTGAGGCGATTTTGCCGTTTTGGCGATCAGGTGTTGAAGTCACCGCCAAGTCGGATGATTCGCCGGTTACGGCGGCCGACCTGGCCGCACACCACCTGATCGTCGCCGGGCTGAAGGCGCTCGATCCAAGCATCCCGGTATTGTCCGAAGAGGACGCCGACATCGCGCAAGGCGTTCGCGCCGGGTGGCAGCGCTGGTGGCTGGTGGACCCGCTCGATGGCACCAAAGAGTTCATCAGCGGCAGTGAAGAATTTACCGTCAACATTGCGCTGATCGACAACGGTCGGGTGGTGTTTGGCGTGGTGTCGATGCCAACCAACGGTCGTTTCTATGTCGGCGGTGCCGGGCTCGGTGCCTGGCGTTGTGACAAGGGCGGTACGCCGGTTTCGATTCAGGTGCGTGATGTGCCGGGACCGGGTGAGGCGTTCACGGTGGTGGCCAGCCGCAGGCATTCGAGTCCTGAGCAGGAACGCTTGCTGGCCGGGTTGAGCGCCAGTCTGGGTGAGCTGCAATTGGCCAATATCGGCAGTTCGCTGAAGTTCTGCCTGTTGGCCGAAGGCGCGGCGGATTGCTATCCGCGCCTGGCGCCGACTTCGCAATGGGACACGGCGGCGGCGCAAGGCGTGCTCGAAGGCGCGGGCGGTGAGGTGCTGGACTTGCAGGGTGAGGCGTTCTGTTACCCGGCGCGCGAATCGCTGCTCAATACGTCGTTTCTGGCCCTGCCGGCGAAGGCCGCGTGGCGTTCAAAATTGCTGGAGCTCGCCCGTTCCTGAGCGGTGAACGAACCGTTGTGGCGAGCCCTCCCTCGCCGCAACCGCATGGTGAGTTCCTGCGGGTTAGCGGTGCAGGACGTACTGCCCGCTGAATGTCACCGCATCCTCATCACTGCCGGCATTGACGATCCGCGTATTCAAGGTCAATCGCGCCCGGCCATAACGCTGATACATCGCCACGAACCTCTTCCACACCGCCGCATCCGGCGCCAGGCAGATCGCCGTGGCATCCCCCGTCACTGGCAGCGGATAACTGATCTGCCCTTCCTGAATGACGATGTGCCCGTCTTCGATCCCTGCTTCCTTCAGCCGCAAATGCAACCAGCCCCAGCCGGCCAACACCGCGCCGCAGTAGAGGCTGCCGCCGAACATGGTGCTCTTGTGGTTGACGTTGGCGTCCAGCGGCAAGTGCAGGCGCAACTGCTGCGCCTGCCAGTCGAGCACTTTGAGGCCCATCGCCTGGGTCAGGGGAATGTCGTGATGCAGGACCGATTGCAGATAGCGGCTGTCACGGTTCATTCGGTTTCGTCTCCTTGGGCGCCACTGTCGGCAAAACTCAAGCCGTGTTTGCGCAGTTTGTCGTGCAAGGTCTTGCGGGGAACGCCGAGGGCTTCGGCAAGGCTGCGTACCGAGCTGTGGGAGCGCGCCAGTTCGGCGGCGATCAACGATTTCTCGAAGTTTTCCACTTGCTCGCTGAGCCCTCCGCTGATGACTTCCACGGTCGTGCCGCCGCCCTCGATGCCGGTGTCATCCAGTGCCAATTCAAGACCGAGAGCGAACCGCTCGGCGGCGTTCTGCAGTTCACGCACGTTGCCGGGCCACGTGTGGCGCAGCAGCAAGGCGCGGTGTGCCGGTTGCAGTTCGTGAGGCGGCAAACCGTGGCGAGTGCTGGCTTCATCGGCGTAGTGCTGGAACAGCACCAGAGCATCTTCGCCACGCTCGCGCAGCGGTGGGATGCGCAGCGGCGCGACGTTGAGGCGGTAATACAAGTCGGCGCGGAAACGCCCCTGATCAGCGGCCTGACGCAGGTCTTCCTTGGTCGCGGCGATGACGCGGATATCCAGCGGGATCAGTTGGTTGCCACCCAGGCGCTCGACCACGCGCTCCTGCAACATGCGCAGCAGTTTGACCTGCACGTCCATGCTCATGCTTTCGATTTCATCAAGGAACAGCGTGCCGCCGTTGGCGAATTCGAACTTGCCGATCCGGCGTTTTTGCGCGCCGGTGAAGGCGCCGGGTTCGTGGCCGAACAGTTCACTTTCCACCACGGACTCGGCCAATGCCCCGGCGTTGATCGCCACGAACGGGCCGTTACGGCGGCTCGACAAATCGTGCAGCGCGCGGGCGACGACTTCTTTGCCGGCGCCGGTTTCGCCGAGGATCAACACGTCAGCCTTGGTCGCTGCCAATGCCCCGATCTGTTCACGCAAGCGCAGCATCGGTTTTGAGTGGCCGACCAGACGCGCGCTCAACTCGTTGCGGTCGCTGAGGGCCAGACGCAGGCTGCGGTTGTCCAGCACCAGTCGGCGCAGGGCCAAGGCGCGGCGCACGCTGTCGAGCAGGGCGTCGCTGGCGAAGGGTTTTTCGAGGAAGTCATACGCGCCGGCGCGCATCGCTTGCACCGCCAGAGGCACGTCGCCGTGGCCGGTGATCAGCAGCACGGGCAATTCCGGGTCCTGGGCGTGCAACTCGCTCAACAATTCCAGACCATCCATGCCGGGCATACGAATGTCGCTGACGACAACGCCCGGCCAGTCGCGCTCCAGTTGTGCGGCCAAACCTTTGGCTTCGGACAGCGGCAGGATTTTCAGCCCCGCCAGATCCAGCGTCTGGCCAAGGGCCTGACGCAGGTGCGGATCGTCGTCGATCAACACCACCTGAATGCGATTGTCGATGCTCATGCACTTCGATCCTCGGACGGTTGCAGGCTGACCCCGGGCGCGCCGGCGCGCAGGCGCAGGGTTATCAAGGCGCCACCTTGCTTGTGGTTGGCGAACGACAGTTCTCCACCGAAGGCGCGCATCAGGGTTTCACAGATCGCCAAGCCCAGCCCCAGGCCCTGAGTGCGGGTCTTGGTGGTGTAGAAGGGCTCACTGGCGCGGCCGAGGGCTTCCATGCAGAACCCCGGGCCGTTGTCGCGAATGTACAGATTGACGCCCTCGGCGGTTGATTCGGCACTCAGCCACAATTTGCGTGGCGGGCCTTTTTCGGTGAGCGCGTCGAGGGCGTTGGCCAACAGGTTGCCGAGCACCTGACGCAAGCGCGTTTCCCCGGCCTCGACCCACAGCGTGGCGGCGGGCAGGTCGCGGATCAGCTCAACCTCCATGCTGCGCCGACGTTTGGCCAGCAAGGCCAGCGCATCGTCCAGCGCCGGTTGCAGGGCCACGCTTTCCGGCGCATGGCGGTCGCGACGGGCGAAGGCACGCAAGTGGGCGATGATCGAGGCCATGCGCCCGGTCAGCTCGCTGATCAGTTTGAGATTGCCGCGTGCGTCGTCGGTGCGTTGATGATCAAGCAGCACTTCGGCGTTTTCGGCGTAGCTGCGAATGGCCGCCAGGGGTTGGTTGAGTTCGTGACTGATGCTCGCCGACATGGTGCCCAGCGCCGACAGTTTGCCGGCCTGGACCAGATCGTCCTGGGCACGTACCAGTTCCTGCTGGGCCGTTTCCCGCTCCAGCACTTCCTGCTTCAAACGACGGTTGAGGCCTTCCAGATCGCTGGTGCGTTCGGCGACGCGACCTTCCAGTTCTCGCCGCGCCTTGGCTTCAAACGCGATGCGCTCAAGATAGTGGCGACGGCGCTGCATCATCAGACCGAGCAACAGCATCAACACCAACAGCGTGGCGCCGCCAATGGCCACCACCGTGCGCACCGGGCGGTCGATCAGGGTGCGCGGGGCGAGGATGCTGACGCTCCAGCCGGTTTCGGCGATGTCGTGAGTCTGGGTCAGCCAGGCGGTGGGGCTGAGGTTAAGCGGGCGCGGTTCTCGGGTCGGGTAGGGCTGGATCGCGCTGATGGCGGCACGTTCGGCGTCGCTCAACGCGCGGGTCGAGCGGAAGCGCCATTGCGGGCGCGACGTGAGGATGACCACGCCGTTGTGGTCGGTCACCAGCAGTTGTTCCGGGGTTTTGCCCCACAGGCTTTCGGTGTGATCGAGATCGACCTTGATCACCAGCACCCCCAGGATTCTCTCGCCATCGTGCACGGCGGCGGCGAAAAAGTAGCCGCGCTTGGCCGATGTGGTGCCCAGACCGAAGAAGCGCCCGAGACGTCCGGCCATGGCTTCGCTGAAATAGGGGCGGAAGGAAAAATTACGGCCGACAAAGCTGTCGTGCTTGTCCCAGTTCGACGCGGCCAGCGTCTTCCCGGTTGTGTCCATCAGGTACATGACTTCGGCACCGGTCTGCGCACTGATGTTTTTCAACAGGCGGTTGGCGTTGCCTTGGGTCACCCCATCGTCTGGCGCCCCGAGCACAGCGCGCAGGGCCGGCAGTTGGCCGAGGATCTGCGGCAACACTTCATAGCGGTGCAGGGTGCCCAACAGGTTGGCGACGTACAGGTCGAGGGTCTGGCGGTTCTGGCCGGCCAGTTCGCTGCGGTAATAGCGCTCAGCCAGATGCTCCAGCGGCCACAGCAGTGGCGCCAGGCACAGGGCCAGAAGGGCGAGGCTGCGCCAGCGGGGTCTGCGAGGGAGAGAGGGTTTCATAAGCCGGATGCGCCTGAGTGAACAGGCGCATTATGCCCGGCCTCAGGAAAAGACGTCAGCGTCCTTGAGCAGCGCTGCTGCCTGATCCTTGGCGGACAGTTTTGGCGCCTCGTCCAGTTGCCAGTCGATGCCCAGAGCAGGGTCGTCCCAGCGAATGCTGCGTTCGGAAGAGGGATCGTAGTAGTTGGTGGTCTTGTAGAGGAACTCGGCGAACTCGCTCAGCACCACGAAACCATGGGCGAAACCTTCCGGCACCCAGAGCTGACGATGGTTTTCAGCCGACAGGCGCACCGCTACCGACTTGCCGAAGTGCGGCGAGCTGCGGCGGATGTCCACGGCCACATCGAGCACTTCACCGACCGTGACGCGAACCAGTTTGCCCTGGGTGTTTTGCAGTTGGTAATGCAGGCCACGCAGTACGCCTTTTTGCGAGCGCGAGTGGTTGTCCTGGACGAATTGGGTGTCCAGACCGGTGGCGTCCTGGAACGCCTTGGCGTTGAAACTCTCGTAGAAGAAACCGCGCTCGTCACCGAACACCTTGGGTTCGATGATCAGAACACCGGGCAGATCGGTGGTGATGACATTCATGAGAATTTCCATAGGCAGATGTGAATGGCCGACATTCTTGCGCAAAGTGCCGACAGATGCGAGCGCTCGAATAACCACGATCAGGGGTTGCGCATCCTCTGCTGCAGTGGCGATATAGGCGCCTAATAAAATTTCAGGGGTCGTTTCATGTCGCTCGCCACGTTGATTCATCGCGCCAGTTTGCCCAGCCCGCAGGTTTCGCAGGCGCAGGCCCTGCAATGGCTGGCCGAGCACTACGGGCTCAGCGGCACGTTGCAGGCCCTCGGCAGCCAGCAAGACCTCAACTACCGCGTCGACACTGAGCGGGGGCGGTTTGTCCTGAAAATCTGCCGTGGCGATTACGCCCTCGTGGAGCTACAAGCCCAGCACGCCGGCCTGAAACATCTGGCCGAACACTGTGACGTGAGCGTGCCCCGAGTAATTGCCGCCCATAACGGTCAGGACTTGCTGACGCTGGATGTCGACGGTGAAGCAGTGCATGTGCGGCTGCTCGATTACATCGAAGGCCAGCCGCTCACGCATCTCGATCACCTGGGCCATGACGTGGTCGCCGGGTTTGGCAGGCTTTGTGGCGAGATGGACCTGGCGCTGGCAGGCTTCGACCATCCGGGCCTGGAACGCACGTTGCAGTGGGACGCGCGCCATGCCAGCGCTTTGATCAGCCATTTGCTGCCAGTGATCAGGGACGATCAGCAGCGCACCTTGATCGCCGACGCCGCCGAACAGGCCGAGCGCCGTTTGCAGCCGCTGGCAGACAAGCTGCCGGTGCAGGCGATCCACATGGACATCACCGATGACAACGCGGTGTGGGCACGCGACGCCCAGCGTCATTGGCAGTTGCAGGGGGTGATCGATTTCGGTGATCTGGTCCGCACCTGGCGCATCACCGATTTGTCGGTGACCTGTGCGGCGTTGCTGCATCACGCCGGTGGCGATCCGTTTGTCATTCTGCCGGCGGTTCAGGCCTATCACGCGGTCAATCCGCTGCAACACGAAGAGCTGCAAGCCTTGTGGCCGTTGATCGTCGCTCGGGCGGCGGTGCTGGTGCTCAGTGGCGAGCAGCAGGTCAGCATCGATCCGGGCAACGCCTACAGCCGCGACAACCTGACCCATGAGTGGGAAATCTTCCGCGTGGCCACCTCGGTGCCGCTGGCACTGATGGAAGCGGCGATTCTCAGCGCCGTCGGTCAGCCGTTGCCGACGATCAACAGCGAAGGATTTGTACCGTTGCTGCCGAGTCTGGTCGGACGCGAATTTGCGTTGATCGACCTCGGCGTGTTGAGCGCGCATTTCGAGGCTGGGAACTGGGAGCAGGACGGCATCGATCAGCGTCTGTTGAACGACGCGGCGGCGGCCCATGGTTTGGCGGCGAGCCGTTATGGCCAATACCGTTTGTCGCGCACCCGGCCGGACAGCGCTGAAGAACCGGACACGTTCGCGCTGCACGTCGAATTGCGCGTGCCCACTGGCACACCCGTGGAGTCGCCGTTTGCCGGTGTGGTTCATCAGCACGCAGATGGCGTGCTGCAACTCGACGGCCCACAGCTCAGCGTGCGCTTGTGGGGCGTGACGCCTTCGCTGCACAGCGGCGCAGCGCTGGTCAAAGGTCAGGTGCTGGGCGCGGTCAGCGGGCCGTTGATCGTGCAACTGAATCGCGCTGCGCAACTGAATGCGCCGCTCTTCTGTACGCCATCGCGCGCCGCCGCGTGGCAAGCGTTGTGCCCGTCTCCTGCGGGGTTATTGGGGCTGGCCTGCGATGCCGAGCCAGAGCTGGACGCCAAGACCCTGCTTGAACGCCGCGATGCCAGTTTCGCCCGCACACAAAAACACTATTACGTCGATCCGCCGCGCATCGAGCGCGGCTGGCGCAACCATCTGATCGACATGCAGGGCCGTTCCTATCTCGACATGCTCAACAACGTGGCAGTGCTCGGTCACGGCCATCCGCGCATGGCGGCGGTCGCCGCCCGTCAATGGTCGCTCCTCAATACCAACTCACGCTTCAACTATGCGGCGGTCGCCGAGTTTTCCGAGCGTTTGCTGAAGCTGGCGCCGGAGGGCATGGATCGGGTGTTTCTGGTCAACAGTGGCAGCGAGGCCAATGACCTGGCGATCCGCCTGGCGTGGGCTTACAGCGGCGGTCGCGACATGGTCAGCGTGCTGGAGGCCTACCACGGCTGGACGGTGGGCGCCGATGCGGTGTCGACCTCGATTGCCGACAACCCCAAAGCCCTCGAAAGCCGTCCGGACTGGGTGCATCCAGTGACCGCGCCGAACATGTATCGCGGCGAGTTTCGTGGCCTCGATTCGGCGCCCGACTATGTGCGCAGCGTCGAACATCATTTGGCGAAAATCGCCGAGCAAAAGCGCCAACTGGCCGGGTTCATCTGCGAACCGGTGTACGGCAATGCCGGTGGCATCTCGCTGCCGCCGGGGTATCTGCAGCAGGTGTATGCGCGGGTCCGCGCACAGGGTGGCGTGTGCATTGCCGATGAGGTGCAGGTCGGTTACGGGCGCATGGGCCATTTCTTTTGGGGGTTTGAAGAGCAAGGCGTGGTACCGGACATCATCGTCATGGCCAAAGGCATGGGCAATGGCCAGCCACTGGGCGCGGTGATCACCCGCCGGGAAATCGCCGAGGCGCTGGAGGCTGAGGGTTACTTCTTCTCGTCGGCCGGTGGCAGTCCGGTGAGCTGCCAGATCGGCATGGCCGTGCTGGACGTGATGGAGGAAGAAAAACTCTGGGAGAACGCCCAAGTGGTGGGCGGCCACTTCAAGGCGCGGCTCGAAGCCTTGATCGATAAACATTCGCTGGTGGGCGCGGTGCATGGGTCGGGGTTCTACCTGGGGCTGGAGTTGATCCGCAACCGCGAGACGCTGGAGCCCGCGACCGAAGAGACCGCGTTGCTGTGTGATCGTCTGCGCCAACTGGGGATTTTCATGCAGCCGACCGGCGATGACCTGAACATCCTCAAAATCAAACCGCCGATGGTGACGCCGCGGCGCAGTGTGGACTTCTTTGTCGACATGCTCGACCGGGTGCTCACCGAAGGCTTGTAAACCCACGACCCCCTGTGGGAACGGGCTTGCTCGCGAAAGCGATGCATCAGTCGACATCCAAAGTGACTGACACACTGCTTTCGCGAGCAAGCCCACACCTTTCGTTTGGTGGTTTAATTCGATTTCTATCGGTATTAAGTCTTTAAAATCAGACGGAATACATTTTTGTAGCTTCTAAAGCCGATATTTATCGGCTATAAAGTCGCCATTGCTCCGGCATGGCGATTTTTTGTCCGGTGCGCGCGTTTTTTCTCTTCGGTCGAATCCTCGACCGTCAAAGCCCTTGCCCGGAGATGATTCATGAGCCGTATCGTTACCGTCGCCGCCACTCAGATGGCCTGTTCGTGGGATCTGGAAGCCAACCTTGAAACCGCTGAAAGGCTGGTGCGCGAAGCGGCCGCCCAAGGCGCGCAGATCATCCTGATCCAGGAATTGTTCGAGGCGCCGTACTTTTGCCAGAAGCCAAACCCGGACTATCTGCAACTGGCCACGACGGTTGAAGAAAACGTCGCGATCAAGCATTTCCGCAAAGTCGCCAAAGAGCTGCAGGTTGTATTGCCGATCAGCTTCTACGAACTGGCCGGGCGTGCGCGTTTCAACAGCATTGCGATCATCGACGCCGACGGCAGCAACCTCGGGATTTATCGTAAAAGCCACATTCCGGACGGCCCGGGCTACCACGAGAAGTACTACTTCAACCCGGGCGATACCGGCTTCAAGGTGTGGAACACCCGTTACGCGAAGATCGGCGTGGGCATCTGCTGGGATCAGTGGTTCCCGGAAGCCGCACGGAGCATGGCGTTGCAAGGCGCGGAAATCCTGTTCTACCCGACTGCCATCGGCAGCGAGCCGCACGACAAAACCATCTCGTCGCGCGATCACTGGCAGCGCGTGCAGCAGGGTCATGCCGGCGCCAACCTGATGCCGCTGATTGCCAGCAACCGCATCGGCAATGAAGAGCAAGACGGCTACGACATCACCTTTTACGGCTCATCATTCATCGCCGACCCGTTCGGCGAAAAAGTGCAGGAGCTGAATAAAACCGAAGAAGGTATTCTGGTGCACACTTTCAACCTCGACGAGCTCGAACATATTCGCAGCGCGTGGGGTTCATTCCGTGACCGCCGGCCGAATCTGTACGGCGCGTTGAAAACCCTCGACGGTTCCCTGGAGTCCTGATCCCGATGACCACATTGAAAAGTACCCCGCGCGCCGACGGCTTCCACATGCCGGCCGAGTGGGCACCCCAGACTCAGACCTGGATGATCTGGCCCGAGCGCCCGGACAACTGGCGTCTGGGCGGAAAACCGGCGCAAGCCGCACACGCGGCAGTGGCTAAAGCCATCGCCCGTTTCGAGCCGGTGACCGTGGCCGTTTCTGCCGGCCAGTACGAAAACGCCCGTGCGCGTCTGGACGTGCCGAATATCCGCGTGGTCGAGATGTCCAGCGATGATGCTTGGGTACGCGACAGCGGCCCGACGTTCGTCATCAACAACAGCGGCGAAGTGCGCGGCGTGAACTGGGCCTTCAACGCCTGGGGCGGCTTTGACGGCGGCTTGTACTCGCCATGGAACCGCGACGCGCAAGTCGGCGGCAAGATCCTTGAGATCGAGCGCAGTCCGCGTTACCGCACCGAAGGTTTTGTGCTCGAGGGCGGTTCGATTCACGTCGATGGCGAAGGCACGCTGATCACTACCGAAGAATGCCTGCTCAACCGCAATCGCAACCCGCACCTGAGCCGCGAAGAAATCGAAGCGGTGCTCAGCGCCAACCTGGCTGTGGATAAAATCATCTGGCTGCCGGACGGTTTGTTCAACGACGAAACCGACGGCCATGTGGATAACTTCTGCTGCTACGTGCGTCCGGGCGAAGTGCTGCTGGCGTGGACCGACGATCCACAGGACCCGAACTACCCACGCTGCCAGGCGGCGATGAACGTGCTGCAAAACAGCACCGACGCCAAGGGACGCCCGTTCACGGTGCATAAAATGCCGATTCCGGGGCCGCTGTTTGCCACCGAAGAAGAGTGCGCTGGCGTTGATCCGGTGGACGGCACGCAAGAGCGCAACCCGAGCGTGCGTCTGGCGGGTTCCTACGTGAATTTCCTGATCGTCAACGGCGGCATCATCGCGCCGAGCTTCGACGATCCGATGGACGGCCCGGCCAGGGAAATCCTGCAGAACCTGTTCCCGCAGCACGAAGTGGTGATGGTGCCGGGCCGCGAACTGTTACTGGGTGGCGGCAATATTCACTGCCTTACCCAACAGCAGCCAGCGCCGCACAAAGAGTGAGTTGAGTCGTAACAGCTTGAGTTGATTGGACAATCAGCCGGGCGACGATTCGCTTGCCCGATAGACAAAGAAGCCCGCCGCCCTGTTGGACGGCGGGCTTCTTTGTATCCGCTTGTCGACAAGTGCGAAACATTGGCATAGCTCTTGTATTGAATCTTGAGTACTAGGGAGGGAGGAGAACTTCAACAGTTCTGTCATAAACCTTGGATAACTTAGCCGCTCATTAACGGGGGGAGAGCGCCGAAATGAACGCCGAAGTGAACACAGTCAGAGCACGAACTTTGCGCCCCATGGCCGTAAACGGCAAATCGCTCCAGGTAGTCGCGCACTGGTTGAAATCCAATGGAACGCGTCAGATCAGGGAAGCTGATCCGCGCCGGATGATGATCGAGCGTTACCCCGCTGACCTGTTCAGCGAAGCAGAACTGGATGCGTTGTGGGCTGTGATGCAAGGATAAGAAAAACAACAGCGATGGGTAAAAGCGCTGCCGGGATGGCGGCGCTTTTTTATGGGCGTTGCAAAATCCAGTGTGAACACTGACAGGACGCCTTCGGGAGCAAGCCCCCTCTCACAGGGTTTTGCGCTGATTTAGAAGCTGTAGGTGCCCGTCATCACCACGCTACGCGGCGCCCCCGGCTGGATTTGATATTGACTGGTGGCCGACGCGTAATACTCGCGATCAGTGATGTTGTTCAGCGCCGCGCGCAAATCCCAGTCCTTGAAGCGATAGCCGACCAGCGCATCCCAACGGCCATAGCCTGGCAGCACGGTGGTGTTGGCGTTATCGGCATAGCGCTGGCCAACCAGGGTCAGACCGGTTTCTCCGTACCAGCCCATCTCCGGTTTCCAGGTCAGGAAAAGACTACCGTTGTGCTTGGCGACGTTGTTGATGCGCTTGCCTTTGAGGCCGTTGTTGTCCTTCTCGATCTTCGCATCCTGCACACCAACGCCACCGCGCACATACCAGTTGCCGACGATCTTGCCGGTGGCGGTGAGCTCAATCCCGCGAGATCGTTGCAGGCCGGTCATGATGGTCAGGGTTGGATCGTTCGGATCGGTGGTGCGGCGGTTGTAGAGCTCCAGGTCATAGATCGCCAGGGTGGTGCTCAAACGGTCATCGAGCCAGTCACTCTTCACGCCGATTTCTTTCTGCCTGGTCAGCTCGGGGCTCAGGTCGTTGCTGTTACCGGCCGCGCCCGGCGTGATGCCGATCAGACCGCCGCCCACTGGCGAGAAGGTCTTGGACCACGAGGCGTAGAAGGAATGATCGCGCAGCGGCGTCCAGACCAGACCCACGCGCGGGCTGGTGCTGTGGCTGTCGCGGTCTTCGGACATGTTCTTGAGTTTGTTGGTCGACTCGATATCGAAGGTGTCGTAGCGCAGGCCGGCGAGCACTTGCCACTGATCGTTCAGGCGCAGTTGATCCTGCACGTACACCGCGCGGCTTTCGACTTCGGTGTGGCTACTGCTTGAGCGCTGCATCGCGCCGGTGTGGCGCCGGTCGCGATTGGGGTTGAACAGATCAAGCGCTGGCACGGCTTGCGCGCCCGGCGTCCGGCCGGTGGCCGCGTTATACAGCTTTGGATCGCGGCGCTGACTGCCGGTTTCGATACCCGTGAGCAGGCGATGCTCCAGGCCGAACGTGTCGAACGCGCCTTCCAGTTCCAGGTTGTTGTAGACGTTGCGAGTCGTCAGGTCCTGCTGCCAGTGCTGGCGCGTGACCTTGTGGGTCGCAGGCGTATATCCGGTGAGGTAGGTGTTGTCGAAATCACTGTCGAGCTTGAACACACCCAGGGTCTGGCGCAGCTGCCAGTTGTCGTTGAGTTCGTAAGTGAGTTTTGAACGCAAGGACTGCGTCTTGTCGTCGATGAAGTCGTGTTCGTTGCCGTAAGTCGTGTCGCGGCCCACCTCCGCCGGACGCCCGTTGACCCCTGGAATACCGCGATCCGGCGTGCGGTTGTAGCGGCTGTATTCGTACTGCACCAGCCAGTTCAGGTCGGGTGTCAGTTGCCAGCTCATCGACGGCGCGAACAGTTGACGGTTGCCGCTGACGCCGTCGCGGAAACTGTTTTCATCCATGTTGCCCATGTTCAGGCGCAGGCTGATGTTCTCGCTCGGATCGGCGCTGAGATCGGCGTACAAACTGCGCAGATCCTCGCTGCCGCCCTGGGCTTCGATGGTCGAGCGGCGGCCGGGCACCGGCATTTTGCTCACCCGGTTGACGATCCCGCCTTGGCTGCCTCGGCCGTACAGCACGGCGGCCGGGCCTTTGAGCACTTCAACCCGTTCGACGTTGTGCAGGTCGCGCTTGTACTGGCTGTCGTCACGAATGCCATCCAGATAGAAATCGTTGCTGGCGTCGAAGCCGCGAATGCGCAAACTGTCGAAGCGGGTATCGGCGCTGCTGCTGACGTTGGGCATGCCACTCAAGGCGTCGCCGATGTCGTGGGTGCCGTATTGGGCGACGTTCGAGGTTTTGATCGAGTCGATGGCCTGCGGCACATAGCGCACCGGCGTCGATGTGCGCGTCGCGGTGTTGCTGATGGTGACGCGCGGGTCATCCGCTTGCGCTTCAGCGCTGATGGCGGTGGCGGGCAGTTCAGTCGCCGAGTAGGCAAAACCGCTGGACAGGAAAGCAGAAAGCCCAAGGGTTACGGGCGTAAGACGAAACGGGGCAGGCATTGAAAAGCGCATCCGAAAGGTGGGAAGAATATCGAGCGCGCGAATGGTAATGCTTTGCATTTGCTTCCGTTAATTATTCCGAAGAAGTTCCCTGGTCTGATTGTTTCAATTTATGTCTATCTGGATACACCCGATCATTCGCCCGATTCACGAAACAGTCTGAAAGCCATTCCGGCGTTTTTCTGCAACAGCTTGAGCACTAGTCTGCCGGCATCGATTTTTCCCACTTTCCTGCCGGAGCGCTCTGATGATCCTTCACTACATTTATGACCCGTTGTGCGGTTGGTGTTACGGCGCCAAACCGCTGGTGCAAGCGGCGCAACACGTGTTGCCGGTAATCGCCCATGCGGGCGGCATGATGAGCGGCACCAACCGCCAGCGCGTGACGCCACAGTTGCGCAATTACGTCATGCCCCACGACCGGCGCATCGCCGAATACACCGGGCAGCCGTTTGGCGAGGCGTATTTCGAAGGTTTGCTGCGCGATCACACCGCCGTTTTCGATTCGACGCCTCCGATTGCCGCCGTCCTGGCCGCAGAGGCCATCGACGCGCGTGGTTTGCAGATGCTCGGGCGGTTGCAGACAGCGCATTACGTGGAGGGGCGGCGAATTGCCGATCAATCCGTTCTCCTGGAACTGGCGGAGCAAATGGGATACGTCGGGGAACCCTTTCAGTCCAGGGTTGAATCGGTTGATACCGAGGCACACATAAAAGCCAGTCGTGGGTTGTTGGCCCAACTGGGAGGGCAGGGATTTCCGACTTTTGCGTTGGAACAGAACGGTCAATTTACCCTCATCGACATCAGTCCCTGGCTGGGCAAGCCGCAGGCTTTTGCTCAATGGTTGGGGGAGGCCATTGGCCGCGAAGGGGTTGGCGAGTCTTCAGCCTTCTGTGGACTGGACGGTTGCGCCTGATACGCGCGCGATTCACTGGCTGCAAGCATTTTCGAGCAACCAGTCAGCGGAAAAATTACGTTTCTTAGACGATTTTTGCCTATTTAAAGACGATTCTTGAAATTGACACATTGTTCCGGGCGCGGCTAGGATTCGCCCCAACGCCTGTGGCCAACCGCCATGACTCAAAAATAACAAGAAGGCCCGACACGACTTTATCGTGGGCGGGTCTTTTTGTTTCGGAGTGAAAAAAGAGCGCATGAGCGCCGTTTCAGCCGTTCGACACAGTGCGTTTCAACCCGTAATAAGGAAAACAAAATGTTGAACAAGCGAATCAGCCTGATCGCTCTGGGGATGTTGAGCGCCACGTCGGCCATGGCTAACGACCAGGCCGAGTCCAAGGGTTTTCAAGAAGACAGCAGCCTCAAAGTGCTGCTGCGCAATGCCTACATCAACCGTGATTACAAAGACGGTAACAAAGACAAAGCCGAGTGGGGCCAAGCGGCCATCGGTACGTTCTCGTCCGGTTTCACCCAAGGCACCGTCGGTGTTGGCGTTGACGCCTTCGGTCTTTACGCACTGCGTCTGGACGGCGGCAAGGGCCGCAGCGGCGCCGGTGGTATCGACTTTTTCAAACAGGGCGACAGCGGCAACGCGGCTGACGATCTGTCCAGGTTTGGTGCAGCGGTCAAATTCCGTGTGTCCAACACCGTACTGACCTACGGTGACCAGATGCCGGCCCTGCCGGTGTTGAACTACGACAACTCGCGTCTGCTGCCGGAAAGCTACACCGGTACCTTGATCACTTCCAAAGAGATCAAAGGCCTGGAGCTGAACGCCGGTCGTTTCACCGCCGAATCGCGCAAGAGCGCTGAAGGCCGTGACAGCGGTGGTCTGAAATCGATCAACGTACTGGGCGGTAGCTACCAGTTCACCGAACAGTTCAAGGCGGCGCTCTACGCATCCGACGTTGAAGACGTGTTGAAGAAACAATACGTGAACGCCAACTACGTGTTCCCGATCGACAAGGATCAGTCCCTGACCCTGGATTTCAACGGTTATCGCACCAAGCTGGACAACTCTTATGTCCGCGAAAACGGTGTAACCGGTGACGACAACAAGATCTGGAGCCTGGCAGCCACTTTCGCCACCGGTCCGCACTCGTTCACCGTGGCGCACCAGCGCTCCACCGGCGACAGCAACCTGGGCTACGCCTACGGCGGTTATCAGAAAGGTCAGGGTCGCGTCGGCGACGGTGGCAACACCATCTACCTGGCCAACTCCTACTGGTCCGACTTCAACGCTGAAGACGAACGCAGCTGGCAACTGGGCTACGGCCTGGACTTCGGCGCATTCGGCGTACCGGGCCTGAGCTACAACTTCGCTTATGTGCGTGGCGACAACATCACCACGTCCACCAGCGAAGGCGGCACCGAGCGCGAAATCTTCAACCAGTTCAAGTACGTCGTGCAAAGCGGCCCGGCCAAAGACCTGAGCGTGAAACTGCGCAGCTCGATCCTGCGTGTTTCGCAAAAATCCAGCGAGTACAACGTCAGCGGCAACGAAGTGCGTGTATTCGTCGATTACCCGATCAACATCTTCTGATGATCGAACAGGTGTAATACATCTGAGAAAAACCCCGACTGGTCGGGGTTTTTTTTCGACTGTTTCCCGGTGAAAACCAGAAAAAAACCGTGTTTTTGTCATGTGAAAGTTGTTTTTCAGCCACTTCAAACTTCGTTTCAAGCAGGGCTTTAAATGCCTGAAATTCTTTCTCATGGACGCAAATTCTCCACCTAATAGATTAGGCCGCTCAACGCAGCGGAGAATTTGGTAATGATCGTTTTGAACAGAGAAGTGGGCGAATCGCTACGGCGCGACAAATATGTCAACGTCCAGGGTGGTGACTTCAATCTCTACGGTCATTTTGCCGACTTCGTCAGACTGACCAAAAGTTGGGAAAACATGGAGCCTGACAGCTACTACGGTCAGGCCGAAGCCGGCATGCGTTACCGTCGTTACAGCGACTTTGAGTACAACCCCAAGACGCGCGAACTGAAGCAACTCGAGCATCGCGCCTACGTGCAGTCCAAGGAAAACAACGCTTATGTCGGCGGTTTGGTGCGCCACTTTCAGGATTTCTCTGATGAAGTCATCGAGTCGCCGGTGATGCGCAGCCTGATCGACACCGATTTCGAAGTGTACAAAAGCGTGTTGCCGGAAGAACTGCACGATGAAATCTGGCAGTGCCAGATCCATCAGATCCGCATCGAGATCAAACCCGGCAAACAACTGGAAATTACCCCCGAAGGGATTCACTGCGACGGTTATCCGTTCAGCGGTGTGCACTTCTGGGGGCGCAACAATGTCGAGGGTGCGGAAAGTCGTTTGTACGACATTCACGAGCATCAATTGGCGTCGACCACCTACCAGGAAATTCTCGATACCACTTACTTCCTCGACCGCGACATGCGCCACTACGTGACCCCGGCGCGCAACACGCACACCCATGCCATGGCGTACCGGCAGATTCTGGCGATTTCCTTCTCGCGGCCCGGGACCGCTTTCGACATTGTTCGCTAATCAGATCACCCCAATCGACGGCGTCGAGTGTTCGACGCCCGTGGTGCTGCGACGCGCCACGGCCAAGGATGCGCAACCCATGGAGCGCTTCTTCCGCCAGTTCGACGAAGTGTCGTTCTGCGAATGGCAGGACGCCAAATGTCTGCGCGGCGTGTTGATCCAGAAAACCACCACGGCCTATCTCGCCTTCGACGTGGCCGGCGAAATCGTCGGCGCGGTGTTGGGCGGCATGCTCGGCAGCCGCGGCACGATCAACCATCTGGCCGTCAGCCCGTGCTATCGCAGCCAGGGCGTCGGTCAACGTCTGGTTGAAGCGGCGTCGTCCGACATGAAGCGGGTCGGTGTGTTGCGGATGTTTCTGTTCGTCGACGATGCTAACCTCGCGGGCAAACGTTTCTGGACTGCCCAGGGTTTTTGCGAGCCTCACGGCGAACGGACATTTGAGAGGGACCTATGAATGAAACGTCCGGCAGTGCGCCGCTGATGGTCAATCATCAGCCGTCGCGCACCTTTGCCGAAGCCAGTCCGGTGGTGGCCGGGTATTTCACGGTGTCGTTTGTATTCGGCTTGATGGCTGTGAATGCCGGGTTGCCCATGTGGCTGCCGGTGGCAATGTGCTTGTTTGTTTATGCCGGGGCTTCGCAGTTTGCGGCGTTGGCGTTGATCTCAAGCGGTGCGTCGCTGACCACCATTGTGCTGACCACGTTCCTGATCAACGCACGGCACATGCTGATGTCGGTGTACATGGCCAAGGCCCTGCGTGCCATGGGCCTCAGTCGCATGGAGCGCTGGTGTTACGCCGGTGGCCTGACCGACGAATCCTTTGCTTTTCACAGCGTGAAACTGGGCACCGGCGCACCGGTGAACGTGCGGTATCTGATTGGCTTCAACCTGTTTTGCCACACCTCGTGGGTGCTCGGAGGCCTGTTGGGAGCGGTGTGCGCGCAGTACGCGGCGCACCTGATCAAATACCAGCTCGATTACGCACTGACCGCAATGATGCTCTACGTGCTGGTGTCACTGTGCAACACCCGCAACAAACTCATCGCCGCCGCGGCGGCCGTGCTGTGCATGGGGGCACTGAGCCTGGTCAGCAGCTCGCCGTTTAATGTGTTTATCGCCACGTTTGTGGGCTGCGGAGTCGGTGTATGCCTGACCAAACGTTCCTGATTCTGGTGGTCGCGCTGATGATGGCCGTGACCTTCCTGCCACGCGCGCTGCCACTGCAAGTCAACACCGAGCACTGGCCGCCGTTTATTGCACGGGCGCTGGAATACTTGCCGGTGGCGATCGTCGCTGCGATCAGCCTGACACCCTTGTTGATCAAGGATCAGCACCTACAGCTCGATCGCCCGGAATTCTATGCCGCGATTCCGACGCTGTTATGTGCGTATTTCAGCAAAAACCTCTTTCTCAGTGTGGCGGTTGGCACGGCTGCGTACATTGCGCTCGGCTCGTTCATGTAGCGGTAGTGCGGCGACATCGCTCAACGCCTGGCTCGACAACTCAGGATTGTTCACCGCCAGGCGCACCTCGAGGAAATCCTCGAACCCGGGGAAAATCGTCAGGCCGTTTTTCTGCGCGGCCTCACGCGAGACCATGCCCACCGCGTCCATCTGCGTGATGAGCGACAGCGTCAGGGTTTCGCTGCACGAGTAGACCATGCGCTGTCCGTTCTCGTGATTGCCCAGACCGGCGTCGAGAAAACGCAAGAAGCTGTGGGAATACGGACAGTCTTCCGCAGGACGCACCTGAAACTTGTCCCCCAGCAACGTCAGCGGATCATTCTCCTGACCGCAATGTGCCCCGACCACCTGCACCTGCACCTCGGGCAGGACGATGCTCGGCAAACCCGGTCGCTGCGGGCCAATCAGCACGGCGAGGTCAAAGTCCTCATTTTTCAGCTTGCTGAGGTTTTCCATCGACTCGGCGTAGCTGAACTCCATCTGATAATCGGGAAACACCTCAATCAGGCGCCCGATCATTCGCCGGTTGAAGTCCGGCGACAACGTGTTGTTCAACGCGACCTTCAACGTACGCTGCCCCGGCACTTTCAGAGCCTCGACTTTATCTTCCATCTGTCGCGTGGCAATCAGCACTCTGTCCATATACGGCGTCAGCTCAGTGCCTTGCGGCGTCAGCGTCAGCCCTTTGTTGGAACGACGAAACAAGCGGAAACCGAACTGCTCTTCGACCTTGTTCAACTGCGCGGCCAACGCCTGCACAGTCAGGCACGAATGCTCGGCTGCGGCCGACAAAGAGCCGGTCTGCACGATGCGCATGAGGTTGCGTAAGGTTCTGCTATCCATGGGTAATGCCCTCTAAAGTGGGCTGGGTATTGTTGTTTACGAGACTGCCGGTCCGGCGTCTTATGCCGGCTATATTCCAGCACCTGAGCATAGTTGTCGCGGGTTTAGTAGCGAATTGATGTCTCCACCGATGGCTGGAGGCTGACACAGGATCGGGGTTTTTGGTGACGTTGGGGTGATGAAGGTCAAAAAAAGCTGACTCGGAATAACAATTCTTGGCTCTTTCGAGGATTTGATAAAAGGGACGAATTGATTCATTTGCGGATTAATAGATAAAAAATATCCATACCTGTACTAGGCTGGATCGTATGTGACCCATCAATGGAGGCGACCGTGCCTACCTCATCCCCAGTCCTCACCCCGCGCGAACAGCTCGACGTCCCCGAAGCCGGGCGTGTTGCGTTGAAGTTCTTCTTCAACCTCATGGAGCGCTGGGGTTGCAACGCCGAGCAGCAGCGCACACTGCTGGGGGGCGTCGGCAACACCACGTTCTACAAGTACAAACACCTGCCGCCGAACATACGCCTGCCGCATGACACGCTGGAGCGCATCTCGTATCTGATGGGCATTCACAAGGCGTTGAGCATCATCTTCAGCAACAGCCGCGAACGCGCCTACACCTGGGTCAGCAGCCCCAATGCTGCCGCGCCATTCAATGGCCGGACGGCGCTGGATTACATGCTGGCGGGGAGGGTGGTCGACATCGCTGACGTTCGCCGTTACCTCGACGGGGTGCGCGGTTGAAGCCCCCGCCGCTGGTGGAGCCGCAATGGCCGAAAGCCTTTCGGATCGTCAACAGCAGCTTCCCGCCGATTGCGTTGTTCGAGGACGTGCTCGACCCCGAAGACCTGGAAATCGCCTATGCGCTGGAAGCGCTGACCAATGATCGGCTGATCGAACAGGCCGGCGTCCTCGCCCGCGTACGCCCCGAAGACCGACTCTCCGGCCCCGGTTCGACCCCGGTAATGGCCGCGTTCACCCACATCGGCAAAAGCAGTCGCTTCACCGATGGCACCTTCGGCGTCTACTACGCTGCGAGCAGTCAGGCTGCGGCCATTGCCGAGACTTGTTATCACCAGGAGCGATTTCTTGCGGCGACCCAAGAAGCGGACCTTGAGTTGACCATGCGGACTTACGTTAATCGGGTGGTTAAACCGTTACACGATATTCGCCACGGCTTTCCCGACTTACATCAACCTGATCCAGACGCCTATGGCCCGTCCCAGGCATTTGCCCGGCAACTGCGCGAGTCCGAATCCTGGGGCCTGCTCTACAACAGCGTCCGCCTGCCGGGCCACGAATGTGTCGCCGCGTTTAGGCCGCCGGCGGTGTCGATTCCGAAACAGGGCAAGCATCTGCGGTATGTGTGGAGTGCGAGTCAGCGCAGGATTTCGTTTGTGTTTGAGATCAGTCAGGTTTGAAACGCAAACAAGCCCTCGAAATAGTGAGGGCTTAATATCGATGGTTTTCGTCAATGGCTTGCTGTTGGCGCATCCAGCACTTTCACCACGTCGTCGATCAGCGCCTTGCTCAACTCCTGCAAATACTGCGAGGCATAAGCGTGAAGATCAGGATCGCGCGAGACTGTGGAGTCGGCGGTCAGTAGTTTGGAGATGTGAAGCAAGTGTGAGGCGTGTGAGAGGGCGGCGATCACTGGAACACCATGATTGGTGCGGAACAGCGCCTGATTGGCCTGGAAGGAAAAGTGCGTAAGGCCTGGGGTTTTCAAATCGAGGTAGTCGGTCATTTCGTTTCACCTGCCGTACGGAAGGCGTGGAGTGAGGTGACCGGTGTGGCAGCGCGGCGGATTACGGATGGATCAATGACATTCATTTGTGAAACTCCCTGTATCAAATGAGAGCCGCCATTTTCGTTCTCAGGCGAAAGGGTGGCAGCTATGCGCAGGCTGAGAAACCGGAGATACAGGAACCCGGCAGACCCGAAGGTCTCCCACGCACAGCCGCCATAACACGTGAATGCGGACACTAAAAAAAGCGCCGGCAATTGTGGGTGGGGCGCTGGTGCGCCTGTATCTTACCCGGGTTCTCAGGCCCGGTCGCTGAATTGGCAGCGACGGGTTTGACGGTAGCTTGGGGAGTGGCAGGCGCGCAATCGTGGCCAGTAGTGGCTTTGCTTGGCTTGTCGTTACAACACATTTCTCAGGATTTAGCGGCGTGCGTTTTGTCGGTTACGACTTGCCCTTAGCCCTTCCTAAACACCAGAACGAGGAGATCAGCGATGGTCGATGAACTGGACCAATTCCAGCAGGATTTACTGGAGTCTGTACGTCAGATGAAGGCCGGTGAGGCCGCGCGTTAGATCGACGTGTGCAGAGGAGAGGCGCTATTTCTACTGAAGCTGAAACGCTGCTAAAAATATAAACACCCCAGAAACAACAAAGCCCCTGCATTTCTGCAGGGGCGTCGTTTTGTATGGTGCGGCACCAGGAGTCGAATCAAAAAATAACAGCATGATATTAAAAGAATTAACTAGATTGAGTCTCGTGTGCTATCCCTATTTTTACCCTCAAGATAAAGTTTTGTTAAGAGGGTGTCAGTTAGGGCTCACTTCTTCGCTTGGAATTTTAATGTAAATTGTTATTTGGACTGAGAGAGTCACTCAATGTAAACGCCAATGATGTCGCGAAATAGCACTTGGCCGTTAGCATCTTTAACTTGGGCTTCCATAGTGTGTAGTCCACGATAGGAAGTCGATTCGTTCTCAATAACTGTTTGGCCACGAAAGAATCCGCTGGTAATATCTTGGTGAGTGATAGTAACCGGTATCTCCGTTTTTTGAAAAACTCCTGCCTGTGTTTTTAATTGCGCCTCTCGGCCATAGTTTCTTTTTGTGAACTTTACCGATAATGGAAAGTTATATTTTTTATATGAAACTCTTGAAATAAGTACTTTGAATTGTAAGTCGACATTTTTCTTTAGCGATTGCGAGACGGAATAGTACTCCTTAAAGTTTTCTCCGTCTTTGGCGTAACATTTGAAATCTATACCCTCGGCAGAAACTATTTTGGTTCCTGGGAACTCTTGCTTTAAATCTGGAGTGTACGGCAGAAGATCTCTGTATGCATCATGTTTTAATTCTCTTACTTTGTAGCGATGTTGTAGGCCATCCCGGTCGCTATATACTTTATTTAGATGCTCAACTTCGGTGCGCTCGCCCTTTACCGTGATGACTTTCTTTTGAACATAATCATTAGGGAAGTCGATGGTGTCTAAAATGTTTTCTCCAAGCATTGCGGTATTTTTGCGCGCCATGCTCTGGAGTTTAGCAGCTACGTCTACATAAAAGGATGTAGCAGTTATTTCATTTACTTCCTTGAATCCATACGATGCCCATAATACCTTTTCATCAGGTCCGAAGTCTAAACCGATTCTGAAACCAAGATAAGCCGCATCAAAGTTCCTGCTCTCTAAAAATGGTATGATAGTCCCAACCATCAAAGATTCAAGTACTGCTGCGCAGTTTATAGCGTCAATTATACTGTCATCTCTATTTTTGTTTTTACTTCCGAAAAAGGCTAAGAGAGCGTCTCCCATGAAACGATGTACGTATCCATCCATTCCTCTAACTGTTTCTGATGCGGCTTTCAATATACTGTCTTTAATCCATACCACATCCTCGAGATCATATAGAAACGACAGTCGAGTTGAGTTTTTTATGTCAAGAAAAAGTGAGGATATATGATGGTATTCTTGATCCTTAGTTCCCACGAGGTGAGCGAAGTCAGGATGTGTTCCAATGGATGCTGAGTTTTCTCCGGACCTCCCGAATGCTCGACGGATGTCTTTTTGTAACGTGTCTTCTGTTTGTATTTCTATAGCATTATCTGTTGCGAAAGCACGCTCATAAATTTGTTGTTCAAATGATTCAGTACCCATCCCGAAAGACTTTGTAATGCTTTTGCGTTTTAAGGCGTTCTCGACAATGGCCTCAAAACCCCTCGAGGAAAATCCTTTTTTCATACTAAACCCCTACAAATAACTGAGTGGATTACACATGAGATTAGTAGAATCACTAACGGAAGAAAATTTAGCCATATAAGAAGGCTTGAGATGGTTTGGATTTTTGAGAATTTATCCGACGCGATTTTAGACACCGTAAAGATTTGTTGACTCAGATCTTTTATAAAGTCGTCCTCTGTAATTTCTTGCAATTTTAGATGGTATCCTCCAGCTCCACCGTTAAAGGTAGCAACGTCGCCATAGAAAACTACTGAATCACCTTTAGATCTTTCAACGGAACTGAAAGTAATCGGGAATATAACTTTTATTGCCAAGAACATGCATGCCACCCCTGTAGCGAAAACAAAACAACATATCGCGCCAAAAAAATACAGGAATAGATTGTTTTCTATAGTTGGTATCACTCTGTATGTGCTTAAAGCTACAATGCCGATTGCAGCTGCGCAATAAGACATGATTAGCGTGCATTTGGTATTTGTCGTACCTATATAGGAGTCTACCCTCTTTAGAACTTCAAATAGATGTTTTATATATTGGTCGTTCGTCAGTTTGTCTGTCCCGCGCATTGAGTTGATTCCGTGTGCTGATTTCTAGGCTAATGAAATAGATTGACTGCGTGGTATAACATTTTGGAGTGAGTGATAAATATAGTATATCTAAATATTTATCACTACATGTCAATGCTTTAACCAAGGTACATAGGCTGATTAAATTGCGGGAAGCTTGGCAGCCACTCTTCGTCGCCCTCAGTCAAACTGTATCGATAGCTGGTGGTGGAGAAAATTATCTGCGCGTTACAGTCTCTGGCAATTTGCTTTAGTAGTTGCATATAGTCATCGAGATCCTCTATCTGCAGTTCATGCTGGCGCGGAGTGTCGAATATTAAGAACCTGAAGCCGCTATCAGTACGTGATAATAATTGAGAAAATAGCGCGGCATGGTATGCCAGTACGGTGCGCGCCTTGGAGCTGCCTTTGAATACTTTTAGTTTTTCTTCGCCAAGTATTGGTTTGAACTCTGAGTCTATTTTAACCTCTCGAGAGATTGTCATTGAACGTAATGTGTCTAACCAGTCGGCCATTTGGATTGCAAGATTCCGACGAAACGTTATCATTTCGGCAGATGGTTCTCTTGATCCTTGCATCGACTCCTCTAGCGAGATGTTCCTGTCACGTTCTAACTGTAGGTTTAAGTAGTTAGACTCTTGCTGTTTAATTTGCAATAGCTTGGTTTTCTGTAACTCAAGATCGAAAATGCTAGATGATATTTGACTTATTGCCTTAACAAACAAGTCGATACCTTCTTTGGATACCGCTTGACCTCGCTCTTCAGACAGCTCCTGTATCGACTTCTCAATGACAGTTCTTTCTGCTGTCATCATATCGAGGCGCTGTTGGTTTGTTGCGGTGGAGGTGGCTAAGTCTTTAATCTGATCTTTTAGATAAAGTAGGCTTTTTCCATAAGATTCAGAACTGGCAAAAAACATGCCGCAGTTCGGAGTGGAGCAAATTTCAGAGAGAGTTCTGAAGGCGCTCAACGACTCTTCATTTAAGGCGAGCGTTTCTATCTCTGACTCAATTTCTTTTTGTATTGATTTTGAGCTGCTTATTTTTGATTGGAGATCACGCTCCTCTGAAATAACTTCTCGGAGTTGAGATCTTAATTTATGAATAAGTACGTCAAAACTATTTAATGCTTCTGATTTTATATCTTTCGTATTTTTTAAGTTTTCTAAATTTTTCTTTAGTGTGTCAACTTCTGAATTTATATTGTCAATATTTCGACCCTGTACATTTACTTCTCCTCGTAGGCGCTGGAGAAGCTTTCTACTGTCGATGATAGAATGGTCTAAATATTTTAAGGTGTTTCTTACCTCAATTACTTTTTCTTTGCGGTCGTATGAGTTTATTGGAGGGAATCCCGCGGCGAGTCGGACCATCTCTGGGAATTGGTTTTTTATAAAAAAGCTATTTGCTGGGAAATAATATTCAGAATAACCACGATCTTGATCTAGGTAAAATATCGGGATTACTGCCGACACGTATGGCGGTGACGGCTGATTGCTCGTTGTAACTAATCTGTCTTGGGCATACCCTAAAGCAGGCAGGATAAACTTTGAAAAATCAGCCTCATTGTAAAATCTATGAATTTCGAGATTGTCTTTTTTTACAGTCAAATCAAACTTTGAGTCATATCGGCGGATGAAAACATATTCGACGCCTTCTATTTCCACGACTAGATTTGCAGAGGCACAATGCTTGATTATGTCGGCTCTGAAATCTACTGGATATCCCAGGCAGAAAATAATCGATTGGATTATGGGTGTCTTACCACTTTCGTTTTTTGCGTAAAGCTGCGTGATGTCATTTCCGAAGTTTAGTATCGGAGACGCCCAGCCTGAAATAGGATTTGGCTTAATTTCCAGCGACAAAAGTTTCATTCAAGCTCCAACTCTATAGTCCGCTCTTTGCAGATGTTGCGATAAGCTCTTTTGATTTTAAGTAAACTTATTGAAAGTTGGGTACCTTCTTCGATTACCTTGTCAACGATTTTTCGTCCCTCTTCAGTTGACTGTAATTTTCCAGTCGTCTGATCTTTTATGATAAGACGTGAAACCTCAAGAAATGTAACTGCCTTTACTGTCCGTATTCTTAAATTGGCAGACCAGCCGAGACCTTGAGATGAGCCCTTAAAGCCAGCAAGTGTCTGCTCGAAGCATTCTCCGATAATCTGCCCGATCTCTTCTGCTTTAGGCTTTGATCGACCCTTGGTCAGGGTAAGTACAGCCATGGCAATAAGTGGGATGTGAAAGAGAGATTCATTTTGAAATGGATCTTTTCTTAACTCCGGAATGTTTTCGGCTTGGATGAACCTAGCCTCCGTGGAGGCTTTCTCCAATACAGATCGTAGGTTCATGCACCCTCTCCCCTGACCAGCTCGGCGAGAATACTACCCATTACTTGGTTTTCATTAATGGTTAGCATTCCAGGAGTGGTTTTTCCTAGAGAAAATAATGTCTCAACTTCATCGTATAATTTTTGGATGTCTAGGCTGCCGCAGGCAAGTTTTCTAGCGATTTCCGTTGCCTGCTCTAAGTAGATAATAAACTTAAAACTAGGAATGATATGTCGGTTGGTTCTGAACCAAGTGTCCCAATCGCTTTTATATTGCGCAAAAATATTTATCGTTTCTTGAGAGAAATTTGATTTTTTTAACGTTCTTTGCAAAATAGAAGCGCTTTTTATGGCGTGCTCATCGCCCCCGTCTTTAAGTATCTCGAATGCCGTTTTTGAAATGCTAAGTAGACTAAGTATATCGTCGAGGCAGATCGACGTGATCTGGTCTAGTTCTAATTGTGACATACCCTCCAAGATTGAAGTCGAAGATTTTTTCCGCACTAGGTCGACCAAGCTATCTACAATTTTCAAAACTTCGGGAGGGGATAAGTGTACCTCGCTATATTTATATATTTTGGTTGACGCTTGCATGACGAAAAGGTCTTTTTCGTCGTCTAGAATGTGCTCTCTGGGGCTAAGCTTAAGCGCGGAAAATTTCTTTAATATAGTACTGTCGTCGATTGCTTCTAAGGTGGGGAAATTAGCGCGTAGCTCACTTATCAATGCGGCGGAGTATTTCGCGAACTGAGACCCATCATTTAGGTCTTTTTCAAGCGCAAGTACGTCGTCGTCAAAACTTATATTGGTCGAAAGCTGGACACAGCTACACGCAGGCCCGAAATTTTCAATGTGTAAAAATAATCTGCCAGCGAAGCTAGATTTTAAATCGTGAATCGCCCCTTTCTTCGGTTTTTTCTTTATGCCGAAAATTTCTAGAGGAGACCATAAACTATTCAGTTTGCCGTTGGTCTTTACTTGGACGAATCTGTAGGATGGGCCAGAAGCAGATATGTAACGAACGACATAATCATCATGAAAGTCACAGAATACTCTGTCGATATTATAATGGTCGAGAAGTTGTAGGCTTTCAAGCGCGGCAGCCTTGAATTGCGCTTCAAACCTACGGGTGGTTTCACGGCCAACAATTTCTCTAGGTTTGATTTCGGTGATGTTCAATTACAAACTTCCGTGTGTGTTGTTCCAGCATAATAACGACACTGAGGTTATTAAATTGTATTGACCTGCATGCAGATGGTCAGTACTTAGTCTCTCCTCAGGTTCATCCTTTACCGAGTAGGTCCGAGCCGGCAAAGAAAAGCATAGCGCCAATCTTGGGTTGCTGGCCAGTATTTTGCCATGTGGTTGGTTCAATAAAGGGAGAGCGTAAGCCGCTTAATGCCAAATCCACTTTTTACCTAACCGTAGCGTGATCAGGCGTACGGTCAGCAGGTAGTAATAGCGCGTGTCCATGGCGCTGCCGCCAATTCCGCGCGAGAGAAACCACGCTAGATGTTTTCGTTGCCACGTCCAAGGGTTCTCGCGCTTCCAGCGCCGTACGATTTCAACCTGGATTGCTTTTGCCTGCCTCAAATGCCTACTGCGAGTTGCTTCAGAGCCAGTGAGCACGCCACTGAGGAAAAGGACTATATCGAATGGCTTAGTCATATTTGTCCACCGATGTAAGCCGATACCACATCGATACGACCGTGCCCCAGCTCATAGCTGATTTGTACTCGGGCCTCCTGGTCGAGGTTCCGGCCAAGCTGGTTACAATCGCCCCGTTTGACGGGCGCAAGATAATGGGTGATTTGCTCATAGCGTTCGCACGCATAGGCTGCCCGCAATTCGTGAAAACCTTTGAGGTTAAGCGTATGGAGGATGTCCCGTGCGGGGCGGACGATTCGTTGTTGAAAATCGAGGTAGCTTTCATTCGGAGCGAGCAAATTTCGGCTCCCAGCGGGGGAAGTCAGCTCGGCATACCGGAGCGCTTTGCGAATATTGTCATTCACCCAGAGCCAGCGAGGTGCTAATGCACCTGAGCGGCCACCTTTAGTGCCATCCTGAATGTTGATCCTGCCGTATTGCACTGCCTCACGTTTTAGGCGGGGAAGATTGGTCAGGATGGCTTCGCGTAGACGCATACCGGTGGCTCGAGCCAAGTACACAATAGCCGCAGCACGCGGCAGTTGTTGTTCGCGGAGCGCATTGACAATCAGCATCACTTGGTCACGATCCTGACCCAGCGGGGCCGTAGTGCGAACAGTGGTGCGCTGCATTCCAAGCGCCTTGCTCGGACTCGCCACCCTTACATACTCATCACCACGAAGCGCTGCCATGGTTCGGTTGACGCTGGACAATCGGTTTTGCGCAGTCGCGATGGCAAGCTCACCTTGTTCAACTTGCTGGCGCAGATACCCGGCGTAGTCCAGCAAGGTCTGCCGGTCGATCTTCCTCGCATCGTTGAATCCCGGCCCATCTTCGGACCGACACCAGCGCACAAACGCCCGCCACCGATCACTGTGCGCTTTGACCGTGCCGTAATGCCCGCCGCCAAATAGATCTTTCAGCGCCTGCGGCCCGGCATAACTCAGTTGTCGCCCATAGCCAAAATTGCGCCCATCCCGTCTACCGACCAATGCCATGATCCAACTCCTCTCGAAGCCAAAATCCTTGAAGCTTTCCCCACGTCATCCCGCCACGAATGTTGAGTGTTATCAGGGATCAAGGCCCCTGCGACCTGTGAGGGTTGTCCACTAACGCGGGACTGGCGGCTCTTTACGACCGGGAGCTTGGGCATCTCATGATCTGGCCTCCTGGGCACTTCCGAGGAAGTGGGCGGGTGGAGGTTGCGCTGGCTGACGAGACTAGCGCCGCGAGATCCTGAGTCAGGTGAAGGCAGTGAAGCGATGACCGGGGCGTGCCTGACTGTCAGTCAGGTGAAGTCCATTCCGTGGACTGCGGCACCATCATCTGCATCGCTGTTGCTGGTGACTTCGGTGTTTGTCACGCCGATTGTCACGAGGGGAAATGCCGCAAAGCCATGTACGACATGGGCTGCAGCAGTGGTAGGAGCGCCCGTCTCTTTCTGGGAGAAAGAGACGGGCGCAGGTTGGCGCAATGACATGCCCAAGCGGATAGGTTGCTGCAGGGCAGCTATGAAAGGGGATGAGTTGCCGCAGTGGGCACACTGATAAAAGTAGGCATCCATCACATCGCTGTGACCGTGCGAGCCGCCGGACGCTAATCGCACTTTGGGAGAACCACCACGGTGTGGCGTAGCCTTAAAGGTCCTGGCTACCTGGGTTGCTGTCAGCGACAGCGATTTGCCAGATCTTTTCTACGCCTGTGGATAATTCGGGTCAAGGCTCGAATTTTTGGGAGTTCTGCGGCTGTGGATGAAATTATCCACCGGTGGAAATCTGTGGTTTTCCACAGACAGTTGCGTGGGCTTTAGATTTTTTAAGTGAGGTCCATCCAAACTGGGCGGCTTTGCAGCCCTGTTTGGATGGACCCGCGTGGACAAGCGGATCACTGAGATATGAAGACCGAGCGCTTACTCGGTTGCGCCACGTTTTGCTTTTAGGCGAGTGACGTTCGCTCCGGTCTGGTTCGCGAACTCGTGTGGAGTGACATGCTCCTGCCGGTTGGCCTCCAGGTACCGGCTCCACCAGTTCATGATCAGCCTACGCTCCTCGATGAACTCAGCCTTGTGAATGTAGGCGGCGCGGACGTTGTTGCGTTCCTTGTGGCTCATCTGCCTTTCAATGGCTGTCTCGGACCACAGTCCTGACTCAATCAGTGCGCTGCAGGCCATCGAACGAAATCCATGCCCGCAGATATCGGTTTTGGTGTCGTATCCCATCATCCGAAGCGCGTTGTTCACGGTATTTTCGGACATGGGTTTCCAGGGTTTGGCATCACCTGCGAAGACCAATGCGAATTTGCCTGTGAGTGCATGGATTTTTTCGAGTAGCGCCACTGCTTGCGGCGATAAGGGTACTAAATGGATATCCCCTGCCATCTTCGTACCCCTTGTGGAAAAGGGTACTCCCTCCAACGCGGGTCGAGTGTCCGGTATCTCGCAGGTGCCGCGCTTGAGGTCGAACTCGCTCCAGCGTGCGAAACGCAGCTCGCTGGATCGTACAAACACATGCAGCGACAGCATCACCGTCAGACGGGTAAGTGCTCGGCCTTTATAGGTGTCGATCCGCTCCTGCAGTTCCGGCAGTCGCGATAAGGGTAGAGCGGGGCGATGTACCACCCGCGGGGCTTTGATCGAGCCTTCGAGATCGTAAGCAGGGTTTATGGTGATAAGCCGGAGGCGCTTTGCCTCGCGCATGATGCTCTGCAGGTAGTTTTGTACCCTTAAAGCAACGTCGATCGTTCCGCGCTTCTTGATCGCTTCCAAGGGCTGCATAAGGTCATGGGTGTCGAGATCAACAATGGCGCGGGCGCCGATCAGCGGGAATACGTGGGTTTTGAGGCGGCTCATCACTGTCTTGGAATGGCCTGGTGCCCACTTGGCCGACATTTCCGTATGCCAGTCGAGCGCAACGCTTTCAAAGGTTCTGCCTTTGATTACGGCTTGCGCCTTGGCTTGGTGCTTGGTCTCTATGGGATCAATGCCATCCGCCAGCATTCGCTTGACGTCCAAGCGCTTGCGGCGAGCATCGGCGAGGCCAATGACGGGGTAGTTGCCGAACGAGGTCAGTCCTTCGCGTCCGTCAGGTTTGACGTAACGGAGCCGCCAGCCTTTGCGGCCATTGGGTTGGACTAGGAGGTAGAGGCCATCGCCGTCGAAAAGCTTGTAGGCGCGGTCTGTAGGTTTTGCCAAGCGGCAAGCTGCGTCGGAGAGCGGAGCTGTGGTGCGCGACATAAGGGTACTCCCTTTTATCGAAGTGACCTGTATCCCAAACTCTACCCTTAAAACGGTTGGAATCCACCAGTTTCTGACGGAAACCGATGGAACGCTAAAACGAAAAAACCCGCCAAGAGGCGGGTTTTTCGGGGGTTCCAGAGATTTTGAAAGCTTTCTATGGAACCTTGTATGGTGCCGGCACCAGGAGTCGAACCCGGGACCTACTGATTACAAGTCAGTTGCTCTACCAACTGAGCTATACCGGCGTGTGGGCGACGATTATAGCGACTGGGAAGATCCTGTAAACCCCTGAATTCAGACTATTTTTGCATTCGCTCGAATCAAGCCCTGCGCAGCACATTTCGCAGCGTTTGCACCGCCTTCACTGTGCGGCTGTTTTGCAGGGCCGACAGTTGTGCTTCGGCCTGTTCGGCGCGTTGCAGAGCGTTGGCCAGTTGTTGGGCGGTGTCGAGTTCGCTGGCGCTGATCGGGTGTGCGAAGGCGTGGCCTTTGCACAGTTGGAAGTTGTCGAGGTTGCACGGCGGGATGTCGAAGGCGGGTTTGAGCTTGAGGTATTCGTCGGCGAGGAACCAGGTGTTGAGGCCGTCGAACAGGATCGCTTGATAACCGGCGTCGGTGACCAGCGGTTCCCAGGTGTGGTCGCGTTGCCATGGGGTTTCGATGACGATGATCCAAGGTCGCAAGCGCGTGAAGTCCATGCCGCGCAGGACGCTCTCTTCGTGGCCTTCGACGTCGATTTTCAGAAAGTGGATTGGCCGGTCGGCGGCATATTGCTCGCAGATCGATGTGAGGGTGCGCGACTTTACGGTGAGGTTGCGCACGTCCATGCCCTGATCTTTGTATTGCTGGGCGATCGCCGGGTCGGCGGTGGACAGGCCGGTGTCGGGGATGGCGTAGAAGGTCATTTCGCCGGGCTGATCGCTGGCGATGCATTGCACATTGAGGTCGCGCGGACGCTGCTGGCAGAGGGCGTCGTAGTAGTTCTGCATCGGTTCGACGTTCACGCCTTGCCAGCCGTGATCGTAGAAGGCTTTGGTGACCGAGTCGTGATTCGGGTCGTTGGCACCGACATCGATATAGAAGCCCTGTTCGACTTGCTTGAGAGCACGCCACAAGCGGACGTCTTCGAAATTCTGTGCATAAGAAATGAACGTCACGGTCGCTTCCTGTCGGTTTGATTTGTGCTTGTCGGGACGCGTGCTGGCGGCACGTTGTGGCCTTGTATAGCAAGGCTGACAGGACGCCGCAATGATTCGCGGCTAACGGGGGAATTTCGGCGGTTATGTCGTTTTGATTGGCGGCTTATGCACAACTGGCTGGCCTGAAACCGTGCTTAGGCGGATTTTTGTGGACGCGTTCTCATTTTGTTCGCAAATCCCTGTTTTATCGGTTTTTTATTAATGTGAACAAAAAACGACCAGTGTGGTTAATGCCCCGAAACAGCCGTAATTATTGGATCCGAACGAAATTCATCAACAGAGTTATCCACAGGGCGGCGATGAATTATTCGCGTTCGGCCAATAGCAGCAGGTTCCGAGGGGTGAGGGGTGTTTCGCAGAAACTGCCAAGGCGTACGGCGTAGCCCTGTTCGACGAGGAAGAGTGCCCGATCCAGAGTCAGCCATAGCTCCAGCGGCCGTCGGAATAATCCGCGCAACAACTCCAGGTTGCGAACTTCGGCCAACCGCTGCCAACCGGCAGCTTCCAGTGCCGACCAATCTGGCGTACCGACTGTGGATAACTGTTTGAGAGCGGCTAGATCGCGACAGTAATCGGCGAACGGTTTATCCAGCCAGGCACTGGGTAGCGAAGGTGTCGGCCAATATTCGTCGAGGCCGCGCAATTGCCGTTGCAGCAGGTCGAACGCCAGTCGTCGGGCCATGGAGGTGTCGCGCTGACGTCGCACTCGCGCGCCGGCCGTGACGGTTTCGCTCATTGGCAGGGCCAGATCTTCCTGCGACAGCTGTAGAGCGGATTTCAAACCGGCGCAGGACAATGCCTGATAGGTGGCGCGATTGATCCGGTTGTAACAGCACGGGGCGATGGCCAGTTGTTTGCAGCCGCTGGCGGAGGCGAGTTGCATCAGGCGCACATGCAGATCGCCGCAGGCGTGTAAGGCGACCGGTGTGTGTTGGGCGTTCAACACAGTCGCTGCATCTGCCGCCAACACATCCTGCTCGACATGCAAGGCATGCAGACGATGGCGCTGGCTCAGCGCCTGACCGCTGGCAACCAACGCCGGATCGTACTCAACACACGTCAGTTGTTGCCCTTCACACAACAGGCGTCGACCCAAGTGCCCCTTGCCGGAACACCAGTCGAGCCAATGCGTCGGTTGCGAGGCAAAAGACAGACGACTGGCAAACGCTTCAATCTGCAGCCACTTGCGCCCCGGCACATCGACATTCAAGCGATGGCCCGCAGCTTCCAGCGCATGCCCGGGCAACTCACCGACAGCGCTCAGCTCAGCCGATATCGCCGCCAGTGAGGCAAAAGGCTCCGGCGCATCCACAAGATCAGCAGGTTGGTTGTGTGCGTTTTCCGCATCGTCCAGCGACCGTCCGCGTAGCCACAAGGCCAACTCCGGGTAGGACGCTTCCCAGGCCAGCGAAAGATGCGTGAAAGGTCGAGGTTTCCACAGCGCTTGATGCGTTGTGAGAAACGTATCCAGCGCCGTGAAGCGGGCGAGCAGGTCCTCGCCCGTCAGCACGTGGGAAGTGTCAGCGCCCTTGGCAGGCATCGACGCGCAGCCAGCGCTCCAGCAGCTTGAAGCCGCGCACCAGCACGTAGGACATCAGCAGATAGAACACGCCCGCGGCGAAGAAGATCTCCACCGGCAGGTAGGTGCGGGCAATGATCGTGCGGGCCATGCCGGTCAATTCCAGCAAGGTCACGGTGCTGGCCAGGGCGCTGGCCTTGAGCATCAGAATCACTTCGTTGCTGTAGGCCGGCAGGCCAATGCGCGCTGCGCGGGGGAGGATGATGTAGAACATCGCCTTGGGTTTGGACATGCCCAAGGCCCGCGCCGCTTCGATTTCGCCCGGTGGAATCGCCTGAATCGCGCCGCGCAGGATCTCGGCGATGTACGCGGCGGTGTGCAGGGTCATGGTCGCTGTGGCGCACCAGAATGGATCGCGCAGGTACGGCCACATCGGGCTGTTACGGACGGCGTCGAACTGCGCCAGCCCGTAGTAGACCAGGAACAACTGAACCAGCAACGGTGTGCCACGGAAAAAGAAAATGTAGGCGTAGGGCAACGCGCGCACGTACCACCGCTTCGAAGAGCGGGCGATGCCCAGCGGAATGGCCAGCAGCAGGCCGGCGATCACGGCGATGGCCACCAGTTCCAGAGTCAGGGTCGCGCCCTGCGCCAGTTTCGGCAGCCATTTGATGATGACTTCCCAGTTCATTGGGTGCTCCTCGCGAAGCCGCGAGCGGCGCGTTTTTCCAGCAAGTGCATGCCAGTCATTGCCAGCACGGTCAGGCCCAGATACATGAGCGCGGCGACCATATAGAAGGTGAAGGGCTGTTTGGATACGGTCACACCGATCTGCGCGTGACGCATGATTTCTTCCAGGCCGATCACTGACACCAGTGCGGTGTCTTTCATCAGGATCATGAACAGGTTGCCCAGGCCCGGCAGGGCGATGCGCCACATCTGCGGCATGATCAGCCGGGTGAAGATCCGCCATTTCGACAGGCCCAGGGCCACGCCGGCCTCACGGTGACCTTTGGGAATGGCGAGGATCGCGCCACGAAACACTTCCGTGGCGTAGGCGCCGAAACACAGGCCCAGCGCGATCACACCGGCGGCGAAGGCACTGAGTTCCAGGTCGGGATTGCCGAAGAACTCACCGAGGGCGCGCATCAGGTTGACCGTACCGAAGTAGATCAATAGCACCCAGAGCAATTCCGGGACACCACGCACCAGCGTTGAATAAAAGCCGCCAAGCCATTGCAGCGGCTTGTACGGGGAAGTCTTGGCCAAGGCGCCGAGCAGACCGAGCACCAGCCCAAGGCACAGGGCCGAGAGTGCCAGTTTGACGGTCATCAGCGCGCCAGCGGCGAGCGCCGGGCCGAATCCGTAGAGGTCGATAATCATGGATTTCTGTTCAAATCGCGGCAGGCAGGGCCGGGAGCCGACGCCGTCGGATAACGGCGTCAGTCCGGCAGGTCAGGATCAGTAGATGCTGAACGGGAAGTACTTGTCGTTGATCTTCTTGTAGGTACCGTCAGCGACGATTTCCTTCAACGCAGCGTTCAGCTTCTCGCGGATCGGGTCGCCTTTACGCACAGCGATACCGATCTTGTCGCTTTCTTCCACCGGGTCGCCTTTGAATTCGTAGGCTTTGCCGGCTTCGCTTTTCAGCCATTCGTAGTTGACGTATTTGTCAGCGAGGATGCCGTCCAGACGACCGGACGTCAGGTCCAGGTAGGCGTTTTCCTGGGTGTCGTAAAGTTTCAGTTCGACGTCCGGCATGTTGTCTTCCATGAAGGTGCCGGCCAGGGTCGCGCGTTGGGCGCCGATCACTTTGCCTTTCAGAGAGTCTTTGTCGGTCTTGAACTCTTTGTCTTTCGGCGCGATGAATTGCAGTTTGTTGGAGTAGTACGGGTCGGTGAAGTCCACCGCGCCTTTGCGCTCGTCGGTGATCGACATCGAGGAGATCAGGAAGTCGAATTTCTTGGCGTTCAGGGCCGGGATGATGCCGTCCCAGTCGGACGTGACCACGGTGCACTCGACTTTCATCTTCGCGCACAGGGCGTCGCCGATGTCTTTGTCGAAGCCGACCACGTTGCCGCTGGCGTCTTTGTTGTTGAACGGCGGGTAAGCCGCTTCGATGCCCATCTTCAGGGTTTCAGCCATGGCACCGGCGCTGAATGCGAGGGTGACGGCCGCAGCCAGGAAGACCTTTTTATAGTTCTGCATGCATGTTGCTCCGTTAGCGGTTGCTGGACATGAATTGTTTGCAGCGCGCCGAAAGCGGGTTTTCGAACACCTGCTGTGGCGATCCTTGCTCTTCCACCAGGCCCTGGTGAAGGAACACCACTTCGCTGGAGACCTGACGGGCGAAGCCCATTTCGTGGGTCACGAGCAGCATGGTGCGGCCTTCTTCGGCCAATGCGCGGATGACACTAAGTACTTCCTGAACCATTTCCGGGTCAAGGGCGGAGGTGGGCTCGTCGAACAGGATCACCTTGGGCTGCATCGCCAGCGTGCGGGCGATGGCCGCGCGTTGTTGCTGACCGCCGGACAATTGCGCCGGGTAGGCGTGGCGCTTGTCGGCGATGCCGACCTTGGCCAGCAGCGCTTCGGCGACTTCGATTGCCTCGGCTTTGCTCTGGCCGAGTACGCGGCGCGGGGCTTCGATGATGTTGTCGAGCACGCTCATGTGCGGCCACAGATTAAAGTTTTGAAACACAAAACCAATCTCTGAGCGCAGGCGGTTGATCTGCTTGCCGTCAGCGGCAACCAGTTCGCCATTCTTGGCGGCCTTGAGCTTGAGTTCTTCTCCGGCCACCAGAATCTGGCCCTGATGCGGGTTTTCCAGAAGATTGATGCAACGCAGGAACGTGGACTTGCCGGAACCGGAGGAACCGAGGATCGAGATCACATCGCCGTCGCGGGCGGTCAGCGAGATGCCTTTAAGCACCTCAAGCTTTCCGTAGCGTTTGTGCAAGTTACGGATTTCAAGCGCGGGCGTGGCCTCAGCCATGTGCGTTCCTCATATATGTTGCGCTCCTGCTGTTGGTTGGCCTTCCTGGCGAGGCGGCCAAGCTAGCATAGCGTTTCAATGGCAGCCAACAGCGCTACGAGCGGTAAACGGATGGCGTGTGGCAGGTTGTCGCATTGGCGCAGCAGACTGTCGCCCCATCAACAACCGAACGGGTGTTTAAACGTGGATTCCCGTGGGTGTCGCGTAAAAAAAGGCGCGATGTTGCCAGCTTTGGCGGGGTGTTGGAAGCGCTATCCGGCCGAACGTTCCTGATTCGCCCTTTTATTGTGCATCCCACACTTTTTAAGTGTGTTTTTGGTGCGCTGATTCGTCTTGAAAGTGAGTCGCAGGGTAACGTTCTGGCGAATTGCCATTGTTCTCAATGACTTGCGATGACCGTCCGGTCGCGCGCAAAGCCGCGGCAGCAAAGAGGTTGAAACATTTTGGCGCAAATATTGCGTGCAGAATAAGGAACGCCCTGTTGGATTCTTTTTACGAGAAAGAACAAACCAGACAGGCCGGACGCAATCGCTTTCCTCGCAAAGGTAGTTTCAATGAGCAGTACCCCAAGCTCCAACGGCCTCGAACAGGGGCTCAAACCGCGTCATGTGACCATGTTGTCGATCGCCGGTGTGATCGGCGCCGGTCTGTTCGTTGGCTCCGGCCACGCTATCGCCGCCGCCGGCCCCGCTGTGCTCTTGGCCTATGCCGCCGCCGGCACCCTTGTGGTGCTGGTGATGCGTATGCTCGGTGAAATGGCGGTTGCATCGCCGGACACCGGCTCGTTCTCGACGTACGCCGACCGTGCCATCGGGCACTGGGCCGGTTTCACCATCGGCTGGTTGTACTGGTGGTTCTGGGTGCTGGTGATTCCTCTGGAAGCCAACGCCGCCGCGACCATCCTGCACGCGTGGTTCCCAAGTGTGGGGATCTGGGCATTTGCACTGGTCATCACGCTGCTGTTGACCGTCACCAATCTGTTCAGCGTGAAGAATTACGGCGAGTTCGAATTCTGGTTCGCCCTGATCAAAGTGCTGGCGATCATCGGCTTCATCGCCCTCGGTCTCGCGGCGATCTTTGGCTACCTGCCAAACAGCCAGGTCAGTGGCGTTTCGCACCTGTTCGACAGCGGTGGCTTCCTGCCTAACGGCATGGGCGCGGTGCTGGGCGCGATCCTGACCACCATGTTCTCGTTCATGGGTACCGAAATCGTGACCATCGCGGCCGCGGAATCGAAGAACCCGGGCAAACAAATCTCCAAGGCCACCAACTCGGTGATCTGGCGGATCGGCCTGTTCTACCTCGTATCGATCTTCATCGTTGTGGCTTTGGTGCCATGGAACGATCCGACCCTGGCCAACCTCGGTTCCTACCAGACTGTGCTTGAGCGCATGGGCATCCCGAACGCGAAAATGATCGTCGACATCGTGGTGCTGGTCGCTGTCACCAGTTGCCTGAACTCGGCCCTCTACACGTCGTCGCGCATGTTGTTCTCACTGGGCAAACGCGGTGATGCGCCCGCCATGTCGACTCGGGTCAACAAAAGCGGTACGCCTTACTGGGCGGTGATGCTGTCGACCGGTGCGGCGTTCCTGTGCACCTTCGCCAACTATGTGGCGCCGGCGGCCGTGTTCGAGTTCCTGCTGGCCAGCTCCGGCGCGATCGCACTGCTGGTGTACCTGGTGATCGCGTTCTCGCAACTGCGTATGCGCAAGCAGCGCATGGCTCGCGGCGAGAAAATCGTCTTCAGCATGTGGCTCTTCCCGGGCCTGACCTACGCGGTGATCATCTTCATCGTCGCGGCTTTGACCATCATGCTGTTCCAGGAAGCCCACCGCGTGGAAATCCTTGCGACCGGCCTGCTGAGCCTGCTGGTGGTGGCTACCGGTTTGCTGGTGGCGCGTCGGCGTCGTCACGAGAAGTTGAGCGCAGCCGTGGCTCGCTGAGTGTTCTGACTCCACGCCAAACGTTGCTCGCCCACAGAGACGACCGCCATCAGAGATGATCGCGGTCGTTTTTACTTGGCAATTTGATGGACACAGTGGTGGCTAAATAGTAGCCTGCGCGACGAATATGTATCTCGCTGTTGCGGGATGCGATGGAGTTTCAGGACATGGATTGTTCGACGCCCTCAGCCTTTCTGGCTAAAGCTTTCGATTCTTCCTTGTCTGCTCCCTCATCTGACGCTACGTACAGATGCGATTTTGCGTGCTTGCCGTTAAAAAGAGCTGCATGGAGTTAGCCCGGCCGTTCAGCCAACTCATTGGGGCTTCAAGGAGATAAGCATGGCGTTTACATCGGTTGTGTTCAAAAACCCTAACACCGGTGCCATGAAAGAAGCGCCAATCGGCTTCTCGTGGACCGTGTTTTTCTTTGGTTTTTTTCCGCCATTGTTCCGTGGTGATATCAAGTGGGCTGCGATCATGTTTCTCGCGGCGAGCTTCACTCTGGGCTTGAGCAATATCGTGTTCATGTTCATCTACAACAAGCTGTACGTGCAGGACTTGATCGCTGCAGGCTACAAGGCTCAATCCATCGCCAAGGGTGAACTGGATTACGCCGCAGCCAAGCTGGGCATTGAAATCCCGCGCCTGAGCGTTGCCGCAGCCTAAGGTTCAACGCTTCGATCAGGCAAAAAAACGGGCGCAATCATGACTGATTGCGCCCGTTTTTTTTTTTGCCTGAGATTTCAGCGTTTCAGACTGACTCGTCTTTGGCTTCGGCGGTATCGAGCGACTTGCCGTAAGTGTCCAGCGCAATCCCGAAGTCCGTGATGAACTGCGGTTCGGTCAGCCAGGCCTGGGCTGTCTCGATGTCCATGCCATCGGCCCACATGCGGTAGTCGATCAACATGTCGGCGGCCAGATGGGTGGCGGCCATGCCTTCGTTTTCGGCGTTCTCCATGTCCAGCAGGTCGGGGTGGTCGACGATGATGAACGCCAGTTCTCTGAGCAGCGTCAGCAGCATCTCGTTACGGCTGACCGCTTCGGCGTCGCGCATTTTGCTGAACATCGCCAGGGTGTATTCCGGGATCGGCTCGGCGAGGTGGCCGAGGTCGTCGTCCTGCTCCAGCGGCTTGCGGCCAACCATACGGATTTGCTTGGCTTTGGCCTTGGCGCGTTTGGCGCGTTTTTGTTGCTTGTTCAGGGATGCCATGGGAACTCAGTTCTTCTGTTGGGTTTGTGCGGCGATTGCGTCGGACGCCGCCACATAGTCGGCCTGGAAGGCCGGCGATTCAATCCACGCCAGCGCGCCGGCTTCGTCGGTGTCCTGCGACCACTGGCGATACTCGATCAGCGCGGCGAGGATGAAGTCCATCGCGCCTTCTTCGCCTTCCTGCTCGTAGACCAGTTCCAGCAGCGGGTCTTCGAGGAACGCGGCGCACAGGGCTTGCTGGCTGATCTTCTCGGCGTCGATCATTTTCTTGAACAGCTCGGTCAGGTCCACTGATTCGAAATCAATGCGGTCATCGTTCGGATCCAGTTCGACCGGCGCCTCGGCGCGTTTGGTGCGGTTCTGCTTGGCCTTGGTCTTGGCCCGGGCGGCGCGTTTTTGCTGCTTGTTGGCGGAGGCCATGATGTGTTCCATCGTGCGTTGGAGGGGCTCAGCTGCGCGGCAGGTGCCGTCCGGGTGTGTCGGGGGCCAGTTCGCCGGTATGCAGCCAGGTCAGAGCGATGGGCCATAGTGTGGCTTGGTATGCGCTGCGAAAAAAGGCGAAATGTCCGACTTGTTGTTCGCCGATGTCCTGCGGCTCGATGCGCAAGTGTGTTTTTGGCGCGTTGCTGAAGTAGTCGAGCAGACGTTCGATGGCACGCAACCGTGCCGTAGCGATAATCCATTCGCATGGAATGGACGCAGGTACAATCCCGCGCCTCATGTTTTGTGACGTAAGGGAGCGCTGGTTTGAAAGGGATTTTGCGTATTGGCTCAGTAGCCAGTCTGGTTTTGATGTTGGCCGGTTGTGGAACGATGATCGGGCGATTGAACGGTGACTCTGCAGAGCCTTACTACAAAGGCGTCGATGGCAACTTGCACTTGCTTGGCGTGAGAGGAGGGGACGGCATGCCACATGCTGTCATCTGCTACTTCATGATCGTCTGCCCGCTGATTACAGTCGTATCTCTGCCGGTAGACGCTGCTTTGGACACGGTCTTGCTGCCGGTCGATTACGTCAACACTCTTTGAATGCGACCTGTGCTTAGCGTTGGCGCTTGCCTTTGGGTTTTTCCACAGGCTCCTGCACTTTGCGATAAACCCACAGCCCGAACACCCCGATAACCAGCAGAAATACAGTACCGATGCTTTGCCAAACGAACTCGAACCAAAACCGCCGAGGTTGCAGGGCCAGGGTGTAGGTGCTGCGCGGGCCGCGATTGTTGGTGGTGATGGAGCCAGTGACCCAGCTGTCGATCAGCATGTAGATCGATGCGCCGATGGCGAAAGCAATCATCACGGCAACGAACACTGTCAGCCAGTAAGTTGCGCGGCTTGGGCGATACGGCGGCGGATGTGGCAGGGGTATGCGGGTTCGTTTCTGGTTCATCGACGGGGCGACCCTCTTCCGTAAGGGGGGGCAAGTTATCGCGAATCCAGAGGTCGATAACAGTCCTCATCAAATCGCAGGCATAAAAAAACCCTGAATCTTGCGATTCAGGGTTTTCGGTATTTGGTGCCCAGAGACGGAATCGAACCGCCGACACGGGGATTTTCAATCCCCTGCTCTACCGACTGAGCTATCTGGGCAACGGGGCGCATTAAAAGGGTTTTTCGGATTCTCGTCAACGACTTTTTTAAAATTTCTTAAATTAATTCCGTTGCTTACGACCCGCCCCCCGATTTTGCGGGGTTACTCGGCTGGCGGAACGTAGCCTTCGGCTTGGGCGTATTCCTCGCCGGAGAAGTACTTGTCCATTTCGCCCTGAAGATATTTGCGGTCTTCGGCGTTCATCATGTTCAGGCGTTTTTCGTTGATCAGCAGGGTTTGGTGTTTTTGCCAGTCGTCCCAGGCCTTGGCCGAGACGTGGTCAAAAATATCCTGACCTTTGGCGCCCGGGAACGGAGGGCGCTCCTGAGCGGGTAATTCTTTTTTGTACTTGCGGCACATTACGGTGCGGGTCATGGCGACTCTCCTGTATTCAATACGGCGGCCGCGCGTTCGAGCAAGGTTTTGACCGGGGCGGCGAGGCCCAGGCGCGGCGGGGTGGCGAGGTTATACCAGAGCCAGTCGGCCTCGGCCACGTGATGGCTGGCCTCCTGCACCTGAACCAGCCAGGGTTCGATGGATAACTGGAAGTGGCTGAACGTGTGGACAAGATCGGGCAATGCTTGTTGCTCGCCCAGCGCCAGTGAGTGTTGATCGGCCAGATGTTGCAGGTCGTCGAGGTTATCGAGTTCCGGCAGGCTCCACAAACCGCCCCACAAGCCTGTGGACGGGCGGCGATAAAGCAGAATCGCACCGTCGCCATTGGCGAGCATCGGCATCAGCGTGCGTTTCTGCGGGATGGATTTGCGTGGCTTGGGAATCGGGTAGCGAGTTTCCAGACCCAGCATGTGCGCCTCGCAGCCACGTTCCAGCGGGCACAGCAGGCAACTCGGCTTGCTGCGCGTGCATAGCGTCGCACCGAGATCCATCATCGCCTGAGTGTAGGCGTTGACCCGATCGTGCGGCGTAAAGCGCTCTGCGTTGGCCCACAGCTGTTTGGCGACCTTCGGCTCGCCCGGATAACCCTCTTGCGCGGTAAAACGCGCCAGCACGCGTTTGACGTTGCCGTCGAGGATCGGCGCGCGCAGGCCCATGCTGATGCTGGCGATGGCGCCAGCCGTGGACAGACCGATGCCCGGCAAATCCGTGAGCTTTTCGACATCACGCGGAAACTCGCCACCGTACTGGCTGACGACGATTTTTGCGGTCTTCTGCAAATTGCGCGCGCGGGTGTAGTAACCCAGGCCCGTCCACAGGTGCAGCACTTCGTCTTCCGGCGCTTCGGCCAGGGCTTCGACGGTCGGCAGCGCGGCCATGAAACGGTCGAAGTAATTGAGCACGGTGCTGACCTGCGTCTGCTGCAGCATGATCTCCGACACCCACACCCGATACGGGTTGATGTCTTGCTGCCAGGGCAGATCGTGGCGGCCGTGGCGGTCGAACCAATCCAGCACCGCCGTGGAAAACTGCTCCGCTTTCATCGCTTGAACAGCCCCTTCAATGCGTTTTTCAATTCCGGACTGACCTTGTCGCCCAGTTTCTCTTCGATTTTTTCGCTGAGCTTGTCGCCGGCCAGTTTGGTCGCGACCTGGCCGAGTCGTTCGTTGTCGATGCGACAAGCCTTGGCGCCCAGTTCCAGAGGGCCACGGCAGCGCAGCGGCCACTCGATACCGACGAATTTGTCACCCACCTGACAGGCCGGGTCGGGCATAGCGCTGGTGTCGCCCTCGACGATGATGCCAACGCGATAATCCATGCCCAGCACGCGCAGGTCGATGTCGCCGTCGCCGTTGACGGTCAAGCCGGGGATGCGCACTTTCAGGTCGGGGTTGCTGGCGATGCCGTTGCGCAACGTCAGGTTGCCTTTGAGTTCCTGGAACGGTGTGTCCTTGCCCCTTGGCTCGCCGCTGAGGGTTTTGCGGTTGAGGGTGGCGATGCCTTTGCACAGTTGCTGTTCAAGGTTGGCGTTGAGCAGCACGCCGTTGTTGATCACGAAACTGGCGTTGCCGTTGAGTGAGTCAATCAGTGCCTGCTGGCTGTTGCCGCTGCCAGTGACGTTGCTGTTGAGGGTTACCAGACCTTTGACCGGCGGGTTCTTGCCTTGGCTCTCAAGGATTTTTTCCACCGGCACACGGTTGATTTTGGTCTGCATGTTCAGCACGGGTGCGCTCGGACGGACGTCGAGTGTGCCTTTGGCTTCGAAAGTGCCGTTGTACAGTTCGCCGCTCAGATTGGTCAGGGTCAGCAGGCCACCCTGGCCGTTGGCCTTGAGCGAAGCGTTCTGGATGGGCAGTTTGTCGAGCGTCAGTTGGCCGAAGGTCAGGTCGGCATCCACGTCGAGCTTGGCCAGGCGTTCCACCGGCAGCAGGCGCTCGGTGCTCCAGGCGCTTTTGCTCGGTTTGTCCGGCAGTGGCGTCGTGCCGGCGCCGGCCACGGCATTGGCTTCGGTACTGGCGACTTCAGCCTGACGCACTTGCGTGTCGCTTGTGGCCTGAGCCGATTTCGGCGGCAGGTAGCGGTCAACGTTGAAGGTGTCAGCCTTGAGCGTCGCCCGCAGCGATTGCTTGGCAAAGTCGTCGACGGCGATTCGGCCGCTGAAGCTGCTGTCGTCGAGTTTCAGGTTGATGTTGTCGAACGCGACGCTGGTTGGCGTAGCGGACACGCGGCTGACCAGTTCGACCTTGCTCAGGCTGCCTTCAGCCATGGCTGGCAGGATCTGGCCGATGCTGTCGACGAATTTTGCTAGATCGAACTGGGCGATCGAGAGGCCGCCAGTGATCTGTGGGGTCTTGTCGAGGTTGTTGGCTTTCAGTTCGCCCAAGGCGCGCAACTGGTTGGCGGAGATTTTGATCCCGGTCCATTCGGCGACGTTTGCTGCTTTATCGAGCAACATCTGGCCCTGAGCGGAGAAGGTCATGGCTTTGCCTTGCAGCGGATCGCCGGTCAGTTCACCGGAGAGCTTCAAGTCTTCGAACTTGTAGCGCTGCAGCGCGCGCTCAATGCGCAGTTCACCATTGAGTTCGGTGCGTACCCGTAGCATTGGCTGATTGGTGCTGAGAAATGCGGTGGCCTTCAGCGGAATATTGGTCGAATCGTGCACCGCGCCGGTGCTCAACTGGATGCTTTCGGCGCTGAACTGCTTGCCGGTCTGCTCGTCGTTGTACTCAACGCGGGCGTTGTTGACGGTCAGGCTGTCGATGTCGAGCCGGATCGGCTGCGGTGGTTTTTCCGCTTTGGCGGTTGTCTCGGCAGCGGGTTCGCTGGCAGGCGGCGGGCTGCCCGCCGGTGCGGCGGCTGTCGGCAGCTTGCCGATGTCTTCCCAGTTGCCGTGGCCGTTCTTGTCGCGGTTCAAGCGCAGGTTGAGGCCTTCGACGCGCACGTCGCTCATCTGCACTTCGCGGCGCAGCAGCGGCAGCACGCGCACGGACAGGCCGAGCATCTGCAGGTCAGCAAACGGTTCGGCAGGCTTGATCAGGGTTGCAACGCTGGCGTCGTGCAATTCCAGCCCGAGCCACGGGAACAGGCTCCAGCCGATATCGCCATTGAGCGTCAACTCGATGTGGGCCTTGTCGCGGGCTATCTGGCGGATCTCGTCTTTGTAGTCATTGGGATCAAAGAGGTGGGTCAGGGCAAAACCTGCCGCCACAATGATCAGCAACAGCCCGAGAAGTACCAGACCCAGGATTTTGCCGAACGCTTTCATGGGCGAGTCCTTGTAGTTAGTCGAATTCGTAATTTAGCCGGGGAGTATAGCGCCGCATCTGCCCGGTTCGGTGTGAAGCTATGTTGCCAGCACCTCCAGCGGCACAGGCAACGTGGCGGCGGTGGCCTGAGTTTGAAGATGTCCGGCGGGTGCCGGCAGGCGCAGTCCGGCCTCCGCTTGCGACGCCATTTTCTGCGCTTGGTTCACCCATCGTTCAGCGACGCCACGGCGTGGGGTAACTTTTCGCACGCACAAATGGAACAGATACCAGACGCTGCCGTGCCTTTGCAGGCGTCCCGTGCCGAGTAAGCGGTGATTGAAACGTCCGGCAATAAATGAACCCCCAGCCAAGGCGCTTTCGATCAGATGAACTCCTCCGGAAAACGGCGCAAACAGCGATTCGGGAACATCGCGGCAGGTTTTCTGCAAGTCCTGCTGATCCTGATAACGGACGTTTTCAAGGGTTTGAAGGATGACCGGCATGGCGTTATCGGCAAGAAATGCTTTGTGCAAGAGATCAGACAACTGAAAAAAGGTGATATCAGTTTGGTTTTTCTGTCATCTGCAAATGGTAACCTTCGCGCGTTCGTCCGTCCTTCTGCGACTTAACGTCGCGCCTTCAGGGAGCTTCACCTTAAAAAACGGTCGTGCCTGCGTGCATAAGGCCGAGGGTGAGCAGTGGCTGGCGAACCATTCTAATAATTGGGGGATACACAATGAGCACGAGCATAACGGCGGACGGCTTCAAAGCCGACCAGCCCGCGTTCCTGTCCAAGGAGCGCATCATCGCCAAGCCCGGTTTCAACCGCTGGCTGGTGCCACCGGCCGCCTTGGCCATCCACCTGTGCATCGGCATGGCCTACGGCTTTTCGGTGTTCTGGTTGCCGCTGTCCAAGGCGCTGGGCATTACCGCTCCGGTGGCTTGCGCGCCGGACATGAGCTTCATCGCACAAGTTTTTTCCTCGCAATGCGACTGGCCGATCTCGATGCTCGGCTGGATCTACACCCTGTTCTTCATCTTCCTCGGCTGCTCGGCAGCGATCTGGGGTGGCTGGCTTGAACACGCCGGGCCGCGCAAGGCGGGTGTTGTATCGGCGTTGTGCTGGTGCGGCGGTCTGCTGATTTCGGCGCTGGGTATCTATACCCACCAGATCTGGCTGATGTGGATCGGCTCCGGTGTGATCGGTGGTATCGGCCTGGGTCTGGGCTATATCTCGCCAGTGTCGACCCTGATCAAGTGGTTCCCGGACAAGCGCGGCATGGCGACTGGCATGGCGATCATGGGTTTCGGTGGTGGCGCGATGGTGGGTGCACCGTTGGCAACGGCACTGATGAGTCACTTCGCCTCGCCTGAAAGTGTCGGTGTGTGGCAGAGCTTTGCGGTCATGGCAGCGATCTACTTCGTGTTCATGATCGGTGGCGCCCTGGCCTACCGCGTACCGCCAACCGGCTGGAAGCCTGAAGGCTGGACCGCTCCGGCGAAAAAAGCCTCCAACTCGATGATCACCCACCGTCACGTACATGTGAATGTGGCGTGGAAAACCCCGCAATTCCGTTTGGTGTGGCTGGTGCTGTGCCTGAACGTGTCGGCCGGTATCGGCATTCTCGGCATGGCTTCGCCGCTGCTGCAGGAAGTGTTCGGCGGCAAGTTGCTGGGTGTTGACGTGCCGTTTGGTCAACTGGACGCCGGGCAACTGGCTTCGATTGCCGCGATTGCTGCCGGTTTCACCGGTCTGCTGAGCCTGTTCAACATCGGCGGCCGGTTCTTCTGGGCTTCGTTCTCGGACTACCTGGGTCGCAAGAACACTTACTTCGTGTTCTTCGCCCTCGGTTTTGCGCTGTACGCGCTGATCCCCAACCTCGGCCACCTGGGCAACGTTGCGCTGTTCGTGGCGGCGTTCTGCATCATTCTGTCGATGTACGGCGGTGGTTTCGCGACCGTCCCCGCGTATCTGGCCGACCTGTTCGGCACGCAAATGGTCGGTGCGATCCACGGTCGTCTGCTGACTGCCTGGGCTGCGGCCGGTGTACTCGGCCCGGTGCTGGTGAACTACCTGCGTGAGTATCAGTTGAGCATCGGCGTTGAACGCGCGGCCGCTTACGACATTACCCTGTACATCCTCGCAGGCCTGTTGGTCTTGGGCTTCCTGTGCAATCTGATGGTGCGCCCGGTGGCCGACAAGTACTTCATGTCCGACGCCGAACTGGCTGCCGAACAGGCGCTGGGTCACGACAAAGGTGCTGATGGGACCACCGTTCTGGAGTGGAAGGCCGCCCCGGGCAGCAAGCCGCTGGCGATTGCTGCGTGGCTGGCGGTAGGTATTCCGTTGGCGTGGGGTGTGTGGGTGACCCTGCAGAAGACAGCGGTACTGTTTCACTGAGTCAATGGCCTGAGATCTCTCAGGCCAGCACTTACTTCTGTGGGAGCGGGTTTGCTCGCGAAGGCGTTCTGTCCGTCGACATCAATGTCGGCTGATCCAGCGCTTTCGCGAGCAAGCCCGCTCCCACAGTTGTTTTGGGGTGCCTGTAATGGCTTGTATGGACATGTCTACCCGCGACAGCCGGGGGTTCTATCCGTCAGCCATATTGCGTCTCGTGTTTCTGTTTCGGCCCCGCGCCCCTATAATGGCTGCCTTTTTCGCCCAATGATTTTGCGGAGCTGGTGATGGCCGAACGTAAGGCGTCTGTCGAGCGCGACACTCTGGAAACCCAGATCAAAGCCTCGATCAACCTTGATGGCACCGGAAAGGCCCGATTTGATATCGGTGTTCCTTTTCTTGAGCACATGCTGGATCAGATCGCCCGTCACGGGTTGATCGACCTGGATATCGAATGCAAGGGCGATCTGCATATCGACGACCACCATACGGTGGAAGACGTCGGTATCACCCTCGGCCAGGCCTTCGCCAAAGCCATCGGCGACAAAAAAGGCATCCGTCGTTACGGCCATGCCTACGTGCCGCTCGATGAAGCGCTGTCGCGTGTGGTGATCGACTTCTCCGGCCGTCCAGGCTTGCAGATGCATGTGCCATACACCCGCGCCACCGTCGGCGGCTTCGACGTTGACCTGTTTCAGGAGTTCTTCCAGGGTTTCGTCAATCACGCATTGGTCAGTGTGCACATCGACAACCTGCGTGGCACCAACACTCACCACCAGATCGAAACCGTGTTCAAGGCTTTCGGCCGCGCGCTGCGCATGGCCGTCGAGCTGGATGAACGCATGGCCGGGCAGATGCCATCGACCAAAGGCGTTCTGTAATGCAGACGGTTGCAGTGATCGATTACGGCATGGGTAACCTGCACTCGGTGGCCAAGGCCCTTGAGCACGTCGGTGCCGGCAAAGTGCTGATCACCAGCGATGCGGATGTGATCCGCGAAGCCGACCGCGTGGTGTTCCCCGGCGTCGGCGCGATTCGCGATTGCATGGCGGAGATCCGTCGTCTGGGGTTCGACTCGCTGGTGCGTGAAGTCAGTCAGGATCGTCCGTTCCTCGGTATCTGTGTCGGCATGCAAGCCTTGCTCGACACCAGCGAAGAGAACGACGGCGTCGACTGCATCGGCCTGTTTCCGGGGGCGGTGAAGTTCTTCGGCAAAGACCTGCACGAAGACGGCGAACACCTGAAAGTCCCGCACATGGGCTGGAACGAAGTGAAGCAGAAGGTCAGCCACCCGCTGTGGCATGACATTCCGGACATGGCGCGTTTCTACTTCGTGCACAGCTACTACATCGCCGCCGCCAATGCGCGGCAGGTGGTCGGTGGCGGTCATTACGGCGTTGATTTCGCTGCGGCGCTGGCCGATGGCTCGCGTTTCGCTGTGCAGTTCCACCCGGAGAAGAGCCATACCCATGGCCTGCAATTGCTGCAGAACTTCGCCGCGTGGGATGGTCGCTGGTAAATGGCCGTCAAGAAATCCAGGCCGCCGATCCTGACCCTCACTCCCGAGCAGGAGAGCGAGGCCAGTCACAAGATCAAGCGGTTCATGGAGGATCGTTTCGAACTTGACCTCGGGTCATTCGAAGCGGCGGAGATTCTTGAGCTGTTTACCCGCGAAATCGCTCCGCATTATTACAACAGGGCGATTTTCGATGTGCAGACCCACCTCAAAGAGCGGTTTGAAAGCATCGAAAGCGACCTGTGGGCGCTCGAGAAAAACTGATTTCCGAGCCAAGCTGAACATTCAAATTTGAAGGTTTGCCAGATGCTGATTATTCCCGCTATCGATCTTAAAGACGGTGCCTGCGTACGTCTGCGCCAGGGCCGCATGGAAGATTCCACAGTGTTCTCCGATGACCCGGTGAGCATGGCTGCCAAGTGGGTGGAGGGCGGTTGCCGTCGTCTGCATCTGGTCGATCTCAATGGCGCGTTCGAAGGCCAGCCAGTCAATGGCGAAGTGGTCACCGCCATCGCCAAGCGCTACCCGAACCTGCCGATCCAGATCGGTGGCGGCATCCGTTCGCTGGAAACCATCGAACACTACGTCAAGGCGGGCGTGAGCTACGTGATCATCGGCACCAAAGCCGTTAAAGATCCGGCGTTCGTCGCTCAAGCCTGCCGCGCGTTCCCGGGCAAGATCATCGTTGGTCTGGACGCCAAAGACGGTTTTGTTGCCACCGATGGCTGGGCTGAAATCAGCACCGTCCAGGTCATCGATCTGGCCAAGCAGTTTGAAGCCGACGGCGTGTCCTCGATCGTTTATACCGACATCGCCAAAGACGGCATGATGCAGGGCTGCAACGTACCGTTTACCGCTGCGCTGGCTGCCGCTACCAAGATCCCGGTGATCGCGTCCGGCGGCATTCACAATCTGGGTGACATCAAGTCGCTGCTCGACGCCAAGGCGCCAGGCATCATCGGCGCCATCACTGGCCGGGCGATCTACGAAGGCACCCTCGACGTCGCCCAAGCGCAAGCTTTCTGCGATTCGTACCAAGGCTGAGGACTGACCATGGCGCTGGCCAAACGCATCATCCCTTGCCTGGACGTGGACAACGGCCGGGTCGTCAAAGGTGTGAAGTTCGAAAACATCCGCGATGCCGGTGACCCGGTGGAAATTGCCCGTCGCTATGACGAGCAGGGTGCCGACGAGATTACCTTTCTCGACATCACCGCCAGCGTCGATGGTCGCGACACCACGCTGCATACCGTCGAACGCATGGCCAGCCAGGTGTTCATCCCGCTGACCGTCGGCGGTGGCGTGCGTACCGTGCAGGACATCCGCAACCTGCTCAACGCCGGTGCCGACAAGGTGTCGATCAACACCGCGGCGGTGTTCAACCCGGAGTTCGTCGGCGAAGCCGCGCAGCATTTCGGCTCGCAGTGCATCGTCGTCGCCATTGACGCCAAGAAGGTTTCTGGCCCGGGTGAAACCCCGCGCTGGGAGATCTTCACCCACGGCGGTCGCAAGCCGACCGGTCTCGACGCGGTCGAGTGGGCGAAGAAAATGGAAGGCCTGGGTGCCGGCGAGATCCTGCTGACCAGCATGGATCAGGACGGCATGAAAAACGGCTTTGACCTCGGCGTGACCCGTGCCATCAGCGATGCACTGGGTATTCCGGTGATCGCTTCCGGCGGCGTCGGCAACCTGCAGCATCTGGCCGACGGCATTATTGAAGGCCACGCCAGCGCGGTGCTGGCGGCGAGTATTTTCCACTTCGGCGAATACACCGTGCAGGAAGCCAAGGCGTATATGGCTCATCGCGCCATCGTGATGCGCTAAGCGCCAAAATCGGTACAGGCCAGTGGACACCATGGCGTACCCAAGGCACTCTTGGGCACGCCATGGATTCCGGTAGCCCGACATGATCAAACGCCTGCTTCTTGTTCTCGCCAGTGCCTCTGTGTTGTTGCTCAGCCCGGCCCGGGCCGAAACCAGTCCTGACACCGATCTGGTGCTTCTCACCGAAAACTTCCCGCCGTACAACATGGCGAAGAACGGCAAGAACTTCGCCCAGGGCGAGAACATCAACGGTATCGCTACCGATATCGTGCGCGAGATGTTCCAGCGTGCCGGCATTACTTACAGCCTGACCCTGCGCTTCCCTTGGGAGCGAGTGTACAAGCTGGCGCTGGAAAATCCCGGTTACGGTGCCTTCGTGATGGCGCGACTGCCGGATCGCGAGAGGCTCTTTAAGTGGGTCGGCCCGATCGGCCCTGACGACTGGATCCTGTTGGCCAAGGCTGACAGCAAGATCACCCTCGAAACGCTCAATGACGCACGCAAGTACAAGATCGGCGCCTATAAGGGCGATGCGATTGCCGAGACGCTGACCAAACAAGGCTTGAAGCCGGTGGTCGTACTGCGCGATCAGGACAACGCCAAGAAACTGGTCAGCGGCCAGATCGACCTGTGGGCAACGGGTGATCCTGCCGGGCGTTATCTGGCGCGGCAGGATGGTGTGAGCGGACTCAAGACCGTGCTGCGCTTCAACAGTGCGCAGTTGTATCTGGCATTGAACAAAGATGTCTCGGACGAAGTCGTTGCCAGGCTTCAGGCCGCACTGGACCAACTGCGCAAAGAAGGCGTGGTGGACGACATCATGGCGCGGTATCTGTAGCCGTCGGCAATTCTGGCTCGGGTAGCGGGGCGGCGGGTTCGTCGTCTGCTGCCAGAGTGTCCAGGGGCATTTGCGCTTCTGGTTCCTGTTCGGGAACGACAATGGGTTCAGGCATTTCAGGTACGTACTGGCTGATGTGCAAGCTGTTGCCATCGGTGTAACTGAAACCACTGGTCACAGGTGTACCGTCGGTACGCCGCAGCCTGTAATCGCTCTGAATCAGGTAAATCGCCACGGACTTTTGTTTGTCCACAACCGCTACAACGTCAATGGCGGCTGCGTTGAGCCATTCGTTCGAGTGTATTTCGCACTGGGTGAAATCATGGTTCAGCCTTGCCGAAAACAGGAACGGGTTGGGCAAGTTGGTTTGCCATTGAGCACCAAATTCGACAGAGGTGTTGTAGGTGAATGACCGCAGGCTTCCCGCTCGCTGCGCACGAGGCGCTACCCACCTGAACGTTCTGCTCTCGTTTTCGGCGTTGTGGGCATGGCCGACGAGCAAATACTGATCCGTGCGCTCCAGAAGATACAAAGGCGATCTGCTTAGCTGCTCGAGTGGCGACAGCAATGGGTCTTTTATCGTGAACCACGGAAGTTCGGCGATGTATGTAGGCTGATCCGGTGCCTCCGGCAGGGTCGGTACTTCCCCGCAAAGCAGCGGCGCCACAGGCTTCGGATTGACCTTGATCGGGATCTGCATGCGTAGCGAGTAGACGAGGAAATTCTCGGGTTTTGAGTAACCGGAAAATCCCACAAAGGTGCCGGGGGCCAGGTGGATTTCACCTGTTGCGGCGGTTGGCGGAACGGCATGCCAGGCGCTGATGCTTTGTCGTGCACCGCTCCCCTTGTCGTTCCATGCCAGTTCGCTGGTCGCTGACGCGATCACCAGGTCGGCGCGGACACAACGAACAGCGTTGAACGAAGGTTTTTCGTGATCGTTTGAACAGACCGAACCCAGCGCCACGTAGCCTTCGGGGGGGATCGGTCGCCAAATCGAGAGGTCTTTCTTCGATCTTGAACCTGCATCTTTCCAGATCAACTCGAAATCGTCGGGGCGGCGCAGTGCCTTGCCTTTGGTGGGGTCAGCGCTGGGTGTGTCAGCTTCGCGAGCCACAACCACCACTCTTTTTCCGTTGATGTTGCCATGGCCGGCAGCGGCGACATCGCCCAAGGGGAAATAGCCTGGCAGTAGATCGGGTGCCGGAGTGGGGTGCCAGAACGCGGCCGGTTTTGTACGCAAACCGGCGGTATCCCAGACACGGAGAAACTCCGTCGTGAAGTTGATCAGAAGGTTATCGATCTTTATGGAGTCAACCTGCCCCGCGGGCGAGGGGATTGGTTCGTGGGTCGTCATAGTCAATCCTGAAAGTAGAAAGGCGACTCAGCGGAGTCGCGACCTGTTGCAGGTCTCACTATCGGGAATTGGGTCAAGTGTCTGGCGGTAACTATGTATTGAGCAACGTATCAGGGTGTTACCGATAAATGCCGTCTTTGCCATGGCCGACCATGGCGCGGTTACTGCGCACACTGATCATCTGCTTGATGTCGATCCACTCGATGCCCTGAGCTGCGAGTTTGGGCAGCTCGCGCTCCAGCACAGCGAGGGTCTGTGGATAAGGGTGGCCGATCATGACGGCCGAGCCCTGCTTGCGGGCCAGGGTGATCGCAGTCTGCAACTGCGTGAAGATCGCCGCTTCAGTGCGTTCGTCATCGAGGAATACATCCCGCGAAACACTCGCCAGATCAATCTTCTGTGCTTGTTGTGCGGCCACTGTCTGCGCGCTGGTGCGACTGTCGACGAAGAATTTGTGCCGGCGCTGCAACTCGCCCATCAACCACGCCATCGCCGCCGGTTGGGACGTCATGCGGCTACCCATGTGGTTATTGATGCCGACCGCGTAAGGGACCTTTTTGAAGGCGGCGTTCAGGCGCTTCTCAAGCGCTTCGATAGGCAGTTCCGGAAGCCAGGCGTAGGGGCCGGTCGCCGGATCCATGGGCATGTGCAGGATAACGATCTTGCCGGCGCGATGGGCTTCGCGGGCAAACTCGGTGGCATGCGGCGTGTCGGGCATGATCGCCGTGGTCACCGGGCCGGGTAGCGCAAGCACACGGCGATCCCGAGGCAGGTTTTGCCCCAGATCGTCGATGATCAGTGTCAGGTAGGCTTTGTGAGGCGTGGAGCTGGCGGGTTCTGCTTGCACAGCACCCGCCAGACAGCACAACAGGACGAAGACGAAACGCAAAGACATCCTCAACGGCCGGACGTAATGCTCAGGCCTTTGAGCAGGCTCAGGGCCTGGGCCAACTGGTAATCGTCATCCTGCGGCATGGCCTTGGCCTTGGTGCCGGATTTGGTCGGTTTGTCGGCGCCGCCATTACCGTTGCTCAAGTGGCCTTGCAGATCGGCTTCCTTGAAGTAATCGCCATCCGCCTCATTGGTGATCTTCGCCTTGCGCACTTCGATGTCCGGGACGATGCCCTGAGCCTGGATCGAGCGGCCGTTCGGCGTGTAGTACAGGGCGGTGGTGATCTTCAGCGCGCGATCGTTGTTCAGCGGCAGCACGGTCTGTACCGAGCCTTTGCCGAAACTGGTGGTGCCCATGATCACGGCGCGTTTCTGATCCTGCAGGGCGCCGGCGACGATTTCCGAGGCCGAGGCGCTGCCACCGTTGATCAAAACGACCATCGGCACCGCTTCGCTTTCGTCCTTGCCAGTGGCGGAGAAGCGCAGTTCGGAGTTGGCGATCCGGCCTTTGGTGTAGACGATCAGGCCTTTGGTGATGAAGTGGTCGACCACTTCCACCGCCGCCTGCAGCACGCCACCGGGGTTGTTACGCAGGTCAAGAACGATGCCGCTGAGCTTCTTGCCATTGTCCTTGCGCATCTTGATCAGGGCCTTGGAAACCTCTTCGCCGGTCTTGACCTGGAATTGGGTGATGCGAATGTAGCCGTAGCCCGATTCCAGCAACTGTGCCTTGACGCTCTTCACTTGAATCACCGCGCGCGCCAGGGTCACATCGAACGGTGTCCCGCCGTCGCGCACCAGGGTCAGGGTGATTTTCTGGCCGATCTTGCCGCGCATCTTGTCCACGGCTTCGGTCATGGTCTGGCCGCGAGTCGGCTGGCCGTTGATCTTGACGATGAAGTCACCGGCCTTGATACCGGCCTTCGAGGCGGGCGTGTCGTCGATAGGCGAGACGACTTTGATGAAACCGTCTTCGGAACCGACTTCGATACCCAGACCGCCGAACTCGCCGCTGGTGCTTTCCTGCAATTCCGTAAAGTCTTCAGGACCCAGATAGGCGGAGTGCGGATCAAGATTGCTGAGCATGCCCTTGATGGCGTTTTCCAGCAGCGTCTTGTCGTCCACCGGCTCGACATAAGCAGCTTTGATCCGGTCCATGACCTCGGCAAAGGTGCGCAACTCTTCCAGCGGCAGCGGTGCCTTGGAGGTCGCGGCAGTGCCTGCCGGAGCGACGACCGGGGCCGGCTGAGCGGCGAACGCCAGAGGCGCGCCGATCACCAGGGCGATCGTCAGGGCCAGCGAGGTAAGACGGGACAAATGCAGCATGTCGAACGAACTCCTAAAGTTGGTGACTCAACGCCTATCCTTGCGCGCGGCACCATTGCGCCGGATCACTCGGGTGACCCTGCTGACGAATTGCGAAATACAGTGCGGGTGTGTCCTGGCCGCCACTGTTACCCACAGTGGAGATGGACTCACCGGCTTTTACCACGTCGCCGGCCGACTTGAGCAGCGTCTGGTTGTGACCGTAAAGACTCAGATACCCGTTGCCATGATCGAGGATCACCAGCAGCCCGGCACCGCGCAACCAGTCGGCGAACACCACGCGCCCGCCATGTACGGCATGCACCTGGCTGCCGGCGGAGGCGCTGATCATCACGCCGTCCCATTTGGTGCGGGCATCATCGCCACGGCTTTCACCGAAGCGCGCCAGTAGTCGACCATCAACCGGCCAAGGAAGTTTTCCCCGGGTTGCAGCAAAAGGGCCACCGAAGGTCTCGCCGCGGCTGGACACCAAAGGGCCGGAGGTTGATCTGGCGGGTTTGCGTGGGGCATCGCTGTTTTCAGCTTGCGCCTCACGCAAACGCTTTTTTTCCGCTTCCTGCTGGGCGATCAGCGCTTTTTGTCGCGCCTCTTCTGCCTCACGGGCCTGGCGGGCCAAGGTTTCTTCAATGGTTTTAAGGACTTTAGACAGGTCTGCCTGATCTTGCTCGCGAGCGGCGAGTTTCTGATCGCGTGCTTTCACGTCGTCGTTGAGTTTGGCGAGGACTTGCTGGCGCTCCTTGCGGACTTTTTCCAGCGCTTCGCGCTGGGTGTCCAGGCTGCTTTTCTGTACCAGCAACTGCGCTTGTTGCATGGCGATGTCTTTTTCGACACTGGCCAGTTGGCGCAGGGTTTCGTTGAAGTTCTTCAACTGCTCCAGGCGGGCCTGGCTCAGATAATCGTAATAGGTGAGGGTACGGGCGAATTTCTCGGGACTCTGCTGGTTGAGCAGCAGTTTGAGGTATTCCTGGCGACCGTTCTGGTAGGCCGCTCGGGCCTGGATCGCGATCAGTCGCTGCTGTTCAGTGCGCGCGCTCTGGAGTTTTTTTTTCTCCTCATCGAGCCGCTGCAGCTCGGATTCGCTCTTGCGCAGTTCCTTTTGCAGGGCATCGACCTGCTTCTGCAGCTTGCCCATCTCGGTTTCGGTGCCCTTGAGCTCTTTCTGCACGCCGGATTTTTCTTCCTGGAGCTTGCCCAGCAGCTTTTTCAGCTCGGCAATGTCCTGGCGCGTGGCGTCCAGTTGCTGTTGGGTTTGCGCGCGCTCGTCAGCGAAGGCCGTTTGGAGCAGGCATGTCAGAGCAAGGGCGATCAGGACGCGAAGCATAGGGGCGGGCGGTACCAGGGTAAGGGACGGCCTAGTATGCCCGCCCGACGCTGCAAAAAAAACGCCCAATTGGGGCTGTGTGATAACTGGAGCCGATTCGCTATTGAAAATAGCGCAAAACCAATGTGGGAGCGGGCTTGCCCGCGAATACGGTGTGTCGGCAACGTTGATGTTGACTGACACTGCGCATTCGCGAGCATGCCCGCTCCCACAGGGGTTTGCGGTGTTTTGTTGTTGAGGGTCAGACCAGAATCGAAGTACCGGTCATTTCAGCCGGTTTTTCCAGGCCCAGCAGTTTCAGCATGGTCGGCGCTACGTCCGCCAGCACGCCGCCTTCACGGACCTTGAGGTCGCGCTTGCCGACATAAATGAACGGCACCGGCTCGGTGGTGTGCGCGGTGTGTGCCTGGTGGGTTTCTTCGTCGGACATTTTTTCGCAGTTGCCGTGGTCGGCAGTGATCAATGCTTCGCCGCCGACCTTTTCCAGCGCTTCGACGATGCGCCCGACGCAGGTGTCCAGGCATTCAACTGCCTTCACCGCCGCGTCGAACACGCCGCTGTGGCCGACCATGTCGCCGTTGGCGTAGTTGACCACGATCACGTCGTAACGCTGGTTTTCGATGGCGTCGACGATGCGATCGGTGACTTGCGGCGCACTCATTTCCGGCTGCAGGTCATATGTGGCGACTTTCGGCGACGGAATCAGGATGCGCTCTTCGCCGGGAAACGGTTCTTCGCGACCGCCGGAGAAGAAGAAGGTCACGTGCGCGTATTTTTCGGTTTCAGCGATGCGCAGTTGGGTTTTACCGTTTTTCGCCAGGTAGTCGCCCAGCACGTTTTCCAGGCTGCCGGGAGCAAAAGCCGACGGTGCCGGGATGCTCGCGGCGTACTGGGTCAGCATCACGAAACCGGCCAGTTCGGGTTGGCGGGCGCGTTCGAATTCCTTGAAATCGTCTTCCACGAACACGCGGGTCAGCTCGCGGGCGCGGTCGGCACGGAAGTTCATGAATACCATCGCGTCGCCGTCTTCGACCTTCACCGGCTCGCCAATGGTGGTGGCTTTGACGAATTCGTCGCTCTCGCCGCGCGCATAAGCCGCTTCCAGGCCTTGTTGAGCGGTCGCGGCGTTGAATTCGCTGTGGCCGTCGACGATCAGGTTGTAGGCCTGGGATACACGATCCCAGCGGTTGTCACGGTCCATGGCGAAGTAGCGGCCGACGATGCTGGCGATGCGTCCCTTGCCGAGCGCTTTGAACGTCGCATCGAGCAGTTCGATCGACGAAGCGGCGCTTTTTGGCGGGGTGTCGCGGCCGTCGAGGAAGGCGTGCAGGTAGATTTTTTCGGCGCCGCGCTTGAAGGCCAGTTCGGCCATGGCGATCAGGTGATCCTGATGGCTGTGTACGCCGCCATCGGACAGCAGGCCCATGAAATGCACGGCTTTGCCGGCGGCCACGGCTTTATCCACAGCGGCGCAGAGGGTCGGGTTCTCGAAGAACTCGCCGTCGCGGATCGATTTGGTCACTCGGGTGAAGTCCTGATACACCACGCGACCGGCGCCGAGGTTCATGTGGCCGACTTCGGAGTTGCCCATCTGGCCGTCCGGCAGGCCGACGTCCATGCCGCTGCCCGAGATCAAACCGTTTGGCACGGTGGCCCACAGGTGATCGAGTACAGGCTTTTTCGCCGCATAAACGGCATTGGATTCGTGGCTGTCACTGTGACCGAAGCCGTCGAGAATCATCAGAACCAAAGGTTTAGGCGTGGTAGTCATGGAATCCACTCGTGGCTAATAAAGAAGGGGGAGATGGAAAAGGGAGTTGGAGTTTAAAGCGAAGTTCCGACGGCGTCACCGCCGGACGGGGTTTGGCCCACCATAGTGGCTGTGTATACTGGCCGACATTTTAACGCCCTGGAACCTCCTTCGATGGTTGCTCACCTGATTGAATTTGCCACTAACCACTACATTCTTGTCGGTATCTTCGTCGTACTGCTGGCTCTGCTGCTGGTGCACACGATGCAGGGCGGCGGTAAAAGCCTGAGCACCGGCGAGCTGACCGCGCTGGTTAATAAAGATGCAGGCGTGGTGGTGGACATCCGTCCGGCGAAAGATTACGCCGCTGGCCATATCGTTGGCGCGATCAACATTCCCCAGGACAAGCTGGTTGCTCGCATCGGCGAGCTGGAAAAACACAAGGCCAAAACCATCATTCTGGTCGACGCACTGGGCCAGACCGCTGGCACCCACGCTCGCGAGCTGATGAAATCCGGCTTCACCGCCGCCAAGCTGTCCGGCGGGATCTCCAGCTGGAAAGGCGACAACCTGCCGCTGGTGAAGTGATATGAGTGAAGTCATCGTCTACTCCAGCGATTACTGCCCTTACTGCTCGCGAGCCAAGTATCTGCTGGCGAACAAAGGTGTGGACTTCAAAGAGATCAAGGTCGATGGCAAGCCGCAGGTGCGCGCCGAAATGACCCATAAGGCCGGGCGCACGTCCGTGCCGCAGATCTGGATCGGCAGCAAGCACATTGGCGGTTGTGACGATTTGTATGCCCTGGAACGCGCGGGCAAGCTCGACGCGCTGCTCAAGGCCTGAACGGCTGCACCCACGTACAGCACTCCCTAAAGACCCAAGATCGATAAGGATCTGAGATGACTGACCAACAGAACACTGCAGCCAGCGAAGAAGAAACCGCACCGCAATTTTCCTTGCAGCGCATCTACGTACGCGACCTGTCATTCGAAGCCCCGAAAAGCCCGGCGATCTTCCGCCAGCAGTGGGATCCGAGCGTCGGTCTGGATCTGAACACTCGCCAGAAAGAGCTGGAAGGCGATTTTTTTGAAGTCGTGCTGACCCTGTCGGTGACCGTGAAAAACGGCGACGAAGTGGCCTTCATCGCTGAAGTGCAACAGGCCGGTATCTTCCTGATCAAGAACCTGGACCCGGCTTCGATGAGCCACACCCTGGGTGCGTTCTGCCCGAACATCCTGTTCCCGTACGCCCGTGAAACCCTGGACAGCCTGGTGACCCGTGGTTCGTTCCCGGCACTGATGCTGGCTCCGGTGAACTTCGACGCCCTGTACGCGCAAGAGCTGCAGCGCATGCAGGAAAGCGGCGAGGCCCCGACCGTTCAGTAAACGGTTAAGCAACACCCTTGTGGGAGCGGGCTTGCTCGCGAAAGCGGTGTGTCAGGCGACATTGATGTCAGCTGATACGGCCCCTTCGCGAGCAAGCCCGCTCCCACATTTGTTTTGCGGTGTTATTTGAAACCGTTCTGGCGCCAGGCTTCGTACACGGCCACTGCCACGGTGTTGGACAGGTTCAGGCTGCGGCAGCCTTCGCGCATAGGCAGGCGCAGGCGTTGTTCGGTGGGCAGGGCGTCGAGTACCTCTGGCGGCAGGCCACGGCTTTCCGGGCCGAAGATGAACGCATCGCCCGGGACGAACGCGGCATCATGGAATGGCCGCGAACCCTTGGTGGTGAACGCGAACAAGCGTGGATTGCCCAGGCTCTCCAGGCAACTGGCAAGGTCGGCGTGACGTTGCAGCGTGGCATATTCGTGGTAGTCGAGACCGGCCCGGCGCAAGCGCTTGTCGTCCATCTCGAAGCCCAGCGGTTCGATCAAATGCAGGTGGCAGCCGCTGTTGGCGCACAGCCTGATAACGTTGCCGGTATTCGGCGGAATTTCTGGTTGAAAAAGGATGACGTGAAACATGCACGGCTCCGAAGGTAAAGATGACGCGCATTCTACGCCGCAAGCGGACCCGCGTTCGAAACTATTCCCGCGGGTGATCGGTTCGCTGGCGATTGTCGGTTTGATGATCGGTTTGATGATCGGTCGCCTGACCACGCCGGATCCGAGCGTGCTGCAGCAGGTTGACGTCACCGACGATGGCCTGGTGGTGTGGTTCAACAACGAGCCCAAGTTGCACGGCGAGATCGTCGATGGTGCGGTGGCGTTGTTGTTTCAGGCCGAAGGCCGCGCGCAGAAAGGTCAGCTCAAGCTCAATGGCAAAGATGTGAATTGGCGTACGCGAGCAAGTGACGGTGGGCTGCTGCTGACAGTACTGGCGGCGCGGCCGCTGCAAGCAGAATGGGCCGGCAGCAAGTTCGATGACCGCTGGCGGCTGGAGATTCGACTGCACGCGAACTGAGCCGAGGCTTACCGTCCTGCTGGTTCACTCCCACGCTGATTGATGCCGTTTCCTACCACACAAGTCTGCCTTTCCGCTCTTCTTCATCGCTAGTGCGCGCTATCGTGCGCTTCTCTTTCAAACCGGCAGGATGCCGGAACCTTCGTCCCTTGAGCGAATGCCAAGGGCGAGTTCTTCAAGGATGAAAAACATGCCAGTAAAACCACCTCGCGGTGGCAGTACCCACGTGGATGTTCCAGGTAGCTCGAGCCGATCGGTTCAGGCGGACACTTTGCTCCCCGGCCCATCGGGCCGCCGAGGCGCCAATTCGGGTATTTCTCTCGATAATCCTCATCCGCGAGCCGGCTCTTCCGGGGATGCAAGCGTTGATGCCATCCGCCCGGCGCCGGCCGTCGTTGTACACATGGCTCCCGATGACATCCGTCCTCCGGCAGCCGCGCCGCTGCTGGAGAATTACGTGATCAACGCAGGCGTAATGCTTCCGGGTGCCGACAGTAGAGGCATCAGGGTTTTTAACAAGCAAACTTACGTCGATCTGTCAGAGGGCGGCACTGTTCTTGTCGCAATGGATCTGGTCGAGGCAACGGTTCGTGCCCGGTTATCCCGTGAACGGTATGCCTCGGGACCGGAGTTGGTGCGCGACAATGACAGCGGCCTCTGGCATGCGCGCGAGGTGGTTGACTCGACCCTTCGAGCGCAAGTCAAACAATACCTTGCGCAACTGTCTGATCGACAGGCGGATGACTTTGTATCCCGGTTTGGTGACAAGGAGACGGTAGAGGCGGAACTCAAGCGTATTCAATCGGGTTTGCCGCAACTGGAGCGTGAATTAAGCGTCTGGACGGATGCGCTCAAGGATTCTCCCGGCGCTGAGCGCGCTAGTCGACTGTTAATGAGTAGCAAGCTGATTCAACTGTATAAGTGGCAAGGCGACTCTCTCGACCCTTGGGGGCGAGTCTATCGCGGTGGGCGAATGGTGGGCTTCAAGGCGTATATCGATCTGAGTGCATGGCCAATGCAAATGACTCCAGTTTTTTCCACACCGATCAATTCCGTTGTTTCTCTTACTCTGAGAGGTCCTTCGCCGCTGGTCGTTAAGGATTTCTTTGCAGCGTTTCCCAACGTTGAAGTGCTGCGTGCGTCAGGCCAGATGAATGGACTACCTGACGGCGTCGGGATGCTCAAGGCATTGCGAGTCGCTGATCTGAGTGACCCATGGGGCCACATAGCGCCAGCCGATATCGAACAGTTGAAAAAGTTGCCACGCTTGCAGGAGCTGAACCTGGAAGGTCAAACCGTCGGGTACGGTTTTTCGGTGCGCGGTATGGCGCAACTGCGCGTGTTGAAACTAGGTAACACAGGGCTTTTAGACCTGCCCGGCGGACTGAGTGAACTGGCCGTGCGGTCACGGTTAGAGGTACTGGACCTTCAACGAAATCCCTATATACGCAATGCTCCTGACGTTACCGGGATGTCCGAGCTGCGGATATTGGATTTGACGCACACCGGAATCAACCAGTTGCCTGTCGGGCTCGGCGCCGAGAATGGCCCCAAAGGGTTGCAAGTGCTGAAACTTGGCGAGAACGCGCTGCTTGAAACGCCTTCGCTGGAAGGAATGAGCAAGTTGCAGGAGCTCGATCTTTCCAACACCGATATCGACACGTTTCCGGAAGGCATTACGTCTGAAATTCCCCGTACAGTTTTGAATCTCGCGAATAATCGAATCAGATCGATTCCCGAGTCCGTGGAGCTTAGAGCAGGCTTCAATTTAACCGGTAATCCTGTCTCCGACCCGGCGTCCCTGAGGCGATTGATATTCGCCCGTCGGCAAACGGGCACCGATATCTGGTTGGGAGTAGAGAGCGTCGATACGTCGGCGGATCTCTGGCTGCGGCATGTACCGCAAGCGCAAGTGCCAGAGAAGCTGGCGCTTTGGGACAGGTTGAATACCATTTCTGAAAACAACCTGTTCAAACGGATTCGAAATCTGAGCCGTACGCCTGAATTCTTCGTCGAGCGTCAGCTGTTAGAGCGCCGGGTCTGGGCGTTCCTTGAACATTTCGAAAAGGCAGGCGCTGTCGAAAAGTCGCGCTTGAGAAGCATCGCAAAGGAGGAGGTCAGTCCCGGACAGATGCTGGACAGGCTGGAAGAGGAGTTAAAGGCGTTTGATCCTGGGCGGCAGAACCACCCCTTGCATCATTTACCCAAGCGTCCGAGGGTCAATTGACCCCGAAACCGGGCCAGCGGTGTAAAAGCGGGAATCCCTGACCTGCCTGTATCAGGGTTCCCAAAAAGGTGGACTTCGCTGTTGGCGTCGGTCCGCTGTAAAGAGGGAACCCCCGGCCTGCCTGTACCAAGGATCCCAAAAGGGTAGGCGCATCCGTTGTGGTATGAGCCCGGTGTAAAGAGGGGAATCCCCGGCCTGCCTGTACCAAGGTCCCCGAAACGGGTGGTGAATCGAATCACCTGTAAGCGATATTGCAGGGGGCGTGCCAGTTTTCAGTATTCGGAAACAGAAAAAGTCCCCAGAAGCATGAAAGCCCCGTAATTCGGGGCTTTCATGCTTCTGCAGCTTGGGTTTTTCAGCTTTTTCTGGGTGTTTTTTGAACAGGTTGCGATGCCCGATCACGGGTCCAAGTGCATTAGGTTGGTGCATGGAGGGCTAAATGTGGGAGCAAGCCCACTCCCACATTGGGTCGTGGCTGATCAGCCTTCGTCTCCCTCATCATCATCCCCACCATCGACCTTCATCCCCAGTTCCTTGATCTTGCGCGTCAGGGTATTACGCCCCCAACCCAGCAACACCGCGGCATCACGACGACGCCCGGCGGTATGTTTCAACGCCGTCTCGATCATGATCCGCTCAAATGCCGGCACCGCGCTGTCGAGCAGGTTCGACTGGCCACGCGCCAACGCCTGATCGGCCCACTGACGCAGGGCTTGCTCCCAGTTGGTCACCGGCGCCGAATCCTGTGGCAAGTTCAGCAGTTCCGGTGGCAGGTCGCTGATGTGCACCTCACGCCCGGACGCCATGACAGTGATCCAGCGGCAGGTGTTTTCCAGCTGACGCACGTTGCCGCCCCACGGCAGGTTTTTCAGGTATTGCTCGGTCTCGCTTTTCAGCAGTTTCGGCTCGACCGCCAGCTCCTGTGCCGCGCGGCTGAGGAAGTGCTTGGCCAGGGTCGGGATGTCTTCGCGACGGTCCGACAGACGCGGGATGTGGATGCGGATCACGTTAAGGCGGTGGAACAAGTCCTCACGGAATTTTCCGGCGTGGACCAGGGTTTCCAGGTTCTGGTGGGTCGCGGCGATGATGCGTACGTCGACTTTGACTGGCACATGCCCGCCAACGCGATAGAACTCGCCGTCGGCCAAAACGCGCAGCAGGCGCGTCTGGGTGTCGGCCGGCATGTCGCCGATTTCATCAAGGAACAGCGTGCCGCCGTCGGCCTGTTCGAAACGACCGCGTCGCAGGTTGGCCGCGCCGGTGAACGCACCCTTCTCGTGACCGAACAGTTCGGACTCCATCAGATCCTTGGGAATCGCCGCCATGTTCAGCGCGATAAACGGCGAGGTCGCGCGCGGGCTGTGACGGTGCAGGGCGTGGGCCACCAGTTCTTTACCGGTGCCGGATTCGCCGTTGATCAGCACGGTGATGTTGGAGTGGCTCAAGCGGCCGATGGCGCGAAACACTTCCTGCATCGCCGGCGCTTCGCCGATGATTTCCGGGGTGCGGGTCAGCGAAGGAACGACTTCAAGGCCTTGTTGTTCCTGCGCATGCTGATTGGCGCGTTTGACCAGCGATACGGCTTCATCGACGTCGAACGGCTTTGGCAAGTATTCGAACGCGCCGCCCTGATAGGAGGCAACGGCGCTGTCCAGATCGGAGTGAGCGGTCATGATGATGACCGGCAACCGTGGGTGCTGCTCGCGAATCCGCGCCAGCAGATCAAGGCCGCTGGCACCCGGCATGCGGATGTCGGAAATGATCACGTCCGGCTGCTGACGGGCCAGACGACTCATCACGCCGTCGGCGCTGTCGAAACTCTGGGTGGTCATGCCTTCTTGCTGCAGGGCCTTTTCCAGAACCCAACGGATAGAACGGTCGTCATCGACGATCCACACGGTTTCACTACGGCTCATGTCGATGTGGCTCCTTGTTCCAGTGGCAGAAAGATCGAGAACGTGGTGTGGCCTGGATGGCTTTCACACTCGATCAGGCCCTGGTGCTGGCTGATGATGTTCTGGGTAATGGCCAGGCCCAGCCCGGTACCGTCCGGGCGGCCGCTGACCATGGGAAAGAAAATGGTTTCCTGGAGTTCCGCCGCAATGCCCGGGCCGTTATCGATGATCTCGATCTTGGTCACCAGGCGATGGCGGATATGGCCGATGGTGAACTGGCGCATGGCACGGGTGCGCAGGCTGATGCGGCCCAGGCGCAACTCGTTCTGGCTGCTGATCGCCTGCATCGCGTTGCGGACGATGTTCAGCACCGCCTGAATCATTTGTTCGCGGTCGATCAACACGTCCGGAATGCTTGGGTCATAGTCGCGCACCAACGTGATGCAGCCCTGACTTTCGGCTTCAACCAGATGCCCGACGCGCTCCAGGACTTCGTGGACGTTGCACATGGCCAGCGACGGCAGCTTGTTGGAGCCGAGCATGCGGTCGACCAGATTGCGCAGGCGATCGGCCTCTTCAATGATCACATTGGTGTAATCGCGCAGACTGTCTTCCGGCAGCTCGCGCGCCAGCAATTGCGCTGCGCCACGGATGCCGCCCAGAGGGTTCTTGATCTCGTGGGCGAGGCCGCGCACCAGCATCTTGCTGGTTTCCTGCTTGGAAATTTGCGCCTCTTCCTTGGTGATCCGCAGCAAGCGATCACGCGGGTGGACTTCCAGCAGCAGCAGGGTTGCGCCGTTACTGAGGATGGGCGTCACCGCATAATCCACGGTCAAGGTCTGACCGGTGAGGGCGGTGAGCATCGCTTCGCGTTTGGTGAACGGGTGCGCTTGTTCGACCGCCTGGCGCAACGAATTGAGCGCCTCGGTGGATTCGGTGAACAGCTCGCTGATGAACTGGCCATGGCTGCGCTGCCCGCTGATGGCCAGCAGCATCTCCGCGGCCGGGTTCATGTACTCAAGGCGCAATTGGGCATTGAGCAGAATGGTGGCGGTGGTCAGGTTGTCGAGCAGCAAGCGTGGGATTGCGTCGCTAATAGTCATCAAGGCCTCTTTTGGGGGCGGAGCGTGCGCAAGAAACAAGCGTGTTTGGATGGAAAATGCAAAAACCAAACCAAGGCTCCGAAAAGAAGCGTTCAGCCCCTGAAACGGGCGTTTGACGCTCGTTTGCGTGGCGCTTTGCCAGCTCTTGCGGGTACTTTCGAACCAAAATGGGTTGGAAAGTGGGAAGTGTGCAGTTTTTTGCACCAATATAGTGCGCAAAGCACAATGGCGTTAGAAGAAACGCAGGAAGGGGTTTTTCGGCTCTTCAGGTTTGTCTTTCAGCGGACATTCCGGGCGCACACCGTAATCGTCTTTTGTGCAGGGTTTGACCTGGCGTTTCTGTGCCAGCGAAATGCGCAGCATGTGGAAAGGCTGGTTGGCGGTGCGCTCGACGGTGCGGCCCGCGGCATCCAGGATTTCCACCGACAGGTTGTGGCTGCCCCGGTCGATGTTGCTTAGCGGAAAAACCGGGCTGACGCCGGGCTCGCCGGCGGCCTGACCATCCAGCAACAGGCGATATCGATCGCCGGCATGCAGGCCTGGCTCGTTGGTGACACTGACGATCAATTCGCCGGCGCTGCTGCGGATGGTTGCGTCAGGCTCGGGCACCAGAATACGCAGCATGTCGTAATGAAATGGCGGTTGCTCCGGGGGCTTTTTCGCGGGGGTGATCGGTGCTGCGCCGGTCGGATTGGCGGGCATGCGATTGCTGGTCGCCAATGGAACCTTCCTGGCGTTCCCGCGTGGCTGGTCGGTGTAGACGCGATTGCCTTGGCCATCGACGTAGGTGAACACCTCCGCCGTGGCTTGCAGTGCCGTCAGTGCCAACACAACGATCAGCCATGCGCGGATCATGGCGTGTGCACCCGCTGCACGGTGAAGGTCACTGGAGGGCTCTGCTGAATGATCGTCTGACCATCGATCACCTGCACCGCGAGTCGATGCTCGCCACGATTGATGTTCACCAGTTGCAGGATGGGTACGTTGCTGGGCTGGCCGTAAGGCTCGTCGTCCAGGACCAGCCTGAATTGGTGCGGCGGCTGCAGGCGCGGCTTGATCAACACATTGACGGTGAAGGTGCCGTTGTTGGCGCGCAGGGCTTCTTCGGTGGGCAGGCCGGCGAGTTCGAGAATGTCATAGGCATTGCGCGACGGCTTCGGGTTGTCGGTAGTGGGCGCGGCGGGTGCGCTCGGTGACGGAGGCTCGACTGTGTTGAGCGGCGGCAGGTCAACCGGCTGTGCCTTGACGCCGTCCGGCGAATGATCGCTGTACACCGTGTTGCCGTTGGCATCGGTGTACTTGTAGATCTGCGCGGCGGCGGGAACGGCGATCAGCAGCAGGATGGAGAGAAAGAAGCGACCCATGAAATCGACCGGGAATGAACGCGATGGGTTGCAGCATAGGCCAGGTGCTGCGGTAGGCCCAACCCTGGACATATCCAGAGATTATTTGCCCGCCAAAAATCCCTGTGGGAGTGGGCTTGCTCGCGAACGCGGTCGGTCACTGAAGGATATGGCGACTGACAAGACGCCTTCGCGAGCAAGCCCGCTCAGGGTGGTGCGTCGCCAATGAAATCACGGGCAATAAAAAAGGCCTTCCGAAGAAGGCCTCTTTTTGTTACGCCGCGTAGCGCGGCGCTACCGGATCAGCAGCTGTAGTACAGCTCATATTCCAGTGGGTGTACGAAGGTACGGACTTTGATTTCTTCTTCGGATTTCAGCGCGATGTAAGCATCGATGAAGTCGTCGGAGAACACGCCGCCCTTGGTCAGGAACGCACGGCCCTTGTCCAGCTCTTCCAGGGCTTCTTTCAGGCTGCCGCAAACTTGCGGGATCTCTTTCGCCTCTTCAGGCGGCAGGTCATACAGGTTTTTGTCAGCGGCATCGCCTGGGTGGATCTTGTTCTGGATACCGTCCAGGCCGGCCATCAGCAGTGCTGCGAAAGCCAGGTACGGGTTGGCAGCCGGATCCGGGAAACGTGCTTCGATACGACGGCCGCGTGGGCTGTTGACGTAAGGGATACGGATCGAGGCGGAACGGTTGCGCGCCGAGTAGGCCAGCATGACCGGAGCTTCGAAGCCTGGCACCAGACGCTTGTAGGAGTTGGTCGCCGGGTTGGTGAAGCCGTTCAGCGCTTTGCCGTGCTTGATGATGCCGCCGATGAAGTACAGAGCGGTTTCGGACAGGCCGGCATAGCCTTCGCCAGCGAAGGTGTTCTTGCCATCTTTGGCGATGGACATGTGAACGTGCATACCCGAACCGTTATCGCCGTACAGTGGCTTCGGCATGAAGGTCGCGGTGCGGCCGTAAGCGTCGGCAACGTTGTGTACAACGTATTTCAGAGTCTGAACTTCGTCAGCTTTCTTCACCAGGGTGTTGAACTTGACACCGATTTCGTTCTGACCGGCAGTCGCCACTTCGTGGTGGTGAACTTCAACGGTTTGACCCATTTCTTCCAGTGCGTTGCACATGGCAGTACGGATTTCATGGTCGTGGTCGAACGGCGGAACCGGGAAGTAACCACCTTTGATGCCTGGACGGTGGCCTTTGTTGCCGCCTTCGATGTCCTGGTCGGACATCCACGAGCCTTGTTCGGAGTAGATTTTGAACATCGAGCCGGAGATGTCGGACTTGAACTTCACTTCGTCGAAGATGAAGAATTCTGGCTCGGGACCTGCGAAGACGGTGTCACCGATACCGGTGGTCTTCAGGTATTCCTCGGCGCGGTGAGCGATGGCGCGCGGGTCACGATCGTAACCTTGCATGGTCGACGGTTCGATGATGTCGCAGACCAGGATCAGGGTCGCGTCTTCGGTGAACGGGTCGAGCACGGCCGTTTCGTCGTCCGGCAGCAGGATCATGTCGGAGGCTTCGATGCCTTTCCAGCCTGCGATGGAGGAACCGTCGAACATCTTGCCGACTTCGAAGAAGTCGTCTTCCAGCGCATCGCGAGCCGGCATGGTCACGTGGTGCTGAGTGCCTTTGGTGTCCGTGAAGCGCAGATCAATCCACTTGACGTCATGATCTTTGATGAGTTGAACCGACTTCGACATAGTGTCCTCCGGGTGGCTTAGGGCTAGTAATGGATGCCCTTAATATGGGTGATGCCGGCGCAGATACTCTGCCAAGGCAACCTGCCTCACAAGGGAGCAAATTGCATGCCAGTGCCCCAGCATGGGTTTTTTGCCCCAAATTCACGCTTTTAAAGGTTCAAAGCGCCTTAAAGATGAAAATGTCGCCCCTTAATGTAGCGCTTCAGGTGAAAGATGACCTGTTTTGGTGCAAGCAAAACCTTCTGCACATTAACTGGTTAAACCTTGAGCAATTTCCGCTATAATCCGCGCCCCCCTTTTTCGGCTGGCCCAGCGCGCGCTGTTTTCATGAAACTAATCGTAAAAGTCTTCCCCGAGATCACCATCAAAAGCCGACCTGTCCGGACGAAATTTATCCGCCAGTTGGCCAAGAACATCCGCACCGTGCTCCGTGACCTGGACCCGGCCGTGGTGGTGAACGGTGTGTGGGACAATCTCGAGCTGGAAACCCGCGTTACCGATCCCAAAGCCTTGAAAGAGATGGTTGAGCGCCTGACCTGCATGCCCGGCATCGCGCACTTTCTGCAGATCGACGAGTACCCGCTGGGCGACTTCGACGACATCACCGAAAAGTGCAAGCAGCACTACGGCGATGCGCTGGCCGGGAAGGTTTTCTCGGTACGCTGCAAGCGCGCGGGCAAGCATGCATTCAGTTCGATGGACGTCGAAAAATACGTCGGCAGCAAGCTGCGTCGCGAGTGCGGCGCTGCCGGAATCGACCTCAAGGCACCGCAAATCGAAGTGCGCATGGAAGTTCGCGACAAACGGTTGTTTGTCATCCACAGCCAGCACAACGGCATCGGCGGTTATCCGCTGGGCGCACTTGAGCAGACCCTGGTTCTGATGTCCGGCGGCTTTGACTCGACCGTTGCGGCCTACCAGATCATGCGGCGCGGCCTGATGGCGCACTTCTGCTTCTTCAATCTCGGTGGTCGTGCCCACGAATTGGGCGTGATGGAAGTCGCGCATTTCATCTGGAAGAAGTACGGAAGCTCGCAACGCGTGCTATTTGTCAGTGTTCCGTTCGAAGAAGTGTTGGGAGAAATTCTCGGCAAAGTCGATAACAGTCATATGGGCGTCGTATTGAAGCGTATGATGTTGCGCGCATCCACGGCCATTGCCGACCGCCTGCACATCGACGCGCTGGTCACCGGTGAAGCGATCTCCCAGGTGTCGAGCCAGACGCTGCCGAACCTGTCGGTGATCGACTGCGTGACCGACAAACTGGTCCTGCGTCCGCTGATCGTCGCCCACAAGCAGGACATCATCGACACGGCCAACGAGATCGGCACTGCCGATTTCGCCCGGCACATGCCCGAATACTGCGGGGTCATTTCGGTCAATCCGAAGACCGCTGCCAAGCGTGGTCGCGTTGAGCACGAAGAGAAAGAATTCGACATGGCGGTGCTCGAGCGAGCGCTCGAAAACGCCAAACTGGTGCCGATCGATCGGGTGATCGACGAATTGGGCCAGGATTTGCAGATTGAAGAAGTCGGCGAAGCGCTGGCCGGTCAGATCGTTATCGACATCCGTCACCCGGATGCCGCCGAGGATGACCCGCTGCAGCTTGCCGGAATAGAAGTACAGACGATGCCGTTCTACGCAGTGAACGCTCGTTTCAAGGAGCTGGATCCGACTCGCCAGTACCTGCTGTATTGCGACAAAGGCGTGATGAGTCGCCTGCATGCTCACCATTTGCTCAGTGAGGGGCATGCCAATGTGCGCGTTTATCGACCGAGCTAAGTGCCCGGGGCTGTTTGCCTGTGGCCTGCGTCACCGGCCCCCCGACACCGCCGTCAAGCTGTAACGGCCATGCCGGACACTACTGTTAATCGCTGCCAAGACTTGTCAGCAAACCGAATCCTCTGATCGAGATACACAAGTGATCGAAAATCTACGCAACATCGCCATCATTGCTCACGTTGACCATGGTAAGACCACCCTGGTAGACAAACTCCTGCGTCAATCCGGCACTCTGGAGCGCAACGAGCTCAACGACGAGCGCGTGATGGACTCCAACGACCAGGAAAAAGAGCGCGGTATTACCATTCTGGCGAAAAACACCGCCATCAACTGGAACGGCTACCACATCAACATCGTGGACACCCCGGGCCACGCCGACTTCGGCGGCGAAGTTGAACGTGTAATGTCGATGGTTGACTCCGTTCTGCTGCTGGTTGACGCTCAAGACGGCCCTATGCCGCAAACCCGTTTCGTGACCAAGAAGGCTTTCGAAGCCGGCCTGCGTCCAATCGTGGTCATCAACAAGGTTGACCGTCCAGGCGCGCGTCCGGACTGGGTTCTGGACCAGATCTTCGACCTGTTCGACAACCTCGGTGCGACCGAAGAACAACTGGACTTCCAGGTTGTTTACGCCTCGGCCCTGAACGGCATCGCCGGTCTGGATCACACCGCCATGGCTGAAGACATGACCCCGCTGTACCAAGCGGTCGTCGACCACGTTCCGCCTCCGGCCGTTGACCGTGACGGTCCGTTCCAGATGCAGATCTCCGCTCTGGACTACAACAGCTTCCTGGGTGTTATCGGTGTTGGCCGTATCGCTCGTGGTCGCGTCAAGCCGAACACCCCGGTTGTCGCTATCGACGCCGACGGCAAAGAACGCAAAGGCCGTATCCTGAAGCTGATGGGTCACCACGGTCTGCACCGCATTGACGTTGAAGAAGCAGCGGCCGGCGACATCGTCTGCATCAGCGGCTTCGACGAGCTGTTCATCTCTGACACACTGTGCGACCCGCTGACTGTTGAAGCGATGAAGCCGCTGACCGTTGACGAGCCAACCGTTTCCATGACGTTCCAGGTAAACGACTCGCCATTCTGCGGTAAAGAAGGCAAGTTCGTGACCTCCCGTAACATCAAGGAGCGTCTGGACAAAGAGCTGCTGTACAACGTTGCACTGCGCGTTGAAGAAGGCGACACCGCTGACAAGTTCAAGGTTTCCGGTCGTGGTGAGCTGCACCTCTCGGTACTGATCGAAACCATGCGTCGCGAAGGCTTCGAAATGGCTCTGGGCCGTCCGGAAGTGATCATTCGTGAAGTGAACGGCGTGAAACAAGAACCGTTCGAAAACGTGACCATCGACATCCCTGAAGATTCGCAGGGCAAGGTCATGGAAGAGATGGGTCTGCGTAAAGGCGACCTGACCAACATGGTGCCGGATGGTAAAGGCCGTGTTCGTCTGGAATACAACATCCCTGCTCGCGGTCTGATCGGTTTCCGTAACCAGTTCCTGACCCTGACCAACGGTGCTGGCATCCTGACCTCGATCTTCGACCGCTACGACACCGTCAAGTCGGGCCACATGTCCGGCCGTCAGAACGGCGTTCTGGTGTCGGTTGAAACCGGTAAGGCACTGACCTACTCGCTGGAAACCCTGCAGGCTCGCGGCAAGCTGTTCGTAGAACACGGCCAGGAGATCTACAACGGTCAGATCGTTGGTCAGAACAGCCGTGACAACGACCTGGGTGTGAACCCAACCAAAGGCAAGAAGCTCGACAACATGCGTGCTTCGGGTAAAGACGAAACCATCGCTCTGGTCCCACCTGTTCGCTTCACTCTGGAACAGGCTCTGGAATACATCCAGGAAGACGAGCTGTGCGAAGTCACGCCTAAGTCCATCCGTCTTCGCAAGAAGATCCTGGACGAAAGCGAGCGTACCCGCGCTGCCAAGAAAGCCAAGGCGTAATTTAGCCCGCGCTTGAAAAAACGCCCCCGGTCGCGAGACCGGGGGCGTTTTTGTTTGTCTGGGGGGATTCGGTGTTTTTGTCGGCCTCTTCGCGAGCAAGCCCGCTCCCACAGGGAACCATGGCGTACACAAGATTTGTGTTCACCGAGAATCTACTGTGGGAGCGGGCTTGCTCGCGAGGGCGGCCGATCAGCCGCCGAAAATCTCAGTAACGATCAAAACTTCTCGATCGCGCGGAAATTCTGCTCGCGCACCACTTCCTTCGGCTTGTACGCGCAATACCCCGGTCGCGGCCCAATCCTGGGGTGATTGCGGCAGGTGTCCGGGCGCTTGTCATAAATGGTGCACAGGCGCGACTTACGATCCAGGTAGTAGCAATCGTTGTTGCTCATGCGCTGCAGGGTGAAGATCCCCGACTTCTGATTGAAGCGCTCGACCAGTCCTTCCTTTTGCAGGCGCTTGGCGATGTTTTTCGGCGGATCGCCCAACTCGAACTCGTCGACCACGCCGATGCGCACCAGATCCTTGATCTTCACCTCGACCGGCAGCGTGCAGCAGCTGGAGACACAAGAGCCGCACATCGGGGCCGAGTATTTGGCCCACGTATCGAGACGATCGATCTCGGCGGCGGCAATCAGGTTGGGCTTCATCATCGGGAGTTACCAGGCGTATGCATCAGGGCGCGCGATCATACCGGGACGGGTGAATTTTTGAACAACCTTTCGCCAGATTTTTTCTATAGGCCGCCATTTGACCGGACAAGTCGGCACGGCCCCTGCATTCATTGGGGGAGATGCCAAGCGATTGCCGGGCTATCTCACAGTCCCGGGAAATACCGCCGAACCAGAGCCGCTACCGTCGGTCAGACCGTCTAGGCTCAGACAATTCCCCGCTCGCCCGAGGTCGTATCGATGACTCAAGAACCATTAGTTCGCGAAGCAGAGGTGGCCGCATTCCGCGACGCCGTCCTGACCAAACTCACCTACGCGGTGGGCAAAGACCCCGATCACGCCTTTGACCATGACTGGTTCGAAGCCATTGCCCTGGCGGCGCGCGATCACATGGTCGAGCACTGGATGGATCACACCCGGCAGATCTACCGCAAAGGCCAGAAGCGGGTGTATTACCTCTCGCTGGAATTCCTCATCGGCCGCTTGCTTTACGACAGCCTGAGCAACCTCGGTCTGCTCGACGTTGCCCGAGAGGCGCTGACCGAACTGGGTGTCGATCTGGAACGCATTCGCCTGCTGGAGCCTGACGCAGCGCTGGGTAATGGCGGTCTCGGACGATTGGCTGCGTGCTTCATGGAAAGCATGTCCACCCTCGGCATCGCCGGCCATGGCTACGGCATTCGCTATGAACACGGCTTGTTCCGTCAGGCCATCGTCGACGGCTGGCAGCAGGAACAGACCGAACACTGGCTGGATTTCGGTAACCCGTGGGAGTTCGAGCGGCCGGAAGTCGTCTACGCCATCGGTTTTGGTGGCAGCGTTGAAACCGTCACCGATGCCAGCGGTAAGACCCGGCAAGTCTGGTCGCCGGCCGAAACCGTTCGGGCGATTGCCTATGACACGCCGGTCGTCGGCTGGCGCGGGGCAAGCGTCAACACCTTGCGCCTGTGGCGGGCTCGGGCCATGGAAGATCTGCACCTGGAACGTTTCAACGCCGGTGACCACTTGGGCGCCGTGGCCGAGGTGGCTCGTGCCGAAAGCATCTCCCGCGTGCTCTATCCGGCGGACAGCACCGAAGCGGGGCAAGAACTGCGTCTGCGCCAGGAATATTTCTTCGTCGCCGCATCTTTGCAGGACTTGCTCCGTCGTCATCGCAACATGCACACCTCGGTGTTGACCCTGGGTGATCACGCCGCCATTCAGCTCAACGACACCCACCCGTCAATTGCCGTCGCCGAACTGATGCGCCAACTGGTCGACGTCTACGACGTGGCGTGGGATGCGGCGTGGCAGGTCACCGTGGACACGCTGTCGTATACCAACCACACCTTGCTGCCCGAAGCGCTGGAAACCTGGCCGGTGGGTTTGATGGAGCGCATGCTGCCGCGGCACATGCAGATCATTTACCTGATCAATGCCCAGCACATCGATTCATTGCGGGCCAAGGGTATTCACGACTTCGACGTACTGCGTGCGGTGTCGCTGATCGAAGAGGACAACGGCCGCCGGGTGCGTATGGGCAACCTCGCGTTCCTCGGTTCGCATAGCGTCAACGGCGTGTCAGGGCTGCACACGCAACTGATGCGCAAAACCGTGTTTGCCGAACTGCACAAGCTCTACCCGGAGCGGATCAACAACAAAACCAACGGCATCACCTTCCGCCGCTGGCTGTTCCAGGCCAACGCCGAATTGACCTCGATGCTGGTCGATGCGCTTGGCCCGGATATTTTGGACAAGCCGGAAGAACGCCTGCTCGACCTCGAACCGTTCGCAGAAAAACCGGCCTTTCGCAAAGCCTTCGCCGAGCAGCGGTTACACAGCAAAAAGGCCTTGGCTTATCTGATTCACGAACGGCTGGGGATCGCGGTCAACCCGGCGGCGATGTTCGATGTGCAGGTCAAACGGATCCACGAATACAAACGCCAGTTGCTCAACCTGATGCACACCGTGGCGTTGTATCAGGCGATCCGCGCCGAGCCTGAAATCGACTGGGTGCCGCGAGTGAAAATTTTCGCCGGTAAAGCGGCGGCCAGCTATCACCAGGCCAAGCTGATCATCAAACTGACCAACGACATCGCCCGGGTGGTGAACAACGACCCGACCGTGCGTGGCTTGCTGAAAGTGGTGTTCCTGCCCAATTACAACGTCAGTCTGGCAGAGAGCATTATTCCGGCGGCGGACTTGTCCGAGCAGATATCCACCGCCGGTTTCGAGGCTTCAGGCACCAGCAACATGAAGTTCGGCCTCAACGGTGCCCTGACCATCGGTACGCTGGACGGCGCCAACGTGGAGATGTGCGAGCGTATTGGCGCCGAGCACATGTTCATCTTCGGCCTCAGCGCCCAGCAGGTCGAAGCGCGTAAACAGAACCACGAGTTCAGCGCTGCGCCGGACATCGCCGCGTCCCATCGCCTCAACGATGTGCTGCAAGCGATCCGCAGCGGCGTGTTCTCGCCGGACGACACCTCGCGTTATACAGGGCTGATCGACTCGCTGGTCGATTACGACCGGTTCCTGGTCTGCGCCGACTTCGACTCCTACTGGGACGCGCAGAAGCGCGTTGAAGAGCTTTGGCACGACAGCAATAAATGGTGGCGTTCGGCGGTGCTCAACACGGCGCGGATGGGCTGGTTCTCCTCCGACCGGACGATTCGCGAGTACGCCACGGATATCTGGAAAGCGCTGGAGTAACTTTGCGCAACAAATGTGCGTAAGGCCCAACGTTTGTTGGGCGGCATCGATATACTGAGCGCCGGTTACCGGATGTATCAGTCACCACAAGACCCCGGTGGGAGCGGGCTTGCTCGCGAAAGCGGTGCAACAGTCAATTTTAATATCGACTGACGACGCCTTCGCGAGCAAGCCCGCTCCCACCGTTAGATTGTGCCTAGACTGAAGCAACTGCCGGGATTGCCCCTTTACGGGGCCGCTTAGGGATATCGACCATGCAATGGATGTTCATGTTGATCGGGCTGGTGCTCGGCTGGCTGCTTGACGAGTCGTTCAGCACGGCGCTGTTGGGTGCTCTGCTGGGACTTGCGAGTGGGCAAACGCTGCGCATCGCCCGGATCGGCACACAGGCCGCCGAACAACAGCGTCAACTTGAACAGGCAAAGGTCGCCTTGCAGGCGGTCGAGCAGCGGCTGTTTCTGCTCGAAGGCACGCCCGTGCAAGCCGCACCGCCGTCGAGTGCGGCACCGGCCAGTGAACCTGTCGTCGAACCCCAAAACATCGTTGAACAGGCGCCGGCGTCCGAACTGGTTTGGGAACTGCCGCCCGAACTCGAACCGATCTCTTCCGCTGCCGAGGAAACCAGCCAACCGCTGCCGGACGACGTCTGGCGCCTCGAAGCCGTGACCACCGAACCTCAACAACCCGCCGAGCCCCGTGGCCCGAACTTGATCGAGCGTGGCATCAGCGCGGCACGCAACTGGCTGTTCGGTGGCAACACCGTGCTGCGCGTTGGCGTGGTGCTGTTGTTCTTCGGCCTGGCGTTTCTGCTGCGCTATGCCACCGAAGGCATGGTGGTGCCGATCGAACTGCGTTACGCCGGGGTCGCTGCCGCGGCACTGGGCTTGCTGGCGCTGGGCTGGTGGCTGCGGCACCGCAACAGCAGTTATGCGTTGATGCTGCAAGGCACCGGCATCGCGGTGTTGTACCTGACGGTGTTTGCGGCGATGCGCCTGCATCCGTTACTGGAGCCGTCGGCCGCGCTGGGCTTGCTGGTGGCGGTCACGGTGTTCTCGGCGATTCTGGCGATTACCCAGGACGCCCTGGCGCTGGCGTGTGTCGCCGCGCTCGGCGGTTTCGCTGCACCGATTCTGACTTCGACCGGCGCTGGCAACCATGTCGCGCTGTTCAGTTATTTCGCGCTGCTCAACGCCGGCATCCTCGCCATCGCCTGGTTCAAGGCCTGGCGCCTGCTCAACCTGATTGGCTTCGTTGGCACCTTTGGCATCGGTTTCGCCTGGGGGCTGCGTTCTTATGCGCCGCAGCTTTTGTGGAGCACCGAGCCGTTTCTGATTCTGTTCTTCCTGATGTACCTGGCCATTGGCTTGTTGTTCGCCCGCCGAAAACTACTCGACATGCCTGATGCTCCGGCAGACGGCGACCGTGAGGCGCTGCTGCACTGGTCGGCGCGCAAGGGTGACTACGTCGATGGGACGATGCTGTTCGGCCCGCCGATTGTCGGCTTTGGTTTGCAGTTTGCGCTGGTGCAGCATCTGGAGTTCGCGGCGGCATTCAGCGCCCTCGCACTGGGCATGATCTACATGGGCCTGGCCAAAGTGTTGATGGGCGGGCGTGCCGTGCTGCTGGGCGAAACCTGTCTGGCGCTGGGGGTGATTTTTGCCAGTCTGGCGATTCCGCTCGGGCTCGATGCACGTTGGACGTCTGCGGCGTGGGCGGTGGAGGGCGCGGGGATTTTCTGGCTCGGCTTGCGTCAGCATCGCCCCTTCGCCCGAGCCTTTGCTTTGCTGTTGCAACTGGGGTCGGCGCTGGCGTTCCTCAGTCAGTTGCGCATCGGCGAGAGCAGTCTGCTCGATGGGGCACCGTTAGGTGCGCTGATGCTCGGCGTCGCGTTGTTGTTCAGCTTCTATCAACTGCGCAAAGCCACGCCGGAACAGGCCTCGCCTTGGGAACGCCAAGGTCTGCCGGTGCTGGCGTGCCTGGGCCTGACGTGCCTTTACCTGCTGGCGCCGCTGTACTTCTTCATCCAGGGCACGGCGATCAGTTGGGCGCTGGCCGGTCTGGCGACGTTGTTCGTCGGTCTGCGCCTGCAATCGCGCACGTTCCTGTTCACGGCGTTTGCCGTGCAACTGCTGGGCGGCGCGTTGTTCCTGCTGCGCTTGCAAGGCGGGGGCGTAGATTCGGCCGCGGTTTTCAGCGCCGGCTGGAGCGGTTTGCTCAGTGCCTCCTTGATCGGGCTGGCCCTGATCGCCGGCATGTTGCTGGCCGCTCGCGATGAGATGGTGCGCGCCGATGTGCGTCTGCTGCGCGGATTGTCGGTGGTGCTGCTGGCCGGTCTGGTGCTGATCAATCTGGCGGTGCTGTTCGTGCTGCCGTGGCAGACCGCGAGTGCGGTGTGGGCCGCCAGCGGTTTGCTGATCATCTGGCTGAGCCTGTACCTCAAGCAGCGAGTGAGTTTTGTCTTCGGTCTGCTGTTGCAGGTGATCGGCGGCGCGGCGTTTTTGCTCGCCGGTTCCGAGTGGCTTGGGCCGTTGGCCAGTGAAGGTTCCAAGCCGTTGGCGCACGGCGGATTCTGGACGCCGTTGGTGCTGAGCCTGGCCGCGATGATCGGCGCTTGGCGCCTGCAACTGGGTCATCACGCGTCGGCGTTTGATGTGTTGAGTTTGCAGCGTTTGTCCGAGGTGTTGCTGGTGTGGGGCGCCGGTTGGTGGACGTTCGCGTGGGTCAATGAAGTGCTGGGCTTTGCGCCAGTGAATCTTGAAGACTCTCTGCTGTTGCTGGTCGCGGCACTGAGTGTGGCATTGTGGGCGCTACTGTCACTGCGCTTGAAATGGCCGGCGCTGGGTTTGCTGTGCACCTTGTTGATGCCGGCCGCCGGGCTGGTTTTGCTCATGACTTGGCATTCGCGTTATCACCCGGCGGCAGACGTCGGCTGGCTGGCGTGGGCTGTGGTGTTCGCGGTGCATTTCCTCAGCTTGCGGCGCTTGGCGCCGATGCTGCCGGCGCGGGCCTTGAGCACTGCGCATGTGCTCGGCTGCTGGCTATTGATCGGTGTGCTGGCGCTGGAACTGCGCTACGGCTTGCTGCTGTTGTCCGAGCAATACAACGCTTGGCGTTGGTTGGGCTGGGCGATTTTGCCGAGCCTGTATCTGTTGCTGGCGGCCGCACCGCGCAATTGGCCTTGGCCCGTCGCCGCGTTTGCCCGCCAGTACCGCTTGTACGCCGCTGCACCGTTGGCGGTGTTGATGCTCGGCTGGTTCTGGCTGGCCAACGGGATCAGCGATGGCAACGCCGAACCGCTGCCTTACGTGCCGCTGCTCAACCCGCTGGAACTGGGCCTGCTGTTTGCGCTGTTCGGCGTTTATGTCTGGTCGCGCAGCACGGTGTCGCAGTTGTCGATCCGACAGGACTACGCCGATTACGCCACGCAACTGATCGCCGGAGTTTCGCTGTTCGCCTTCTGCACCGCGTTGGTGACTCGCGCCGCACATCATTGGGCCGGGATCCCCTTCGAACTCGATCAGTTGCTGGCGTCGATGCTGGTGCAGGCCGGGTTGTCCATTGTCTGGACGCTGATGGCGCTGGGACTGATGATCGGCGGGCATCTGCGTCATCGCCGCGAAGTGTGGCTGATCGGCGCGGCGCTGATTGCGCTGGTGGTGGCCAAACTGATTTTTGTCGAATTGAGCAACCGTGGCGGCCTCGCCCGGATCGTCTCGTTTATCGGCGTTGGCGTGTTGCTGCTGGTGGTCGGCTACTTCGCGCCGCTGCCGCCCAAACGCACCGAAGCTGACCCGGTGGCGGACAAACCGGCCCCGGACACCGAAGGAGTTTCATCTTGAGTCGTATGCTGAATCTGGGTTGGTTGGCGCTGGGCGTGGTGATGACGGCCGGCGCCCAGGAAAAACCGACGGACTTCGCCACGCAGGTGCCGCTGACCGTCAGTGGCAACGGCCCGTGGTACCGCCTCGAACTGCCGCTGAATGTGCAATTGCAGGCGCGCCAGACCGATCTCAGCGATCTGCGCGTATTCAACGCCGCCGGCGAACCGCAGGCTTACGCCTTGGCCCGCGAATCGGCGCAGACCCGCGACGACGGGCAGTTGCATGACGTGAAGTGGTTCCCGCTGTACAACGCCGCCGACGCCTCGGAGCGCGCACCGAACGTGCGCGTGCAATCGACCACCAACGGCACGCTGGTCGAGGTGCAGCCGTCCAGCCAATTGGAGGCGGGCGAAGAAGTGCTGCGCGGGTGGTTGCTCGACGCGAGCGCGATCAAAGCGCCGTTGCAGCAATTGATTCTCGACTGGACCAGCGAGCGCGACGGCTTTCAGCGCTTCAGCATTGAGGCCAGTGATGACTTGCAGCATTGGCAGGCCTGGGGCGAGGGGCAGGTCGCACGGCTGACCTTTTCCGACGAGCGAATCGAGCAGCATGAAGTGACGCTGCCGGGGCAGTCGGCGCGTTATGTGCGCTTGCTGTGGGATTCACCGAACTCGGCGCCGAACCTGACGTTGGCGCAAGTGAAAAGCAGCGACCCGCGCAATTTGCCGCTGCCGTTGGTCTGGTCGCAGGACCTGGCCGGCAGCAGCACCAAGGCCGGGGAATACACCTGGCAGTTGCCGATGGGGCTGAACGTCGAACGGGTGCAGGTTGAACTCAAAGAGCCGAACAGCCTGGCACCGGTGACGTTGGCGGGGCGGCGCGAGAGTAGTCTGCCGTGGCAGACGTTGAGCAGTGGCTTGCTTTATCGCCTGACGCAGAATGATCAGGACGTGGTGCAGAACGAAATGTCGCTTTACGGGCAGCCCGTTCAGCAGTTGAAACTGACCGTAGATGAGCGCGGCGGCGGCTTGGGAGAGCAGGCGCCGAGCTTGAAATACGCAGTGCGGGCGACGCAGGTGGTCTTTCTGGCGCGTGGCGCAGGGCCGTACAGCCTGGCGCTGGGCAATCCGACGGTGAAAACGGCGAACCTGCCGCTGGCTACGCTGATTCCCGATTTCAAACCGCAGAAACTGGCGACGTTGGGTAAGGCGACGGTGCAGGGCCAAGCCATCAACACGCCCGCCTCGACAACAGCCACTACGGCAGTCGTTGAAACCAACTGGAAGAAGTTGGGGCTGTGGGCGGTGTTGTTGTTGAGTGTGGTGTTCCTTGGAGTGATGGCGGCGAGTCTGCTGCGTAAACCTCCCGCCAAGTCCTGAGAATGGCTGGCGCTGCGCGCCATGCGCGAGCAAGTCCGCTCCCACAGTTGATCTTCAGTGGACACAAGTCTGTATTCAAGGGAGATCCCTTGCTCGCGAAGACGGCCAATCGGTCGAAAAAAAACCGGGCTACCATCCATCCCGTTTCCAACTACGCTAAATCCGGTGCCTGAACTCTCCGGGCCCGATCACGTCTGATAGATGCAATTGCACCCCAACGCACGTTACCGGGCGTCTTTGCTCGCTACGTTTTCAGACTCCCTGTAAACTGCGCGGGTTTTCAGCCCACCATTCCACCGGAGCCGTCCATGTCCCGCGTTACCTTGAGTCGCTATTTGATTGAGCAGACCCGCAGCAACAACACTCCTGCCGATCTGCGCTTCCTGATCGAAGTGGTGGCGCGTGCCTGTAAGGAAATCAGCCACGCCGTGTCCAAAGGCGCCCTGGGCGGTGTTCTGGGCAGCATGGGCACTGAAAACGTACAAGGCGAAGTGCAGAAGAAGCTCGATGTGATCTCCAACGAGATTCTGCTCGAAGCCAACGAATGGGGCGGTCACCTGGCCGGCATGGCGTCCGAAGAAATGGACAATGCCTACCAGATCCCGGGCAAGTACCCGAAGGGCGCCTACCTGCTGGTGTTCGACCCACTGGACGGTTCGTCGAACATCGACATCAACGCCCCGGTCGGCACCATCTTCTCGGTATTGCGTTGCCCGAACGAATACCTGAGCCAGAACGAAGCGCTGAACGAAAAAGCTTTCCTGCAGCCAGGCACCGAGCAGGTCGCTGCCGGTTACGCGATCTACGGGCCGCAGACCATGCTGGTACTGACCCTGGGCGACGGCGTCAAAGGCTTCACCCTGGACCGCGAAATGGGCAGCTTCGTGCTGACTCACGAAGACATCACCATTCCTGAGTCCACCCAGGAGTTCGCCATCAACATGTCCAACCAGCGTCACTGGGAAGCTCCGGTGCAGCGCTACGTCGACGAGTTGCTGGCCGGCGAAGAAGGTCCACTGAAAAAGAACTACAACATGCGTTGGGTCGCGGCGATGGTTGCCGACGTGCACCGCATCCTGACCCGTGGCGGTCTGTTCATGTACCCGCGCGACAGCCGCGAGCCGTCCAAGCCGGGCAAATTGCGTCTGATGTACGAAGCCAACCCGATGTCGTTCCTGGTGGAACAAGCGGGCGGCGCGTCCACCGACGGCCACCAGCGTATTCTCGACATTCAGCCGGAAGGTCTGCACCAGCGTGTTGCGGTGTTCCTCGGTTCGAAAGAAGAAGTCGCACGCGCCACGGCCTACCACAAGGCTTAAGCCATGAACGCGCCTTGGCAGCCGTTGCTCGATTGGTGGTTCGGTCACGCCGAATCACCGGACGAGGTTTCGGCTGACAAGGGCAAGCTGTGGTTCGGCAAGAAAGACAGCCAGGACCTCGAAGCGCGTGAGCGGTTCGGGGTCTTTGTCGATCAGGCCCTGGCGGGCGAACTGACCGAGTGGACGCAATGTCCCGAAGGTTGGCTGGCGGTGGTGCTGTTGCTCGATCAACTGCCGCGAATGATCTTTCGCGATTCTCCCAAAGCATTCGCTGGCGATCTGCGCGCGCAGCAACTTGTCGCGCAAGGCATTGCTGCGGATTTCGACCGGCAACTGAAGCCGATTCAACGGGTATTCATCTATCTGGTGTTCGAACACTGCGAAAACCTTGCGGTGCAGAACGAAGCGGTTTCGCGGTTTATCGATCTGGTGGCTGAGCAGCCGGAGGCAGAGCGTGCGGTGTTTGCCGACAATCTGGATTATGCCGAGCGGCATCAGAAAGTGATTGCAAGGTTTGGGCGGTTTCCGCATCGCAATGCGGTGTTGGGGCGCGAGTCTACGGCTGAGGAGTTGGCGTTTCTTTGCGGGCCGGGTTCCAGATTTTAGATATCAGTGCGGCTGATGCTGCTTTCGCGAGCAAGCCCACTCCCACACTGAAATGCATTCCAATGTGGGGCTTGCTCGCGAAGGGGCCAGTGGCAGCGCCTTAGATCCTGAAGCTACCCACCAATTGTTTGAGACGCGCCGCTTGCTGCTCCAGATCCGAGCACGCCCGCAACGTCGCCTGCAAGTTCTCCACACCTTCCTGATTCAGCGTGTTGATCTCGTTGATGTCGACGTTGATCGACTCGACCACTGCCGTCTGCTCTTCAGTCGCAGTCGCCACCGACTGGTTCATCCCGTCGATCTCGCCGATGCGCTGGGTGACGCTGCCCAGGCGTTCGCCGGCCTGGTTGGCGATGCCGACGCTGCTTTCGCTCTCACGCTGGCTCTCGGTCATGATGTTGACGGCCTGACGGGCGCCGACTTGCAGCTCCTCGATCATGCCCTGCACTTGCTGCGCCGAATCCTGGGTGCGGTGTGCGAGGTTGCGCACTTCATCCGCGACCACAGCGAAACCACGCCCAGCCTCACCCGCACGGGCCGCTTCGATGGCGGCGTTGAGCGCGAGCAAGTTGGTCTGCTGCGAAATGCTGGTGATCACTTCCAGAATCTGGCCGATGTTCACCGTGTTGCTGTTCAGGGTTTCGATGTTGCCGCAGGAGTCGCTGATCTTCGCCGACAACTGCTGCATGGCGTGGATGGTTTTATCCACCACCTGCTGACCGTCGACGGCCAGGCTGCGCGCGTCGCTGGAGTGCTGCGAGGCGAGGGCGGCATTCTGGGCGATTTCCTGGGCGGCGGCTCCGAGTTGGTTGATCGCGGCGGCGACGCTGTTGGTACGGCTCGCTTGCTGATCGGAGTTGTACATCGACGAGTTCGACGCGGCGACCACGCGCAGGGCGACTTCGTTGACCTGGCCGGTCGCGGAGGCCACTTCGCGGATCGAGGTGTGGATACGTTCGACGAACCGGTTGAACGATGTGCCCAGCGCGCCGAACTCATCGTTGCCGTGGATCATCAGACGTTTGGTCAGGTCGCCTTCGCCTTCTGCGATGTCGTGCATCGCGCGGCCCATGGTCAGCAGTGGTTGCATCAGCACGCGGATCAGCATGCCGAGCAGGGCGATGATGATCACCACGGCGATGACCATGGCAATCAGCGCCGAGGTGCGGAATTCGCTGAGCATCGCGAACGCGGTGTCTTTATCCAGCACCAGCGCCACGTACCAGTCAGCCGATGGCACGCCATTGACGCGGGTGAAGGAGATCAACTGCGTCTTGCCGCCGAACTCGACTTCCTTCAAACCGGGGCTGACGTTTGGCGCACCGTTCGGATAGGCCTCGGCGAGGGTCTTGAGCACCAGTTTGCTGTCCGGGTGGATCAGGATTTTGCCATCGGCGCTGACGATAAATGCGTGACCATGGCCGCCGAAGTTCAGCGAGTTGATGATTGCGCTGACGCTGCTCAGATCGATATCGGCACCGGCGACGCCAATCATCTGGCCCTGGCGCTGCACCGGGGTGGCAACAGTGATGACCAGTTTGCCCGACGAGGCGGCGATGTACGGTTCGGTGACGATGGTTTGCTGCGCACTGTCGGCCGCTTTGTACCAGCCACGGGCGCGCGGGTCGTAATCCGGTGCGCGGTTGCCGGCCGGTACCGAGAACATCACGCCATCCGCGCCGCCGAAGTAGCTGAGCTGGAAGTTACCGGTGTAGGCGGGCAGGTCGATGATGCGTTTCAGGCTGGCGGGCGCGTTGCCGTCGGCGACAACTTGCTGGGCCAGCGATTGCAGCAATTGGATGCGGCTTTCCAGCCAGGTCTGGATGTTGCTGGTGGTCAGGCTGCCCAGTTCCTGCATCGAGGCTTCGGTGCTGCTGTTCAGGGCTTCGCGTTGTCGGTAGTCATTGAAAAAGATGAAACAGGCGAACGCAACGGCCACCACGAGGGCGGCAGCCAACAAGATTTTGTGGCTGAATTTCAGGTTTCTGGTCATCGAATGAGCTACCGCGAAGGGGCTGGTCAAGAAATGGCGGCAATTTGCCACATCTGGGGGCTTTGCGCTGCTCTTGTTTCGACCGCTGCGCGCCAAAGATTAGGCGGCTTTGATGAAAGGCGACGAAATGCTCAATAGCCGCACGAAGTGCCTGATTTTCCGGTAAATGCCGGACGAGTGGCCATATAAATAGCCAACTTGGAAGGGAACCAGAAGAGGGTTTTCTCTTCTAAGCTTCTGGTTGGCACCCTGCCATCCCCCCCTCGCTCCAGGAGTTACACCATGTCGCTGCGATCTATCGCCCTGCTGTCGTTTTGCGTGCTGTTGGCCGCATGCAGCAAGGTCAATCAGGAAAACTATGCCAAGCTTTCGGCCGGCATGGCCAAGGCCGAGGTTGAAACCTTGCTCGGCAAACCCACCGATTGCTCGGGCGCGCTCGGCATGTCCAGTTGCACCTGGGGCGACAAGAACAGCTTTATCAGCGTGCAGTACGCCGGTGACAAAGTGCTGATGTTTTCCGGCCAAGGCCTGAAGTAAACCGGGGCTTCGCGCCCACGGAGAAGAAGAATGAAGCGGTTATTGCTAATCCTTTTTGCCGGCCTGGTACTGGCCGGCTGCGCCACGTCCGGCGTGGACCCTTTGGCGCCGAAAACCGTCAACAGCGTCAATCTCAAGCGTTACCAAGGCACCTGGTATGAACTGGCGCGCTTGCCGATGTATTTCCAGCGCCATTGCGCGCAATCCGAAGCTCGCTACACCCTTCAGCCCGACGGCAACATGGGGGTGTTCAACCGCTGCCTGACAAAAGACTGGGAGTGGCAAGAGGTCAAGGGTACGGCTTATCCGCAGGTTCCGGGCAAGACCGACAAGCTGTGGGTCGAGTTCGACACCTGGTTCTCACGGTTGATACCGGGTGTGGCGAAGGGTGAATACTGGGTGTTGTACGTCAGCGATGACTACAAGACCGCCATCGTCGGCGACCCGAGTCGCAAGTACATGTGGTTGTTGTCGCGTACGCCGACTGTCAACGGCGTGGTGCGTGAGGATCTGCTGAGCAAGGCGCGGCAGCAGGGTTACGACACCACTCGACTGATCTGGCGCACCACGGATCGGCAGATGGCCAAGACGTCGAATTAACCAGCACCGCCTATCAAATGTGGGAGCGGGCTTGCTCGCGAAGAGGGCGTGTCAGTCGACGCAAGTGTTGACCGATACACCGCTTTCGCGAGCAAGTCCGCTCCCACATTTTTTGCGTTGTGTCAGCCTAAAAGCTCGCGCAGGACTTGAGTGAAGGCTCGCGCACTGTCTTCTTCCCCCGCATGCCGCCCATCGCGCACCACCCACTGGCCATTAACCAGCACGTCACGCACCTGACGATCACCGCCGGCAAACAACCAGCGATTCAGAATCCCGTCGCCATTGGCCGTCGCCAGGTACGGATCATTGCCATCGAGCACAATCCAGTCCGCCCGCTTACCGACTTCAAGCGCTCCAATTGGTTGCCCCAGTGCCTGAGCACCGCCCTCCAGCGCGGCGTCGTACAACGTGCGCCCGACCATCGGCTGATCCGCGCCATACAAGCGGTTGCGTCGTTGATCACGCAGACGCTGGCCGTATTCCAGCCAACGCAATTCTTCCACCACGCTGAGTGACACATGGCTGTCAGAGCCGATACCCAGGCGGCCACCTTGAGCGAGGAAGTCCACGGCCGGGAAAATCCCGTCGCCCAGGTTGGCCTCGGTGGTCAGGCACAAACCGGCGATGGCGCGGCTCTTGGCCATTAGCGTGACTTCTTCCGGATTGGCGTGAGTGGCATGGACCAGGCACCAGCGTTGATCGACTTCGGTGTTTTCATAGAGCCATTGCAGGGGGCGGCGCCCGCTCCAGCTCAGGCAGTCATCGACTTCCTTTTGCTGCTCGGCGATGTGGATGTGCACCGGGCACTGCTTGTCACTGGCCGCCAGCACTTCGCTGATTTGCTGCGGGGTGACCGCGCGCAACGAGTGGAAGCACAGACCCAACGATTGCGCCTTTTGCTGTGCCAACAGCGGCTGCAAACGTGATTGCAGCTTCAAGTAGTTTTCGCTGCTGTTGATGAAGCGGCGTTGGCCGTCATTCGGGGGCTGGCCGCCGAAACCTGCATGGCTGTAGAGCACCGGCAGCAGCGTCAGGCCGATGCCGCTGTCACTGGCAGCCTGACTGATGCGCAACGCCAGTTCGGCCGGGTCGGCGTACGGCTGACCCTTGCTGTCGTGGTGTACGTAATGAAATTCGGCCACCGAGGTGTAACCGGCCTTGAGCATTTCGATGTACAGCTGTCGGGCGATCACGCCGAGTTGATCCGGGCTGATTTTTCCGACGAGCCGATACATCAGATCGCGCCAGGTCCAGAAACTGTCGTTGGGATTGCCGGCCACTTCGGCCAGCCCGGCCATCGCCCGCTGGAACGCGTGGGAGTGCAGATTGGGCATCCCCGGCAGCAACGGCCCGCTCAGCCGTTCGGCGCCCTCTGCGGTGGAATCGGCCTGGATTTGGGTCAACACGCCATCAGCGCTGACCTCAAGACGTACATGATTGGCCCATCCGTTAGGCAGCAGCGCGCGTTCGGCAAAGAAAGCGGACATGGTTCAGCACCCCATCGTGTGTTATTTGTATATACATATACAGACGTTTGCCTGCTCGGTAAACTCCGGCAAGCTAGCAACCTCTACCGACGAACAAGGATCCACCGTGCCGACTCCGCCTCCAGTTTCCCCGTTGGCCGCGAACATGGGCGACAGTCCGGCGCCCTTGTACGCGCGTGTCAAACAGATGATTACCCAGCAGATCGACAGCGGTAACTGGCCGCCGCACTACCGCGTGCCGTCGGAAAGCGAATTGGTCAATCAACTCGGTTTCAGCCGCATGACCATCAACCGCGCGCTGCGCGAGATGACCGCCGACGGCCTGTTGGTGCGCATGCAAGGTGTCGGCACTTTTGTCGCCGAACCGAAGAGCCAGTCCGCGCTGTTTGAAGTGCACAACATCGCTGATGAAATCGCCTCCCGTGGTCATCGCCATACTTGCCAGGTCATCACCCTTGAAGAAGAGGCCGCCGGTTCCGAGCGGGCGCTGGCGCTGGACATGCGCGAAGGGCAGAAAGTCTTTCACTCGCTGATCGTGCATTACGAAAACGACATCCCGGTGCAAATCGAGGACCGTTTCGTCAACGCGCTGGTCGCCCCGCAATACTTGAAGCAGGACTTCACCCTGCAAACGCCTTACGCCTACCTCAACCAGGTCGCGCCGCTGACCGAGGGCGAGCATGTGGTTGAAGCGATTCTTGCCGAGCCGTCGGAGTGCAAGTTGCTGCAGATCGAGAAAGGCGAGCCGTGCCTGCTGATTCGCCGCCGCACCTGGTCGGGGCGTCAACCGGTGACGGCTGCGCGTCTGATTCACCCAGGTTCTCGTCATCGTCTGGAAGGACGCTTTCATAAATGAATGGTTTGAAAGTTTTACGCGCCGAAGGCTACCCACGCATGCCGTGGAAGAACGGCGGCGGCAGCACTGAAGAAATCACCCGCGATGCGGGCGCAGGTCTGGAGGGTTTTGGCTGGCGCCTATCGATTGCCGATATCGCGGAGTCGGGCGGTTTTTCGACCTTCGCCGGTTATCAACGGGTGATCACCGTGTTGCAGGGTGACGGCATGACCTTGTGTGTGGACGGTGACGACACCCAGCCTCTGTTACCCCTCGACCCGTTCGCTTTCGGAGGTGAAAGCCAAGTGTCCTGCACGTTGCTTGGCGGGGCGATTCGCGATTTCAACCTGATCTATGCTCCGCAGCGCTACAGCGCACGTTTGCAATGGCTGGACGGCGCGCAGCGGTTTTTCAGCTCGGCGGGGACGCTGCTGGTGTTCAGTGTCAGTGAGTTGCTGCAAGTGACAGTCGGTGAGGACAGGGCACAACTTGGCCGGCATGATTGCCTGCAACTGGACGGTAACACCGGGTTGGTTGAAATCTCCGTCGATGGCGGTTGCTGCGTAATCGAGCTGACAGCACGCTGACCTGAATCGGGTCACACATCCTGTGGCGAGGGAGTAAATCCCCTCGCCACCCATGTATTCACACTTCTTGTTTCCCCGGCGCACCAACTTGTTACCGAACGCCCCAGCGTGGCGCAACACCACGCTTTCGTAACCCTCTCGCAATGCCCCAAACACACCCCCGCGAAAAATTTAACCCACGCCAGAACCCTTGATTCAGGCGTCCTCCAGCCTCGTCCGCTATGTTTCTTGAGCCGCCCCTCAACAAGTTGGCCGCTTGATTGCATATGCTTGTATGTACAAGTAAAGACGTATGCGTATGAGTCGCTCGAGACTCTCTGCAGCGTCCACTGATTCGCTTGCGCGCATTGAAGCGCACAGGCTGCTTGCCCACTGCCAGGGTTGGTTTGAATTGATCGCTGAGGAGTCTTTTTCGTGACTGACAACAAAATGACCGCTGCCCCTTTTACAAAGCACCGTGACGTCGAAATCCGTGCTGCACGCGGTAACAAGCTGACCGCCAAAAGCTGGCTGACCGAAGCGCCGCTGCGCATGCTGATGAACAACCTTGATCCGCAAGTGGCCGAGAACCCGAAAGAACTGGTGGTCTACGGTGGCATCGGTCGTGCGGCGCGTAACTGGGAGTGCTACGACAAGATCGTCGAGAGCCTGACCAATCTCAATGACGACGAGACCCTGCTGGTGCAATCCGGCAAGCCGGTCGGCGTGTTCAAGACTCACAGCAACGCCCCGCGCGTACTGATCGCCAACTCCAACCTCGTCCCGCACTGGGCGAGCTGGGAGCATTTCAACGAACTCGACGCCAAAGGCCTGGCCATGTACGGCCAGATGACCGCCGGCAGCTGGATCTACATCGGCAGCCAGGGCATCGTCCAGGGCACCTACGAAACCTTCGTTGAGGCCGGTCGTCAGCACTACAACGACAACCTCAAAGGCAAGTGGGTGCTGACCGCCGGGCTGGGTGGCATGGGTGGCGCTCAGCCTCTGGCCGCGACCCTGGCCGGCGCTTGCTCGCTGAACATCGAATGCCAGCAGGTCAGCATCGATTTCCGCCTGAAAAGCCGTTACGTCGACGAGCAAGCCACTGACCTCGACGACGCCCTGGCGCGCATCGACAAGTACACCAAAGAAGGTAAAGCGATTTCCATCGCGCTGCTGGGCAACGCCGCTGAAATTTTGCCGGAACTGGTCAAGCGTGGCGTGCGCCCGGACATGGTCACCGACCAGACCAGCGCCCACGACCCACTCAACGGCTACCTGCCGGCCGGCTGGAGCTGGGACGAATACCGCGCCCGCGCCAAGACCGAACCGGCCGCTGTGATCAAAGCCGCCAAGCAGTCGATGGCCGTGCACGTCAAAGCGATGCTGGAATTCCAGAAGCAAGGCATCCCAACCTTCGACTACGGCAACAACATCCGTCAGATGGCTCAGGAAGAAGGTGTTGAAAACGCATTCGACTTCCCGGGTTTCGTACCGGCCTATATCCGTCCGCTGTTCTGCCGTGGCATCGGTCCGTTCCGTTGGGCGGCCCTGTCGGGCGATCCACAGGATATTTACAAAACCGACGCCAAGGTCAAAGAGTTGATCCCGGACGACGCCCACCTGCACAACTGGCTGGACATGGCCCGTGAGCGCATCAGCTTCCAGGGCTTGCCGGCGCGTATCTGCTGGGTTGGCCTGGGCCTGCGCGCCAAGCTGGGTCTGGCATTCAACGAAATGGTCCGTAGCGGCGAGTTGTCGGCGCCGATCGTGATCGGTCGTGATCACCTCGATTCCGGCTCGGTGGCCAGCCCGAATCGTGAAACCGAATCGATGCAGGACGGTTCCGACGCCGTGTCCGACTGGCCTCTGCTCAACGCTCTGCTCAACACCGCGAGCGGCGCGACCTGGGTGTCCCTGCACCACGGCGGCGGCGTGGGCATGGGCTTCTCCCAGCACTCGGGCATGGTGATTGTCTGCGACGGTACGGACGAAGCGGCCGAGCGTATCGCCCGCGTGCTGCACAACGACCCGGCCACGGGTGTCATGCGTCACGCCGATGCCGGTTACCAGATCGCCATCGACTGCGCCAAGGAACAGGGCCTGAACCTGCCGATGATTACCGGTCAATAAACGCAACTCTGTGGGAAATGCTTTGGGTGGGGGTGGGCTTGCTCACGAATGCGGTGGATCAATCAGCACATGTTTCGAATGTGCCGACCCCTTCGCGAGCAAGCCCGCTCCCACCAAAAGCAACCCACGCAAGACGCTCAGTGAACTCGAATAACAATCCACAGAGGTTGAATCATGGCTGTTAACCCTGATCGTGCAGGCAACAAACCGTTGATCGAAAGGCGTTCGATCGACTACATCCCGGAAGCGGAAAGACACGGTCGTCTGTTTAGCCAATTCACCCTGTGGATGGGTGCCAACCTGCAAATCACTGCGATTGTCACCGGGGCGTTGGCCGTGGTGCTGGGCGGTGATGTGTTCTGGTCGTTGATCGGTCTGTTGATCGGTCAACTGCTGGGCGGCGGGGTGATGGCACTGCATGCGGCGCAAGGGCCGAAGCTCGGTCTGCCGCAGATGATTTCCAGCCGTGTGCAGTTCGGCGTTTATGGCGCGGCCATCCCGATTGTGTTGGTGTGCCTGATGTATCTGGGTTTCACCGCTACGGGCACGGTGCTTTCCGGCCAGGCGCTGGGCCAGTTGTTTGGCGTCAGCGACAGCGTCGGCATTCTGATCTTCGCCAGTGTCATCGTGCTGGTCACGGTGATGGGTTATCGGGTGATCCACTGGATTGGCCGCGTCGCCAGCGTCATTGGCGTGATTGCTTTCGTATTTCTGTTCTGGCGTCTGATGAGCCAGACCGACGTCGGTGCACTCCTGCAAATCCGTCACTTTAGCTGGAGCAGTTTTTTGCTGGCGGTGTCGCTCGCGGCGTCCTGGCAGATCGCTTTCGGCCCTTACGTGGCGGACTACTCACGCTACCTGCCGAGCAAGACGTCAGCGGTGAAAACCTTTTTCGCTGCGGGCGCCGGTTCGGTGATTGGCGCACAAGTGGCGATGATCCTTGGTGTGTTCGCTGCCGCTTCAGCCAACGGCCAGTTCGCCGGCCATGAAGTGGCTTATATCGTCGGTCTGGGCGGAACCGGTGCCACCGCTGCGTTGCTGTATTTCAGCATCGCGTTCGGCAAGGTCACCATCTCGACGCTGAACTCCTACGGCAGCTTCATGTGCATCGCGACCATCATCAGCGGTTTCCGTGGCCACCTGACGGTGTCGCGCTTGCAGCGTCTGGTTTTCGTGGTGGTCATCGTCGGGGCGGCAACGCTGATCGCATTGCTCGGTCAGCACTCGTTCCTCGGTGCGTTCAAGTCCTTCATTCTGTTCCTGCTGGCGTTTTTCACGCCTTGGAGCGCGATCAACCTGGTCGACTACTACTGCATCACCCGCGAGCGCTATGACGTGCCGGCACTGGCCGATCCAAATGGTCGCTACGGCCGCTGGAACGTCCTCGGTATCAGCGTCTATGTGTTCGGTGTGCTGGTGCAACTGCCGTTCATTTCCACCAAGTTCTACACCGGCCCGCTGGTGGCCGCCCTCGGCGATGTGGATATTTCCTGGATCATCGGCCTGGTGCTGCCCGCCGCCCTTTATTACGTGTGCGCAAAAAAATGGCACAGCACGGTGCCCGATCACCTGATTCTGCCGGTCGAGCAGGACAGCCATGCACAACCTGAGAAAAACAGGGCCAGTCGCGCTGCGGCGCAGGCCTGATTGGACGTGGACAGGGCTGGATGCCTCTTGACTGCCGTAAGCCCAACTCATGATTAGGAGCGTCACGACAATGAAATCGAACAAGACCCTGCTGACCACACTGCTTTCGATGGGCCTGCTCGCCAGTGCCGGCGCCACCCAGGCGGCCGGCTGGTGCGAATCGGGCAAACCGGTGAAATTCGCCGGGCTGAACTGGGAAAGCGCCATGCTGCTGACTGACGTGCTGCAAGTGGTGCTGGAGAAAGGTTACGACTGCAAGACCGATAGCTTGCCGGGCAACTCCATCACCATGGAAAACGCCCTGAGCAGCAACGACATTCAAGTGTTCGCCGAAGAATGGGTCGGCCGCAGCGAGGTCTGGAACAAGGCCGAGAAGGCCGGCAAGGTCGTTGGTGTCGGCGCGCCGATCGTGGGCGCTGTTGAAGGCTGGTACGTGCCGCGCTACGTGATCGAAGGCGACGCCAAGCGCAAGCTTGAGCCCAAAGCCCCGGACCTGAAAAACATCGCTGACCTGGGCAAATACGCCGCCGTGTTCAAGGACGCTGAAGAACCTTCCAAAGGCCGTTTCTACAACTGCCCGGCTGGCTGGACCTGCGAACTGGACAACAGCGAAATGCTCAAAAGCTATGGTCTGGAAAGCAGCTACACCAACTTCCGTCCGGGCACCGGCCCGGCGCTGGATGCGGCGGTGTTGTCGAGCTACAAGCGTGGTGAACCGATCCTGTTCTACTACTGGTCGCCGACCCCGCTGATGGGCCAGATCGACGCGGTCAAGCTCGAAGAAAAGCCGGGCGTCGACAAGACAGTGAGCATCAAGGTCGGCCTGTCGAAAACCTTCCACGAGCAAGCCCCGGAACTGGTGGCCGTGCTGGAAAAGGTCAACCTGCCGATCGACCTGCTGAACCAGAACCTGGGACGCATGGCGAAGGAACGTATCGAGTCGCCAAAACTGGCGAAAATCTTCCTCAAGGAACATCCTGAAGTCTGGCACAAGTGGGTGAGCGACGACGCCGCCAGGAAAATCGACGCGGCCTTGTAGGTTGAGCTTCTCCGGCTGCCGGCATCGGCAGTCGGACGCTTGATCGCAACCCCTTGATTGAGAGTCTCTTATGTTTCCCGAAAGCTTTACCTTTTCCATCGCCGACTGGGTCAACGGTTGGGTCGATTCGCTGGTCACCAACTACGGCGATGTGTTCCGCCATATCTCCGACACGCTGCTGTGGGCCATCGTCAACCTCGAAGGCATGCTGCGTGCAGCACCCTGGTGGTTGATGCTGGCGATCGTCGGCGCCGTGGCCTGGCACGCCACACGCAAAGTGGCGACCACCGCGGTGATCGTCGGTTTGCTGTTTCTGGTGGGCGCTGTCGGCCTGTGGGACAAGCTCATGCAAACCCTGGCGCTGATGATGGTCGCGACGATCATTTCGGTGCTGATCGGCATCCCGCTGGGGATTCTCTCGGCACGCAGCAATCGCCTGCGTTCGGTGTTGATGCCGCTGCTCGACATCATGCAAACCATGCCCAGCTTCGTGTACCTGATCCCGGTGCTGATGCTGTTCGGTCTGGGCAAGGTGCCGGCGATTTTCGCGACCGTCATCTACGCCGCACCACCGCTGATTCGCCTGACTGATCTGGGCATTCGCCAGGTCGACGGCGAGGTGATGGAGGCCATCAACGCTTTCGGCGCCAACCGCTGGCAGCAACTGTTCGGCGTGCAACTGCCGCTGGCCCTGCCAAGCATCATGGCCGGGATCAACCAGACCACCATGATGGCCCTGTCGATGGTGGTGATCGCCTCGATGATCGGTGCCCGGGGTCTGGGTGAAGACGTACTGGTGGGCATTCAGACCCTCAACGTCGGACGCGGCCTCGAAGCCGGTCTGGCGATCGTGATTCTCGCAGTGGTCATCGACCGCATTACTCAGGCATACGGTCGGCCACGGCATGAGGTGAGCAAATGAACGACGCAACCGTGAGCAAGATCGAAGTCAAAAACGTCTTCAAGATTTTCGGCAACCGTGCCAAGGACGCACTGGCGATGGTCGGCCAGGGCAAGACCAAGGATCAGGTACTGAGCGAAACCGGTTGCGTGGTCGGGGTCAATGACCTGTCGCTGAGCATCGGCACCGGCGAGATCTTCGTGATCATGGGCCTGTCCGGCTCGGGCAAATCGACCCTGGTGCGCCACTTCAATCGTCTGATCGACCCGACCAGCGGCGCGATCCTGGTCGACGGCGTGGACATCCTGCAATACGACATGGATGCCCTGCGCGAATTTCGTCGGCACAAGATCAGCATGGTGTTCCAGAGCTTCGGCCTGCTGCCGCACAAGACCGTCCTCGACAACGTCGCCTACGGCCTGAAAGTGCGCGGCGAAAGCAAGCAGATGTGCTCTGAACGTGCGCTGCACTGGATCAATACCGTGGGCCTCAAGGGCTACGAAAACAAATACCCGCACCAACTGTCCGGAGGCATGCGCCAGCGAGTCGGCCTGGCCCGGGCTCTGGCGGCGGACACCGACATCATCCTGATGGACGAAGCGTTCAGCGCCCTGGATCCGTTGATCCGCGCCGAGATGCAAGACCAGTTGCTGGAGCTGCAAAAGACCCTGCACAAGACCATCGTCTTCATCACCCACGACCTCGACGAAGCCGTGCGCATCGGGAATCGCATTGCAATTCTCAAGGACGGCAAGCTGATTCAGGTCGGCACGCCAAGAGAAATCCTGCATTCGCCGGCTGATGAATATGTCGACCGGTTCGTGCAGCGGCGGGCGGCGGTGGTTTAGGCAGTTTTGTGTTGGCTGGTCCGGCCCCTTCGCGAGCAAGCCCGCTCCCACATTTGGAATGCGTCCCCTGTGGGAGCGGGCTTGCTCGCGAAGGCGTCGGTAAAGCTGCATCAATATTACGGTTGAGGTTTTAGATGTCCCAGGCTGAAAAAATCGTTATCACTGGCAGCCCCCAGCGTCGGCAGGACGTGGTCGCCGTCGCCCGGCACGGCGCGCAATTGGAGTTGTCGAGCGAGACCTGGGCGCGCATCGAAAACGCACAGGGTATCGTCCAGCGCATCGTCGAAAGCGGCGAGCGCGCGTATGGCGTCAACACTGGTCTGGGCGGGTTGTCCAACGTCTCGCTCAAAGACGAACAACTCAGCCAGTTGTCGCGCAATACCTTGCTCAGCCACGCCTGCGGCGTTGGTCCGGTACTGCCTGACGAACAGACCCGCGCGATCATCTGCGCGGCGATCCACAACTACAGCCACGGCAAATCCGGCATTCATCGGCGGGTGGTCGAAGGGCTGCTGGCGCTGCTCAATCGCGGCATCACCCCGCAAGTGCCGTCGCAAGGTTCGGTGGGTTACCTGACCCACATGGCACACATCGGCATCGCGCTGCTGGGCGTGGGCAATGTCAGCTATCGCGGCCAGATCACCTCGGCGCAACAGGCGTTGGCCGAAGAGGGGCTGCAACCGGTGCCACTGGGGGCGAAGGACGGTTTGTGCCTGGTCAACGGCACGCCTTGCATGACCGGCCTCAGTTGCCTGGCGATTGCCGATGCCACGCGTCTGCTGCAATGGGCCGACGTGATCGGCGCGATGAGTTTCGAAGCCCAGCGCGGACAGATTGCGGCGTTCGATGCCGAGATCATCGCGCTCAAGCCGCACCCGGGCATGCAGCAGGTTGGTGTCAATCTGCGCGCCCTGCTCGACGGCAGTGAAGTGATCGCCTCAAGCAAAGGCATTCGCACGCAGGACGCCTTGAGTATCCGTTCGATCCCGCAGGTGCATGGCGCCGCGCGCGATCAACTGGCGCACGCGATCAAGCAGGTCGAAGCCGAACTCAACGGCTGCACCGACAATCCGTTGCTGCTCGGTACGCCGGATAACTTCCGGGTCATGTCGCAAGCCAATCCGCACGGCCAGTCGGTGGCGATGGCGGCGGATCTGCTGGCAATCGCCATGGCCGAAATCGGCTCGATTGCCGAACGTCGTCTCGATCGCTTGGTCAACCCGCACGTCAGCGGTTTGCCGGCGTTTCTGGTGGCCAACCCGGGGGTGAACTCGGGGATGATGATCGTGCAATACGTCGCCGCGTCGCTGTGTGCCGAAAACCGTCAATTGGCGCAGCCGGCGGTGCTCGACAACTACATCACCTCAGGCTTGCAGGAAGACCACCTGAGCATGGGCACCAACGCTGCGCTGAAGCTGCACCGCGCCCTGGAAAACTGCACGCAGATCCTCGCCATCGAATATCTGCTGGCGGCGCAGGCGTTTGAATTCTTGAAAGAGCAGCGTTTTGGCGCGGGCACTGATATCGCGTGGCGCCTGCTGCGTGAGAAAGTCCCGGCCTACGATCAGGACCGCTGGCTGGCGCCGGATATCGCCGCCGCTGCGAGCGTTTTGAAAGATACGAACGCGCTGCACAACGTCTTACCGAATCTGCACTGACAAACACCCATACCAGCGTGCCAAGGCGCGGATCGTCCACAAGACGAGAAACGACGGATAACGGAATGCTCCGGAGCGACTGGTAGTTAATAACAAACTCTCAAAAGGAGCATTTAAATGACTGCGCTGAACCTGATCCCCGGCCAACTGAGCCTGGCCCAACTGCGTGATGTTTTTCAAAACCCGGTCAAGCTGACCCTCGACAACAGTGCATCAAAGCAGATCGAAGCCAGCGTAGCCTGCGTCGAGCAGATCCTCGCCGAGAACCGCACGGCCTACGGCATCAACACCGGTTTCGGCCTGCTGGCCTCGACCCGCATCGCCAGCGAAGACCTGGAAAACCTTCAGCGTTCGCTGGTGTTGTCCCATGCCGCCGGTGTCGGTGAGCCGATCAGCGATGCGCTGGTGCGGCTGGTTATGGTGCTCAAGGTCAACAGCCTCAGCCGTGGTTTCTCCGGCATCCGCCGTGTGGTGATCGATGCGCTGATCGCGCTGATCAACGCCGAGGTTTATCCGCACATTCCGCTCAAGGGGTCGGTGGGCGCATCCGGCGACCTCGCGCCACTGGCGCACATGTCGCTGGTGCTGCTGGGCGAGGGCAAGGCGCGGCACAAGGGCGAGTGGATGGCGGCGACCGAAGCGCTGAAAGTCGCCGGTCTGACGCCGCTGACGCTGGCGGCGAAGGAAGGTCTGGCGCTGCTCAACGGTACTCAGGTGTCTACTGCGTTTGCGCTGCGCGGTCTGTTTGAAGGTGAAGACCTGTTCGCTGGCGCCTTGGCGCTGGGCGGTTTGACGGTTGAAGCGGTGCTCGGTTCGCGCTCGCCGTTCGACGCGCGTATCCACGCCGCCCGTGGTCAGAAAGGCCAGATTGACGCCGCTGCCGCTTACCGTGATCTGCTCGGTGAGCGCAGCGAAGTATCCGACTCGCACCAGAACTGCGAAAAGGTTCAAGACCCTTACTCGCTGCGCTGCCAGCCGCAAGTCATGGGCGCGTGCCTGACCCAGTTCCGTCAAGCGGCTGAAGTGCTGGCGATCGAAGCCAACGCCGTGTCGGATAACCCGTTGGTGTTCGCCGCTGAAGGCGATGTGATTTCCGGCGGTAACTTCCACGCCGAACCGGTGGCCATGGCCGCTGACAACATGGCCCTGGCCATCGCTGAAATCGGCTCGCTGAGCGAACGCCGCATCTCGCTGATGATGGACAAGCACATGTCGCAACTGCCGCCGTTCCTGGTGGCCAATGGCGGCGTGAACTCCGGTTTCATGATCGCCCAGGTGACGGCGGCAGCGCTGGCCAGCGAAAACAAGGCGCTGTCCCATCCGCACTCGGTGGACAGCCTGCCGACGTCGGCCAACCAGGAAGACCACGTCTCGATGGCCCCGGCGGCCGGCAAGCGTCTGTGGGAAATGGCCGAGAACACCCGCGGGATTCTTGCGGTGGAGTGGCTGGCGGCGGCGCAGGGCCTGGACTTGCGTAACGGTCTGAAAACCTCGGCGAAGCTGGAACAGGCCCGGGCGATTTTGCGTAAAGAAGTGCCGTTCTATGAGAAGGATCGGTTCTTTGCGCCGGACATCAATGCCGCGACTGAGTTGTTGGCATCGCGTTGCTTGAGCGAGCTGGTTCCTGCCAGGCTTTTGCCGAGCCTGTGATGGCCTTTTCCCGAGCAAGCCCGCTCCCACAGGGAAACGCATTCCAAATGTGGGAGCGGGCGTACTCGCGAATCGATTTTGAACAAGACGAGGACTTGGGATGAAAACCCTCTGGCAACACTGCCACGTCGCAACCATGGCGCAAGGCGTCTACTCGATCATCGAGGATGCGGCCATCGTGACGTCCGGTGCGCACATCGAGTGGATCGGCCCGCGCAATCAATTGCCATCCGGCGAATACCCGGCGGTCAATGACTTGCAAGGCGCGTGGGTCACCCCCGGCCTGATCGACTGCCACACCCACACGGTGTTCGGCGGCAACCGCAGCGGCGAGTTCGAAAAGCGCCTGCAAGGCGTTAGCTACGCCGAGATCGCCGCGGCCGGCGGTGGCATCGCCAGCACCGTACGTGCGACGCGCGAAGCGAGCGAAGACGAATTGTTCGCCAGTGCCGCCAAACGCTTGAAAAGCCTGATGCGTGACGGCGTGACCACGGTCGAGATGAAATCTGGCTACGGCCTCGATCTGGCCAATGAGCGCAAGATCCTGCGGGTGATTCGGCGTCTGGCTGCCGAACTGCCGATCAGCGTGCGCAGTACCTGTCTGGCCGCACATGCGCTACCGCCGGAATACAAGGATCGCGCTGACGATTACATCGATCTGGTCTGCACCCAGATGCTGCCAGCGTTGGCCGCCGAAGGTTTGGTTGATGCCGTGGATGCGTTTTGCGAATACCTGGCGTTCTCGCCGGAACAGGTGGAGCGCGTGTTCATCGCCGCCCACAAACTGGGTCTGCCGGTGAAGCTGCACGCCGAGCAATTGTCCTCGCTGCACGGCTCCAGTCTGGCGGCGCGCTACCACGCGTTGTCGGCCGATCACCTGGAGTTCATGGACGAAGCCGACGCCATCGCCATGGCCGAATCCGACACGGTCGCGGTGCTGTTGCCGGGCGCGTTCTACTTCCTGCGTGAGACCCAACTGCCGCCGATGGAAGCCTTGCGCAAGCACAAAGTGAAGATCGCCATCGCCAGCGACCTCAACCCCGGCACTTCGCCGGCGCTGTCGTTGCGCCTGATGCTCAACATGGCGTGCACCTGTTTTCGCATGACCCCGGAAGAAGCCTTGGCCGGCGCGACGATTCATGCGGCGCAAGCGCTGGGCATGGCTGACACCCACGGTTCGCTGGAAGTCGGCAAGGTTGCGGATTTCGTCGCCTGGCACATTGATCGTCCGGCGGACCTGGCCTATTGGCTCGGTGGTGATCTGGACAAACGCGTCGTGCGTCACGGCGTCGAATCAAGTCTGTAGGAGAACGGATGTGGATAAGGTTCTGAGTTTCAAACAAGGTCGTGTGCCGCTGCTGATCAGCATGCCTCACGCGGGGCTGCGTCTGACGCCTGCGGTCGAGGCTGGCCTGATCCCTGATGCGAAAAGCCTGCCGGACACCGACTGGCATATTCCTCAGTTGTACGATTTTGCCGAAGAACTGGGCGCCAGCACTTTGGCAGCCGAATATTCGCGTTTCGTCATCGACCTGAACCGGCCGTCTGACGACACGCCGCTGTACGCCGGCGCCACCACCGGGCTGTACCCGGCGACGCTGTTCGATGGCATCCCGTTGTTCAAGGAAGGCCAGGCGCCTTCCAAAGAAGAACGCGCGACGTACCTTGAGCAAATCTGGACGCCGTACCACCGCACCCTGCAGGAAGAACTGGCGCGGTTGAAGGCCGAATTCGGTTACGCGTTGCTGTTCGACGCGCACTCGATCCGCTCGATCATCGCGCACCTGTTCGACGGCAAACTGCCAGACTTCAACCTCGGTACCTTCAATGGCGCCAGTTGTGATCGGCAACTGGCCACGCAACTGGAAGCGATCTGCGCCCGCCACGGCGAGTACAGCCACGTCCTGAACGGACGCTTCAAGGGCGGCCACATCACCCGCCATTACGGCAACCCGGCCGAGAACATCCACGCCGTGCAACTGGAACTGTGTCAGTGCACTTACATGGAGGAGTTCGAACCGTTCCGCTATCGCGCCGACCTGGCCGAGCCGACGCAAGTGGTGCTCAAGGAATTGCTGCAGGGCTATCTGGCCTGGGCAAAGTCTCACTACACCGCATAACCCACTGTGGGAGCGGGCTTGCTCGCGAAGGCGTCACATCAGTCAACATATGGGTTGAATGACACACCGCTTTCGCGCGCAAGCCCGCTCCCACTCGGTTTATCGGCAGCAGAAAAATCGCGGTAGTGCACAGGCATGCTCATTGACGTAAATCGGGTTTATGATGCCCAACGGCAGAATAATAGAAGTCCCCCCCAGGGATGACCTCGACCCCTTACGGAGCGCGCAATGCAGACTTTGTTCCCGCAGATCAAACCTCACGCCCGGCACGATCTGGCTGTCGACGACACGCATACGCTGTACGTCGACGAGAGCGGTTCACCGCAAGGCTTGCCGGTCGTGTTCATCCACGGCGGCCCTGGCGCCGGTTGCGATGCTCAGAGCCGACGCTATTTCGATCCGAACCTGTACCGCATCGTCACTTTCGACCAGCGCGGTTGCGGACGCTCCACCCCGCACGCCAGCCTGGAAAACAACACCACTTGGGATCTGGTCGCCGACCTCGAGCGAATCCGCCAGCACCTGGGCATCGAAAAATGGGTGTTGTTCGGTGGTTCGTGGGGTTCGACCCTGGCGCTGGCCTATGCACAAACCCATCCGGAGCGTGTGCATGGCTTGATCCTGCGCGGGATCTTTCTCTGCCGCCCGCAGGAAATCGAGTGGTTCTATCAGGCTGGCGCCAGCCGTCTGTTCCCCGATTACTGGCAGGACTACATCGCGCCGATCCCGCTGGACGAACGCGACGACCTGCTCAGCGCTTTCCACAAGCGCCTGACCGGCAACGACCAGATCGCCCAGATGCACGCCGCCAAAGCCTGGTCGACCTGGGAAGGGCGCACCGCGACCCTGCGGCCGAACCCGCTGGTGGTCGATCGGTTCTCCGAGCCGCAGCGCGCGCTGTCGATTGCGCGAATCGAATGCCACTACTTCACCAACAATGCCTTCCTTGAACCGAACCAACTGATTCGCGACATGGGCAAGATCGCTCACTTGCCGGGCGTGATCATTCACGGTCGTTACGATGTGATCTGCCCACTGGATAACGCCTGGGAATTGCATCAGGCGTGGCCGAACAGCGAGTTGCAGGTGATTCGCGACGCCGGTCATGCGGCGTCCGAACCGGGTATCACCGACGCGCTGGTGCGCGCCGCGGGCAACATGGCCCAGCGCCTGCTCGACCTGCCGCCCGAAGAAGCATGAAGGGCCTGTTACAGCGAGTGCGTGGCGCTCGCGTAGAGGTGGCGGGCGAAATAGTGGGTGCGGTCGATCAGGGGTTGCTGGTTCTGGTGGCGATCGAGCCCGACGACACGCGTGTCAGCGCCGACAAACTTCTGCATAAGCTGCTTAACTATCGGGTATTCAGCGACGCCGAGGGCAAGATGAATTTGTCCTTGGCGGACGTGGGGGGCGGGTTGATGCTGGTCTCTCAGTTCACCCTGGCCGCCGACACCAAAAGCGGGTTGCGGCCGAGCTTTTCAACGGCGGCGCCACCGGCTCTGGGTGAGGAATTATTCGACTATCTATTAAGCAAAGCGAAACAGGTGCATGGCACTGTGGCATCAGGTAGATTCGGCGCCGATATGCAGGTGCATTTGGTCAACGATGGCCCGGTTACCTTTTTGTTACAGACCTGAAAACACCGGAAACACCTTCTTTAGGAAATTTCGACTGTTTTTAGGGTGTTTTCGCGATAAATACTTTGCTAGCCCTGATGCGTTGTCACGCGGGCTACTAGATAATCGCGCGCTATGGGGATCAGCGTTCGTTGGTCCATTTTTGACTTAGGTAGAGACTTGTCTGGATCCGATTGGGGAATCATTTTGCCCCAGCGGAGTCGGAACAATGCTCGCCAACCTGGCATATAGATAGCTGGCCGTTGGTTTTTTGATCTGTTTTCGGCGAGGGTTGCTCGTGATTGTTAGTCCCTGTAATGCAGCAAAATTGTCTGCCAAACGCGTTCGAAGTGCTTTGGTAGCGGGCTCCGCGCTCCTGTGCCTGCTCAGCGCCAGTCAGCTTTGGGCGTTCAATCTTGACGATGTATCGGCCAAGGCTAAAGAGCTGGCCGGACAGAAGTTCGAAGCCCCCCGCAGCAACCTGCCGAACGAATTCCGCGACATGAAATTCGCGGACTATCAGAAAATCCGCTTCCTCACCGAAAAGGCTGAGTGGGCTGATCAGAAGACCCCGTTCAAACTGTCCTTCTATCACCAGGGTATGCACTTCGATACACCGGTGAAAATCAACGAAATCACGGCTAACACCGTCGAAGAGATCAAATACGATCCTTCGCGTTTCGATTTCGGCGATCTGAAATTCGATCCCAAGGCCACCGATAAACTCGGTTATGCCGGTTTCCGTGTGCTGTACCCGATCAACAAGGCCGACAAGCAAGACGAAATCATGACCATGCTGGGCGCGAGCTACTTCCGCGTCGTCGGCAAGGGGCACACCTATGGGCTGTCGGCGCGTGGCCTGGCCATCGACACCGCATTGCCGTCGGGCGAAGAGTTTCCGCGTTTTCGCGAGTTCTGGATTGAACAGCCCAAGCCGGCTGACAAGCATCTGGTGATCTACGCCCTGCTGGATTCGCCGCGTGCCACCGGCGCCTATCGTCTGATCCTGCGTCCGGGCAGCGACACCATTGTCGACGTCAAGGCGCAGATGTTCCTGCGTGACAAGGTCGGCAAACTGGGCATCGCCCCGTTGACCAGCATGTTCCTGTTCGGCGCCAACCAGCCGTCCAAAGTCCTCAACTACCGTCGAGAACTGCACGACTCCAGCGGTCTGTCGATCCATGCCGGCAATGGCGAGTGGATCTGGCGTCCGCTGAACAACCCTAAACACCTGGCCGTGAGCAACTTCAGCGTCGACAACCTGCGCGGTTTCGGTCTGCTGCAACGTGGCCGTGACTTCAGCCACTACGAAGACCTCGACGACCGCTACGACAAGCGCCCAAGCGCCTGGATCGAGCCGAAGGGCGACTGGGGCAAGGGCACCGTTGATCTGGTAGAGATTCCGACCGCCGACGAAACCAACGACAACATCGTTGCGTTCTGGAGCCCGGAAAAAATGCCGGAGCCGGGCCAGCCACTGGACTTCGCCTACCGCATGCACTGGACCATGGATGAAGCCGCGATTCACGCACCGGACAGCGCCTGGGTTGCGCAGACGCTGCGTTCGACCGGTGACGTCAAGCAGTCGAATCTGATCCGTCAACCCGATGGCAGCGTTGCCTACCTGGTCGACTTCGAAGGTCCATCGCTGGCGGCGCTGGCCCCGGATGCCGACGTTCGCAGCCAGGTCAGCGTCGGTGACAACGCCGAACTGGTTGAAAACAGCGTGCGCTACAACCCTGAAACCAAGGGCTGGCGCTTGACCCTGCGGATGAAAATCAAGGACGCGAGCAAGTCGACCGAAATGCGTGCCGCACTGGTTCAGCCATTGGTAACCGCTGATCTGGCCAAGTCGGCCGTGCCGACGTCCAACTCCTCCGTTGCCAAAGCCGACAAGGTGGCCGCCAAGCAACAAGCGAAAGCCGACAAGGAAGCCAAGGCAGCCGAGGCCAAACAGGCAGATGCCAAGCCAGACGCAGAGGCCAAGGACAAGGCCAATAAAGACGCCAAGCAGCCAGCCGCTGCGGACGCGGCCCCAGCCACACCGGAATCGGCACCGACTGAAGAAGTCCTGACCGAGACCTGGAGCTATCAGTTGCCTGCCGATGAGTAACTCTCAAGTACAGCCAGAGACTCTGTCCGAGTATCTGGCGCATCTGCCGATGACCGACGAGCAGCGCGCGGAACTCGCGGGTTGCCAGTCGTTCAGCGAGTTGCATGAACGCCTGTCATCCTCGACGTTCGACGCGCCGACCGAAGCCGCCCAGGCTTCGGTGGGCAAGCGCCTGACCTTGAGCACGGCCGAAGCGCTGGAAGATGCGCAAATGCTGGTGCTCGACGCCAGCGGCCGGATCAGCCTCAAGGCCACGCCGCCGATTCGTCGCACCAAAGTCGTGCCGGAGCCTTGGCGTACCAATGTTCTGGTGCGTGGCTGGCGCCGCCTGACCGGCCGCACCAACCCGCCGCAACCGCCCAAAGACGAAAACGTACTGCCGGCCGCGCGCTGGCGTACCGTCGGTTCGATCCGCCGCTACATTCTGTTGCTGCTGATGCTCGGCCAGACCATCGTTGCCGGTTGGTACATGAAAGGCATCATGCCGTACCAGGGCTGGTCTTTCGTCGACCTGGACGAAGTCGTGCACCAGCCGCTGCTGCAAACGGCCACGCAAGTGCTGCCGTATGCGCTGCAAACCAGCATCCTGATTCTGTTCGGGATTCTGTTCTGCTGGGTGTCTGCCGGTTTCTGGACCGCACTGATGGGCTTTCTCGAATTGCTCACCGGTCACGATAAATACCGCATCTCCGGCAAAAGCGCCGGCAACGAGCAGATTCCAAAAGATGCGCGCACCGCACTGGTGATGCCGATCTGCAACGAAGACGTGCCTCGGGTGTTTGCCGGTCTGCGTGCGACGTTCGAATCGGTGGCCGCCACCGGTGACCTGGATCGTTTCGACTTCTTCGTGCTCAGCGACAGTAACGACACCGACATCTGCGTGGCCGAGCAACAAGCCTGGCTGGACGTCTGCCGCGAAGCCAAAGGCTTCGGCAAGATTTTCTATCGCCGCCGACGCCGCCGTGTGAAACGCAAGAGCGGCAACCTCGACGACTTCTGCCGTCGCTGGGGCGGTGACTACAAGTACATGGTCGTGCTCGACGCCGACTCGGTCATGAGCGGCGAGTGCCTGACCAGTCTGGTGCGCTTGATGGAAGCCACGCCGGACGCCGGGATTATCCAGACCGCGCCGCGTGCGTCGGGCATGGACACCCTGTATGCGCGCATGCAGCAGTTCGCGACCCGCGTGTATGGCCCGTTGTTCACTGCCGGTCTGCACTTCTGGCAGTTGGGTGAATCCCATTACTGGGGTCACAACGCGATCATCCGCATGAAGCCGTTCATCGACCACTGCGCCCTGGCGCCGTTGCCGGGCAAAGGCGCGTTTTCCGGGGCGATCCTGTCTCACGACTTCGTGGAAGCGGCGCTGATGCGGCGTGCCGGCTGGGGCGTGTGGATTGCCTACGACCTGCCGGGCAGCTACGAAGAGTTGCCGCCCAACCTGCTCGACGAACTCAAGCGTGACCGTCGCTGGTGCCACGGCAACCTGATGAACTTCCGACTGTTCCTGGTCAAAGGCATGCACCCGGTGCACCGTGCGGTGTTCCTGACGGGCGTGATGTCGTACCTGTCGGCGCCGTTGTGGTTCTTCTTCCTGGTGCTGTCCACCGCGCTGCTGGCGGTGAACACGCTGATGGAGCCGCAATACTTCCTCGAACCGCGCCAGCTCTATCCGCTGTGGCCACAATGGCACCCGGAAAAGGCAATCGCGCTGTTCTCGACCACGATCGTGCTGCTGTTCCTGCCGAAGTTGTTGAGCATCATCCTGATCTGGGCCAAGGGCGCGAAAGAGTTCGGCGGCAAGTTCAAAGTGACGCTGTCGATGCTGCTGGAGATGCTGTTCTCCATGCTGCTGGCGCCGGTGCGGATGATTTTCCACACCCGTTTCGTACTGGCTGCGTTCCTGGGGTGGGCCGCCACCTGGAACTCGCCACAGCGTGACGACGACTCCACGCCATGGAGCGAGGCGGTCAAGCGCCACGGGCCGCAAACGCTGCTGGGCTTCTGCTGGGCGCTGTTGGTGATCTGGCTGAACCCAAGCTTCCTGTGGTGGCTGGTGCCTATCGTCGGTTCGCTGATGCTGTCGATCCCGGTGTCGGTGATTTCCAGCCGTGTGGGTCTGGGCTTGAAGTCCCGTGACGAGAGCCTGTTCCTCATCCCTGAGGAATACAATCCGCCACAGGCGCTGTTGGCCACCGATCAGTACACCCACGAAAATCGCTGGCACGCACTGAACGACGGCTTTGTCCGCGCCGTGGTCGACCCGCAGCAGAACGCTTTGGCGTGCTCGCTGGCGACGGCCCGTCACGGCCAGGCGGAGCCGATCGAGTGGCTGCGTCAGGAGCGTGTGCGTCACGCACTGAAGGTTGGCCCGGCAGCGCTGAGCAACCATGATCGCCTGCAACTGTTGAGCGATCCGGTCGCTTTGGCGCGGCTGCACGAGCAGGTCTGGGCCGAAGGTCACGCCGAGTGGCTCAACGCCTGGCGCGCATCGGTGAAAGCCGACCCACACGCGCCGCTGCTACCGCTGCGACCGGTCAGCCCGCAGGCTCAACCGGCCTGATGAAAAAAACCCGCGAAAGCGGGTTTTATGGCGCTGAGAAGTCCCGCGCCTTGGGATGAAGCTGGCTGCCAGCGATAACATCACCTCGGGCCAGAGCGAACCGAGGCAGATCCGTTAGCTCAAACCTTGAATCGACCCACCAGCATTTGCAAATGCGTCCCCAGTCGCGCCAGTTCAACGCTGGACGCGGCTGTCTCTTCACTCGCCGCCGAGGTCTGATCCGACACATCGCGCACGTTCAGCACGCTACGGTTGATCTCTTCGGCCACGGCGCTCTGCTGCTCGGCTGCTGCCGCGATCTGCTGGTTCATCGCCTGAATCGCCGAGACGGTGCGGGTGATGCTTTCCAGCGAACCGCCAGCACGACGAGTCAACTCAACGCTGCTGTCAGTCAGGCTGCGGCTGTTGTCCATGATCGTCGCCACTTGCTGGGTGCCGTTTTGCAGGCCGACGATCAGTTCTTCGATCTCTTCGGTGGACTTCTGCGTGCGCTGGGCAAGGCTGCGCACTTCGTCAGCAACCACCGCGAAGCCACGGCCGGCCTCGCCCGCACGCGCCGCTTCAATTGCCGCGTTGAGCGCCAGCAGGTTGGTTTGCTGGGCCACGGACTTGATCACGTCGAGCACGCTGCCAATCTTGTCGCTTTCGCGTTTGAGGTCGCCCATGGCTTCGGTGGAGTGGCCCACCTCAACGGCCAGACGCTCGATCTGGGTGATCGCCTCACCCACCACTTTGTCGCCTTCGCGGGCCTGCTGGTCGGCGGCAACGGCGGCTTCGGAAGCCTCTTCGGCGTTGCGCGCGACTTCCTGCACGGTGGCGGCCATTTCGTTCATGGCGGTGGCGACCTGGTCGGTCTCGATCTTCTGATTGTTGACCCCGGCGCTGGTCTGCTCGGTCACGGCCGACAGTTCTTCGGCAGCGCTGGCGATCTGGGTGACGCCTTCGCTGATGCCACCGATCAACTCGCGCAGGCCTTGGGTCATGCTCTGCATCGAGCGTTGCAATTGGCCCAGTTCATCGCGCCGCAGCGAGACCAGGTTGTGGGTCAGATCGCCGGCCGCCACGCGTTCGGCAACCTGCAGGGTCTGGTTCAACGGAATGATGATCTGCCGGGTGATCGCCCAGGCCGCCAGCAGGCCGAAAGCTACCGCCAGCAGGGTGGCGATGATCAGCATGTTCTTGGCGTGTGCGGCATCGGTGTCGCGCACGATGGTCTGGGATTCGGTGAGTTTTTTGCTCACATCGAGGAGGATGTCGCCCTGAGCCGACATGATTGCCTTGGCCTTGGCGGTGTTGATCTGGGAGTCGCGGAACTGGGCGACCGCTGCGCGATAGGCCTTGATTGAGTCAGTGGCCTGCTGCAGGTTGGCGATGTGCTGTTCCGGCAGCTTCGATGGCAGGCTCTCGAGATTCTTCAGCGCATTGTCGATGGCGTCCAGCGCCGGCTGCTCAGCATCGGCCTTGCCGCTGTAGGTGTAGCCGCGCACCTGATAGCGCGCCTGCTGCAGCAGTTTGCTCAGTTCGATCACGCTGTTGAATTGGGCGACGCTGTCGCCCTGCAGCATGGATTTTTCAACTTCCGAAATCTTCGCCACGGCGTTGTCGGCATTGGCGCCAAGCTTGCTGCGGGCGTCTTCGCGCTGAACGGTGGCCTGGGTCATGTCGGCAAAGGCGCGTTTGTATTCGGCGACGGCGGCCAGTTGCTGATCGACCATTGCCGCATCGGAGGGTTGCTCGATCAGGGTGCGAGCGGTTTGCAGGCCGCTGTCGAGTTTGCCAAGCAGTTCGTTGACGGTGCCGGGACCTTGTTCGCCACGACGGGCTTCATAGTCCAGTCGCGCCAGGCGCAGATCCTTGGTCAGCTCGTTCAGGCCGGAGATGAAACCAAGCTTGTCGCCACGGCTGATGATGCCGCTCATGCCGGTCCAGCCGGTGAAGGTGATCAACAGCGTCAGCACCAGCACCAGGCCGAAACCGATTCCCAGCTTGCGTTTGACGCTGACGTTTCCAAGACTCTCGGCTAACCAACGGTACATGCGACGACTCCCTCAGACCACTCATTGGACTTATGGGAACTGTATCGGCTGGGTGATGGCAATCTGTAACGCCATTTGTCCGCCACAGGGGATGTGGCGAATTTAGAACAGGCGGGCGAGCAGGGCGGTCACGGCGGTTTCAACCCGCAAAATGCGCTCACCCAGTTGCACCGGTTGCAATCCGGATTTGGCCAGCAGATCGATTTCGTAGGGGATCCAGCCACCTTCGGGGCCGATCGCCAGGGTCACCGGTTCGTTGAGCGCGCGTGGGCACGGCGGGTAGTTGCCGGGATGGCCGACCAGGCCGAGAGTGCCGTCGGTGATGGCTGGCAGACGGTCTTCGACAAATGGTTTGAAGCGTTTCTCGATGATGATGTGCGGCAGGACGGTATCCCGGGCCTGTTCGAGGCCGAGGATCAATTGTTCGCGGATCGCTTGCGGTTCAAGAAACAGCGTCTGCCAGAAGCTCTTTTCGACGCGGTAGCTGTTGACCAGAATCACCTTCGACACGCCCATGGTCGCCACGGTCTGGAACACCCGACGGAGCATCTTCGGGCGGGGCAGGGCCAGCACCAATGTCAGTGGCAGCTTGGCCGGTGGCGGTTGGTCGAGGGTGACGCGCAGTTCAGCTTCACCCGCTTCCAGGCGCAGCAACTCGGCCGAACCCATCAACCCGTCTACACGCCCGACCCGCAGGCTGTCACCGACTTCCGAGCGGTGAACGTCCTGCATATGGGTCAGGCGACGATCACGCAGCACCACACGGTCGGGCGCAATGAAATCGGCCTCTTCGAGCAGCAGCAGGTTCATGCCTGGGTCGCTGGCGGCGGGTCGTTGTGATCGTCGGCTGCTTCTTCCGGGCGTTCGCGCTTGCTGACCAGGCTGCCGAACAGAATGCCGATTTCAAACAACATCCACATCGGCACGGCCAGCAGGGTCTGGGAGAAAATGTCCGGCGGGGTGAGGATCATGCCGACCACGAAGCAGCCGATGATCACGTACGGGCGGATCTTCTTCAGGTATTTGACGTCGACCACGCCGATCCACACCAGCAGCACCACGGCCACCGGGATTTCGAATGCCACACCGAAGGCGAAGAACAGCGTCATGACGAAATCGAGATAGCTGGCGATGTCGGTCATCATTTCCACGCCGGCCGGGGTGGCGGCGGCGAAGAATTTGAAAATCAGCGGGAACACGAAGTAATAGGCGAAGGCCATGCCGGTGTAGAACAGCAGGATGCTGGAAACCAGCAGCGGCACGGCAATGCGCTTCTCATGCTTGTACAGGCCCGGCGCGATGAAGCCCCAGATCTGATGCAGAATCACCGGAATCGCGAGGAACAGCGAAACCATCATCGTCAGCTTCAGCGGCGTCAGGAACGGCGACGACACGTCGGTGGCGATCATCGTCGCGCCCACCGGCAGGTACTGGCGCAGCGGCGTCGAGACGAAGGTGTAGATCTGCTGGGTGAACGCGAACAACCCGGCGAAGATGATGAAAATCGCCGCCACGCAACGCAGCAGACGGGTGCGCAACTCGGTGAGGTGCGAAACCAGCGGCATGTGCTGGTCGTTTTCGGGGAGATCGCTCATGGGGCTCGCGGCGGCAGTGTAGGGTCGTGAGGCGCTGGTGTGGTCGGCGCGGCGGTTGGGGCTACGTGTTCAACCGAAGTATTTGCAGCAGCGGGCACTGGTTCTTTCGGCGCTGCAACAGGTGCAGGTGCAGGTGCAGCGGGCGCGGCTGGCGCATGAATCGTCTGCTCGCCGACATGCTCAACCGGGGTCGGCTCCTGCTGAACCGGATTGAAAATCTTCCGCGCCTCCTGCTCCAGCGACAGAATGTGCTCGTTGTGCAGTTGCCGACGAATCTCGTCGGCACCGATTTCACGTTCAACTTCCTGTTTGATCGCGTTGAAGCTGCGCTTCAGTCGCCCGACCCACAGGCCGGCGGTGCGTGCAGCGCCCGGCAGTCGCTCGGGGCCCAGCACCAGCAGGGCGACGAGGCCGACGAGCAGCAGTTCAGTGAAGCTGATACCAAACATTAGTCAGTGCTCACACGTCTTTGCGGATCGGCTCTTCAACTTTCTGCGCCTGCACATCGATGGTGTGCGGCGGATTGGCCTGAGCGGTGGCTTGCGGCTGCACCGGTGGCACCGGCTGCGCAGGCGTCACGGTTGGATCGGCGGCTGGCTTCTCGTCGTCGTTCATGGCTTTGCGAAAGCCCTTGATCGACTCACCCACGTCGGTGCCCAGGTTTTTCAGTTTCTTGGTGCCGAACACCAGCACCACGACTACCAGAATGACGATCCAGTGTTTCCAGTCAAAAATGCCCATGTTGCAGTTCCTCTCTCAAAGTTGTTCAGGCGGACGGACGCGAGGCTTTCTCGACGTGTCCGGACAGACCGAAGCGACGATCCAGTTCATCGAGCACTGCCTGCGGATGCTGCCCCAGTTGGGCGAGCATGACCATGCTGTGGAACCACAGGTCGGCGGTCTCGTAAATCACGTCGCTGCAATCACCGCTGATGGCGGCGTCCTTGGCGGCAATAATGGTTTCGACCGACTCTTCGCCGACTTTCTCCAGAATCTTGTTCAGACCCTTGTGATACAGACTAGCCACATACGAGCTGTCGGCAGCGGCGCCTTTGCGCTCTTCGAGCACTTCGGCCAGACGGGTCAGGGTGTCACTCATGTTTGTGTCCTGCGCAATAGATGGCGTGCGGGTCTTTGAGTACCGGGTCGACTGTTTTCCAGTCGCCGTTTTCGAAGACACGGTAAAAGCAGCTTTGACGGCCGGTATGGCAAGCGATGTCGCCGATCTGTTCAACCATCAGGATGATCACGTCGGCGTCACAGTCCAGACGCATTTCATGCAGGGTCTGTACGTGGCCGGACTCTTCGCCCTTGCGCCACAGCTTGCCACGGGAACGTGACCAGTAGATGGCACGGTTTTCCGCCGCTGTCAGTTCCAGCGCTTCGCGGTTCATCCAGGCCATCATCAGCACGCGTCCGGTCTTGTGATCCTGGGCAATCGCCGGCACCAGGCCATCAGCGTCCCACTTGATCTCGTCCAGCCAGTTTTTCATCTTCGACTCCGACAGCGAACCCGCACTTCTAATAGTCGGGTTCAGGCGTTGAAACAGTGTGCCAGCCGATCATGGAACTGGCTATCGGCGAACGACCAGATACAAGCCGACAGCCACCATGATCCCGGCAGGCCAATGCCCCAGTTCGTTCAGCGGGCCACCGGCGGCGAGGACCGTACCGCCCGCCAGATGGGCACTGCCAAGCAGGCGCAGGAACCAGTCGTCCTTGCGTTTGTGCCACGGTGGCGGTGGGTCGTTGGCATGGGGCTGGGACATGCGCTCGAGCAGGTCGCGGGCCATATTGGCCAGGTGCGGCAACTGTTCGAACTGGCTCTGCACGTTGCCGATCAAGGTTTTCGGGCTGACGCGCTCGCGCATCCAGCGTTCTAGGAACGGCTGCGCGGTGTTCCACAGATCCAGATCCGGGTACAGCTGACGGCCGAGGCCTTCGATGTTCAATAACGTCTTTTGCAGCAGCACCAACTGCGGCTGCACTTCCATGTTGAAGCGCCGCGCGGTCTGGAACAGGCGCATCAGCACCTGACCAAATGAAATATCTTTTAATGGTTTTTCGAAGATCGGTTCGCACACGGTACGGATCGCCGCTTCGAATTCGTTGAGCTTGGTTTCTGCCGGCACCCAACCCGAATCAATGTGCAGTTGCGCCACGCGGCGGTAGTCACGCTTGAAGAAGGCGAACAGGTTGCGCGCCAGGTAATCCTGATCCTCGGGGGTCAGGCTGCCGACGATGCCGCAGTCGATAGCAATGTACTGCGGACTCCACGGGTTGACCGTGCTGACGAAGATGTTGCCCGGGTGCATGTCGGCGTGGAAGAAACTGTCGCGGAATACCTGGGTGAAGAAAATCTCCACGCCGCGTTCGGCGAGCATTTTCATGTCGGTGCGCTGGTCGGCGAGGGTCGCCAGATCCGTCACCTGAATCCCGTAGATACGCTCCATCACCAGCACTTTCGGGCGGCACCAGTCCCAATGGACTTGCGGCACGTAGAGCAGCGGCGAGCCTTCGAAGTTGCGCTTCAACTGGCTGGCGTTGGCTGCCTCGCGCAGCAGATCGAGTTCGTCGTAGATGGTTTTTTCGTAATCCTGAACCACGTCAACCGGGTGCAGCAGACGGGCATCCGCCGATACTTTTTCGGCGGCGCGGGCGAGGATGAACAGCCATGCCAGATCCTGCGCGATCACCCGTTTCAGGCCTGGGCGGATGACTTTGACCACCACTTCTTCGCCGGTTTTCAGTTGCGCGGCATGCACCTGTGCAACCGAGGCCGAGGCCAGTGGTTTGACGTCGAAACGGCTGAAGACTTCGTCGATCTTTCTGCCCAGTTGCTCTTCGATCAGCTTGATTGAAACCTGCGAATCGAACGGCGGCACGCGATCCTGCAGCAGCATCAGTTCATCGGCGATGTCTTCCGGCAGCAGGTCGCGACGGGTCGAGAGAATCTGCCCGAACTTGATGAAAATCGGCCCCAAATCCTGCAATGCCAGGCGTAAACGCGCACCCCGGCTCAGATCCAGCGGCTTGCGCGCAAACCAGCGCCACGGCAGCACAAAGCGCAGCGCCAGGAGGAACCAGGGCAGCGGCAGATCGAACAGCAGGTCATCGAGGCGGTAGCGGATCACGACGCGCTGGATGCGCAACAGACGGCGGACGGCAAGCAGCTTCATGCGTTATCGCTTGGGTCGAGGGATCGGGAAAGGCGCTCGAAACGCGCCTCGAGACGTTCCAGATCAAGTTTGATCCGGTCCAGTTCGCTGAACCGCGCTTCGGCTTCGCGCTGCCCGACGAGGGTGCGTGATTCTTCGGCGAGGTATTCGGCGAGGTTCTGGTTGAGACTGGCAAATCCTTGTTGATACCAGCGTGCGCGGCTGCGCAGATGGCCACCGACCAGATGTGTGGCGACAGGGCCGAGCCAGCGCGAGAGTTCGTACTCCCAGTCCAGCTCGAGGTCCTGCAACACGCCGGCCAGTTCCAGCAGCACGCCGCTGTCGCCATCGAGCTCGACTTGCGGGGCATGCAGCACCGCGGTCTTGTCTTTGCTCAGGGCCAGTTTCACCAGGCTTGAAGCCGGAGCGCGCAGGGTGCAATCGACGCCGGTTTCCCAGTGGGAGGCCAGCATCAGCCCTTCATCACTCGGCAGGATGAACAGTTGCAACGCCGGGCTGCGGCAATCGACGGCAATCACTTTGCCAGTCAAATGCGCCAGCCGCGCCAGCGCCGTGCTGTCGAGACGCAGCACCCGGTTCAGGCCGAGTTCGACGCTGGCCAGCAGCCCGGTGAGCAACATCAGGGCTTGATGCCGCGGTGCAGGGCAACGATGCCCGAGGTCATGTTGTGATAGGTCACGCGGTCGAAACCGGCGTCGACCATCATCGACTTCAGGGTTTCCTGATTCGGGTGCATGCGGATCGACTCGGCCAGGTAGCGATAGCTCTCCGAATCGTTGGTGATCAGCTTGCCCATCAGTGGCATGAACGCGAACGAGTAGGCGTCGTAGGCTTTGGACATCAGCGCGTTGGTCGGCTTGGAGAATTCCAGCACCAGCAGACGGCCGCCGGGCTTGAGTACGCGCAGCATCGAGCGCAGGGCGTCTTCTTTATGCGTCACGTTGCGCAGGCCGAAGGCGATGGTCACGCAGTCGAAATGGTTGTCCGGGAACGGCAGTTTTTCAGCGTCCGCCTGAACGAATTCGACGTTGCCGGCCACACCCAGATCCAGCAGACGGTCACGGCCGACCTTGAGCATGGATTCGTTGATGTCGGCCAGTACGACCTGACCGGTCGGGCCGACCAGGTGGGAGAACTTCTTGGTCAGGTCACCGGTGCCGCCGGCGATGTCGAGCACGCGATTACCGCTGCGCACGCCCGACAATTCGATCGCGAAACGCTTCCACAGACGGTGCATGCCGCCCGACAGAAGGTCGTTCATCAGGTCGTACTTGGCGGCTACGGAGTGGAACACCTCAGCGACTTTTTCCGCTTTCTGGCTTTCCGGAACGTTTTTGAAGCCGAAGTGAGTGGTGGGTTCGGCATCGCTGCCTTTGCGCTGATCAGTCATATCGCTGTCACCAAAAGAGAATGCGCGACATTCTAATCCCCAAGCCATGCTTTGTCTTGGAATGGCTAAAGGTAAGATGGGCAACCTTCGGGACGATTTGCCGCAGATGCGGTCAAGATTTACCGACAAGCATTCATAAAGCAGGAGTCATTCAATGGCCCGTATTAGTGTTGAGCGTGCCCACAACCTGGGCAAGGAAGCGGCCCGTGAGAAGGCCGACAAGCTGGCGCAGAAACTGTCCGATCAATATGGCCTGGAGCCGCAATGGTCGGGCGACACCTTGAACCTCAAGCGTTCGGGCGTTAAAGGTGCGGTGCATGTCGCCGACGATTCGATCAGGGTCGACGTGGAGCTGGGCCTGATGATGTCGGCCATGAGCGGCATGATCAAAACCGAGATCGAGAAGGCGCTGGATAAAGCGCTGGTCTGATTTACGCCTGCAATCCAATCCCCTGTGGGAGCGGGCTTGCTCGCGACAGCGGTCTGTCAGTCAATGCATAAGGTGACTGACACGACGCCTTCGCGAGCAAGCCCGCTCCCACATTTGTTTCGTGGTGCTCCTGCTGTTTATGTCGGTTGTTAGGGTGCCGTTTCTAATTTTTCTGCCTACTTTGTGCCTGAGCCCGACACTTTCGCGGGCAGTTCCTCAAACCTTCTGCGCGTGAGGTGCACCATGGCCAAAGTAATTTTGAAGAAAAAAATCGACGCTTCGACTTCAGCCCTGAGCGACGTGAAATCCTATGCCCGCAAGATCTGGCTGGCAGGCCTGGGTGCCTACGCCAAGGTCGGCCAAGAGGGCAGCGACTACTTTCAAGAGCTGATCAAGGCCGGTCAAACGGTTGAAAAGAAAGGCAAAAAAGCCGTCACCGAAAAACTCGAAGCGGCCAACACCGAGATCGATGAAGTCAAGGGTGAGGTCAGCTCTTTCAAAGGTCGCGTCGAAGTTCAACTCGACAAGGTCGAGAAGGCCTTCGACTCCCGTGTTGCAAGCGCCTTGAATCGTATCGGCATTCCGTCTAAACATGACGTTGAGACACTCTCTGCTAAGCTCGATGAGCTGACGGCATTGCTCGAACGCGTCGCGCGTAAATCTTAAGGAGAACGGGATGGCTGGTAAAAAGAACACCGATAAAGAAGGCAGCTCGTGGATCGGGAAAGTCGAAGACTACTCCCGCAAAATCTGGCTGGCTGGTTTAGGCGTGTACTCGAAGATCGACACTGACGGCAGCAAACTCTTCGATACATTGGTCAAAGACGGTGAGAAAGCCGAGAAGCTCACCAAATCGGCCGTCGGCAAAAAAGTCGATGCCGCCAAGGACTCTGCTTCTTCGGCCAAGTCGCGCATCAGCGGCGTAAAAGATCGCGCACTGGGCAAGTGGGACGAGCTGGAAGGGGCGTTCGACAAGCGCCTGAACAGCGCGATTTCGCGCCTGGGCGTTCCGAGCCGCAATGAAGTGAAAGCGCTGCACAGCAAGGTGGAAACCTTGACCAAGCAGATCGAAAAACTTACCGGGGAGAAAGCTCGCCCGGTAGCGGCGAAAACCGCTGCAGCCAAGCCAGCAGCCAAAACGGCGGCCAAGCCACTGGCTAAAGCGGCTGCAAAACCTGCGACCAAACCGGTTGCTGCCAAAGCCGCTGCCAAGCCTGCTGCAAAAACTGCCGCAAAACCAGCAGCTAAACCTGCCGCCAAGCCAGCAGCGAAAACCGCAGCCGCCAAACCTGCTGCCAAGCCAGCGGCCAAACCGGCTGCGGCGAAGAAACCGGCAGTGAAAAAACCGGCCGCACCGAAAGCCGCTGCGCCGAAACCGGCCGCTCCAGCGGCCAAGCCTGCCACTTCGGCAACCCCGGTGAGCACGTCGAACTCCGCCGCTGCACCGACTCCGGCGGCCACCCCGACTGTTGCATCGACCCCGTCGACGCCAACCAGTCAGTCCTGATTTTTCAGGAAGCAAGAAAACGCCCGGCCTGCCAAGGTCGGGCGTTTTTGTTTGTGTAGATAATCTCAAGCCGACTGCGAACCCCTGTGGGAGCGGGCTTGCTCGCGAAGGCGGCATTCCGGTCACACAAGATGTCGCGGATGTACTGGCCTCTTCGCGAGCGAGCCCACTCCCGCAGGGTTCCTGGTATTTTCGATTAGTCGTGATCTTCCAGGTATTGCAGCGCCATCCGCTCCGTCGCCACCTTCACCGGCGGCAGCAAGTGCGGCGCCACCAGCATCATGATCTGGTAAACCACCAATCTGACTTCCCCCTCCCGATCAAGAATCCGCTGATAGTCCAGTGAAAACAGCAGCGTCAGGGTGATCTGCTCCACCAATTGCCCCAGCGCCTGCGTATCGCTGACCAACTGTCCTGCCGCCTTCAACCGCGCCAGCAACGATGCCAGTGTGCGTTTCAAGGCATTGAGCAAATGACGAATCCCCTTCGCCAGTTTCGGCAGGCGTCCGGCCAGGTTCGACAGGTCCTGAAACAGGAACCGATACTGCGCCAGTCGCTCGACGATCAGATGCAAGAACAGCCAGTAATCTTCCGGCGCCAACTCCACCTCCGGCGGCGGATCCAGCAGCGGCGCCAACTCATTCTGGAAACGTTCGAACAGTCCGAGTATCAGTGGCTCCTTGCCGTGGAAGTGGTAATAGAGGTTGCCGGGGCTGATCCCCATTTCATTGGCAACTTCCATGGTGGAAACGTTCGGCTCGCCCTTTTCGTTGAACAGTTGCAGAGCACATTCGAGAATCCGGTCGCGGGTTTTCATCCAGTCTTCTTAGAAAAATTCGGTTAAGCGTCAGCGCACATGCACGTAAGTGCCGGGTGCTGCCTCCATCGGTGGATAGTTCGGGTTGCCGAGGGTCATCTGGGTTTCGTGCTGGGCGCCGGAGCGTTGCTGAATCCATTCCAGCCACTGTGGCCACCAACTGCCGTCGACGTGTTTGCCGTCGTAGTACCAGGCGCGCGGATCGCTGCTCATCTTGCCGTTATCGATGTAGGCGGCTTTCGGGTTGGTCGGTGGGTTGAGAATGCTCTGTACATGGCCGCTGTTGGACAGCACAAAACGTCGATCACCCCCCAACAGCAAGGTTGAGCGATACACCGCATCCCATGGAGTGATGTGGTCGTTCATGCCGGCGACGCTGAAACTGTCGACAGTGACTTTCTGCAGATCGATCGGCGTACCGCAGACCTCAAGACCACCGGGGTGGGTCAGCGGGTTGTGCTTGAAGAAGTCCAGCAGGTCGCCGTGAAACGCGGCGGGCAGGCGAGTGTTGTCGTTGTTCCAGTAAAGAATGTCGAAGGCTGGCGGCTCTTTGCCCAACAGGTAGTTGTTGACGAAGTAGCTCCAGATCAAATCGTTGGGGCGCATCCAGGCGAAAACCTTGGACATGTCGCGACCGTCCAGCACGCCCTTCTGATAGGAACGGCGTTTGGCGGCTTCAAGGGTTTGCTCGTCGGCAAATAGCGTGGCCGGGGTTTCGATCTGGCTGTCGAGCAGGCTGACCAGATAGGTCGCGCTGGAGACCCGCCGCAGTTGCCGTTTGGCCTGCAAATGCCCTTGCAGAGCGGCGATGGTCAGCCCGCCGGCGCAGGCGCCCATCAGGTTGACCTCGCGGGCGCCGGTGATCGCCCGGCACACGTTCATCGCTTCTTCCACCGCTTCAACGTAAGTCGAAAGGCCCCATTCGCGGTGGCGCACATCGGGGTTGCGCCAACTGATCATGAAGGTCTGCAAGCCGTTTTTCAGGGCGTATTGGACGAAGCTGTTTTGCGGACTGAGGTCAAAAATGTAGTACTTGTTGATTTGCGGCGGTACTACCAGCAGTGGCTTGGCGTACTGTTTTTCGCTCATCGGTCGATACTGGATCAGCTCCAGCATCTCGTTGCGAAACACCACTGAACCGGTAGTGGTAGCGACGCTTTTGCCGACTTCGAATGCTTGCTTGGTGACCTGTCGAGGCAGGCCGTCGTTGTGCAGCAAATCATCAAACAGATGACTGAGGCCGCGCACCAGACTGTGGCCGCCGGAGTTGAACAACTCCTTGATCGCCAGCGGGTTGAGCAACGTATTGGACGGCGCTACGGCGTCGTTGAGCAGGGTGAAGGCAAACTGCGCGCGCGCGCGATCGTCCGGGCTCATGTTGCTCTCGTCGATCCAGCTTTTGACCTGTTTCTGCCAGGCCAGATACGCCTGCAGACTGCGCCGGTAAAACGGATTCAGGCTCCATGCCGGGTCGGCGAAGCGGCTGTCCTGTGGATTGGTCGGGTGCAGGGTTTCGCCCAGCAGCACGCGGCCCAATTGGCCGCCGAGTTTCAACGCGTGCTTCGCGCTGTGGATCGGGTTGCGCAAGCCATGGACGGCCACGCTGCGCAGGGTCGAGATCAGGTCTCGGCCACGCAGCCCGGCGATCGCACTTTGTGCATTGATGAACACGGCGGAGCTGGGTACAACGCCCTTTGCTGGTTTTTCGCGCATGTATCAACACTCCTTCGTCTTCAGGCCAAAAACAAACTCACCGAACCAGAACACCATAGTCGCTGTTGCGGGTTGTTGCCTGCGGGGCGTCCTGCCACGCATTCTGAAAAGGCACTGCATAAAGCCTGCCGTAGCGGTTAGCCGCCCAGCGGTGTCGGGTGCGGGTGCATCACCGCGCGCTGACGTTCCTCCTCGAGGAATTTCATGATGATCGGCGCCACGGCTTCGGCGCGGGTAATCAGGAACAGGTGACCGTCATCGATGATGTGCAACTGCGCGTTGGGAATGCGCCAGGCGAGCATGCGCATGTTGACCAACGGGATCAGTGGATCGTCATCGCCGGCCAGCACCAGCGTCGGCTGGTGGATCTTGTGCAGCCAGTGAATGCTGGTCCAGCCCAGACCGGCGAACAGTTGCCAGTAGTAACCGAGCTTGCCCGCCGAACGCACTTTTGCTGCGTGGCTGGCGGCCAGGGTTGGGTCACGGCGGAACGAGCCGCCGTAGATCAACGGTGCGATACGGATGACATGGGACGGCTGAATGTAGCGCCGGGGGCTGGCCATCATCCACAGCACTTTCGGTTTGCCCGGCACCATCACCGCACCGGCAGCGGTCGCCGCCAGCACCAGTTTCTTGCAGCGCTCGGGGTAGTCGTAGGCGAACTGCTGCGCGAGCGCGCCGCCCCACGACACACCGATCACGTTGACCTGACCATAGTCGAGGTAATCGAGCATCCGTGACGTCAGCTTGGCCAGGCCGGGAAAGCGATACGGTCGGTTCGGCGTCGAGGAACCACCGACACCGGGCACGTCGAAGGCGATCACTTCCAGATCCGGGTCCAGCGCCGCGACAAACGGAAACACCAGCTCCAGGTTGGCGCCGATGCCGTTGAAAATCAGCAAGGGCGTCAAGTGAGGCTTGCCGGGGCGTACCGCCGTGCGAATGGTCTGGCCATCCAGATCGACGGTACGGAATATGAACGGTTGCGGCATGCTTCAGGCCCTGTGGGTCGATCTCAATATCACCCTTAACCCTTGTGGGAGCGGGCTTGCCTGCGAAGGCGTCATGTCAGTCAATATCGATACTGGCTGAACGATCGCTTTCGCGAGCAGGCTCGCCCCCACATTGGGGATGAGGTGTGTCAATTACCGCTCATGTACATAAGTGCCCGGCGATGCTTCGCCTGCCGGATGCGCCTTGTTGCCCAGTTTCATTGGAGCCTTTTTCAGATTGCCCGAGCGCTCGGCCTGCCACGCCTGCCAGTACAGCCACCAGGAATCCGTGTGCTTGGTCGAGTTCTCTTGCCAGTCATCGGCGTTGGCGGCCATCCCTTCGCTGGTCATGTAGCGCGATTTCGGATTACCCGGCGGGTTCAGAATGCTCTGGATGTGGCCGCTGCTCGACAATACGAATTCAACCTTGCCACCAAACAACTGCGCCGACTTGTAGCAGGACTTCCACGGGGTAATGTGGTCGTTGGTGCCGGCCAGCGAAAAGATATCGGCGGTGACTTGCTTGAGGTCGATCGGCGTGCCGCACACTTCCAGTGCATTGGGGCGGATCAGTGGATTGTTTTTGAACATCTCGATCAGGTCGCCGTGGAACGCGGCCGGCAACCTTGTGGTGTCGTTGTTCCAGAACAGAATGTCGAACACCGGCGGCTCATTGCCAAGCAGGTAGTTGTTGACCCAGTAGTTCCAGATCAGGTCGTTGGGGCGCATCCACGCGAAAACCTTGGCCATGTCTTTGCCTTCGAGCACGCCGGCCTGATACGAGTGGCGCTTGGCGGTCTCCAGGGTCTGCTCGTCGACGAACAGGGCAACGTCGCTGTCCAGGGTGGTATCGAGCACGCTGACCAGCAGGGTCAGGGCGTTGACCTTATTCTGGCCAAGGGCTGCGTAGTGGCCGAGCAGGGCGGTGCAGGTGATGCCACCGGAGCAGGCGCCGAGCATGTTGATGTCTTTGCTGCCGGTGATCGCGGTCACCACATCGACCGCTTCTTTCAGCGCATCGATGTAGGTCGACAGGCCCCACTCGCGCTGAGCCTTGGTCGGGTTGCGCCAGCTGACGATGAACGTCTGCACGTTATTGCGCAGGCAGAAACGCGCCAGGCTCTTGTCCGGGCTCAGGTCGAATACGTAGAACTTGTTGATTTGCGGCGGCACGACGAGCAACGGACGCTCGTGGACTTGCTCGGTGATCGGCTTGTACTGGATCAGCTCCAGCACGTCGTTGCGAAACACCACCGCGCCTTCGGTCACGCCCAGGCTCTTGCCGACCTCGAATGCGCCCATGTTGACCTGGCTCGGCATGCCGCCGTTGTGCACCAGATCCTTGGCCAGATGCGAGAGGCCGTCGAGCAGGCTTTTGCCGCCGGTCTCGAAGAAGCGTTTGACCGCCGCCGGGTTGGCTGCCGTGTTGGTCGGCGCCATCGCTTCGGTCATCAGATTGATCACGAAATGGCCGCGAGCGACGTCTTTGGGTGACAGGCTGCTGTCGTCGATCCAGGCGTGGAGTTCCTTGCGCCAAGCCAGGTAGGTTTGCAGGTAGCGTTTGTAGAGCGGGTTCTGGCTCCACGCAGGATCGGCGAAACGACGGTCATCGCCTGCCGGTTGCAGTTCGGATTTGCCGAACAACACGTTCTTCAGTTCGAGACCGAAATGGGTGGCGTGCTTGACGCTATGGATCGGTTGTCTGATGGCCTGTTTCAGCACCATACGAGCAGAGGCCAGCAGATCCTTTCCGCGCAGCCCAACGACGGGATTAAGCCCCAGAGTGTTTTCCGAGGCTTGATACTTCAGGTCATCGTTATTCTTGTTACTCATCTACGACGCTCCATTGTCCTGAGACGAATACCCGGTTTTCTGCTGTGCAGTTCCACAGCCAATGCCAGATACTACTGCTCGGGTGACCGTTAATTCTGCATAGCTGCTTTACAGTCGTAGAGCACTGCAGGGAACTTGCCAGCTCCATTGGTTACCCGAGTTTAATTTTTTTCGCAAGCGGGCCGATCCTCGACGCCGCAGCAGAGCATTCAAACAGATGAATTTAGAAAATGCCCTCTAAAGAGCAAGACGCTGGGACTAGAGCATCAGCTTGACGATCGACTGATCCGGATCGCGGGTTTTTCCGGCTGCTTTGAGCTCAGCCAGATAATCGGCCCAGAGTGCGTCATGACGTCGCCCCAGCTCATAGAGATATTCCCAAGTGAACAGGCCGCTGTCGTGACCGTCGTCGAAGGTCAGTTTCAGTGCGTAGTGACCGGCCGGTTCCAGCTTGCTCAAGCCAACGTTGAGCTTGCCGAATTGCAGGATGGGTTTGCCGTGGCCCTGGACCTCGGCGGAGGGGGAATGCACACGCAGGAATTCGGCGGGCAGGGTGAACTCCTCGCCGGACGCGTAGGTGAGCGTCAGGGTTTTCGAGGCTTTGTGCAGTTTGATGTCGGTGGGAATTGAGGTCATGGTCTGGCGTCCGTTGTGTGGGCGACCCTGATTCAAATGTGGGAGCGGGCTTGCTCGCGAAAGCGGTGTGTCAGCCAACATGGATGTCGACTGGCACGGCCTCTTCGCGAGCAAGCCCGCTCCCACAGGGTCTGCTACCGCTGTAAGTATGGCTTACAGGATATAACGGGACAGGTCTTCGTTCTGCGCCAATTCGCCCAAGTGGCTGTTGACGTATTCGGCGTCGATCAGGATCGGCTTTTCATCATGGGTGCTGGCCATATCGCCGGCACTGAACGACACCTCTTCGAGCAGACGCTCAAGCAGCGTGTGCAGGCGACGGGCACCGATGTTTTCGGTTTTCTCGTTGACCTGCCAGGCGATCTCGGCGATGCGCTTGATGCCTTCGGGCTGGAACTCGATGTTCAGGCCTTCGGTTTTCAGCAGCGCGCAGTATTGCTCGGTGAGCGAGGCATGCGGTTCGCTGAGGATGCGCTCGAAATCTTCCGGGCTCAGGGCCTTGAGTTCGACGCGGATCGGCAGACGACCTTGCAGCTCGGGCACCAGATCGCTCGGTTTGCTCAGGTGGAATGCACCGGAGGCGATGAACAGGATGTGATCGGTCTTGACCATGCCCAGCTTGGTGTTGACGGTGCAGCCTTCGATCAGCGGCAGCAGGTCGCGCTGCACACCTTCACGGGAGACATCGGCGCCGCCGACATTGCCGCGCTTGGCCACCTTATCGATCTCGTCGATGAACACGATGCCGTGCTGCTCAACGGCTTCCAGGGCCTTGGCCTTCAACTCTTCTTCGTTGACCAGGCGCCCGGCTTCTTCGTCGCGCACCAGTTTCAGCGCTTCTTTGACCTTGAGCTTGCGGGACTTCTTCTTGCCCTTGCCCATGTTGGCGAACAGGGACTGCAACTGGTTGGTCATTTCTTCCATGCCTGGCGGCGTGGCGATCTCGATGCCGGCCACTTCGGCGACTTCGATTTCGATTTCCTTGTCATCCAGTTGGCCTTCGCGCAGACGCTTGCGGAACAGCTGACGGGTGTTGGAATCGGAGCTTGGCGCTTCTTCGTTGCTGAAGCCCATGCGGGCCGGTGGCAACAACGCATCGAGGATGCGGTCCTCGGCAGCGTCTTCAGCGCGGTGGCGCACGCGGGTCATTTCCTGCTCGCGCAGCATCTTGATCGCCGCGTCGGCCAGATCACGGATGATCGATTCGACGTCACGGCCGACATAGCCAACTTCGGTGAATTTGGTCGCTTCGACCTTGATGAACGGCGCGTTGGCCAGTTTCGCCAGGCGACGGGCGATCTCGGTTTTACCGACGCCGGTCGGGCCGATCATCAGGATGTTCTTCGGGGTCACTTCAACACGCAGCTCTTCAGGCAACTGCATCCGGCGCCAGCGGTTGCGCAGGGCAATCGCGACGGCGCGCTTGGCATCGTCCTGGCCGATGATGTGGCGGTTGAGTTCGTGGACGATTTCGCGGGGAGTCATGGACATAATAATTGGCGGTCCTCAAGCAAAAAAAGCCGTGGCACAGGGGCCGTATCAGGCTTCTTCAGCGAGATCCTGCTCCTCAATGGTCTGAGTGTGGTTGGTGAATACACAGATGTCGGCGGCGATACCCAAAGCGGTTTCGACGATTTCACGGGCCGACAGGTCGGTCTTTTTCAGCAGCGCGCTGGCCGCAGCCTGGGCGTAACCGCCACCGGAACCCATGGCGATGAGACCATTCTCAGGTTCGACCACGTCACCGTTGCCGGTGATGATCAACGAGGCATCTTTGTTGGCGACCGCGAGCATGGCTTCGAGGCGGCTGAGGGAGCGGTCGGTGCGCCATTCTTTGGCGAGTTCGACGGCGGCGCGGATCAGGTGGCCCTGATGTTTCTCAAGCTGGCCTTCGAAGCGTTCGAAGAGGGTAAAGGCGTCAGCGGTGGCACCGGCAAAACCGGCGATGACCTGGCCGTGGTAAAGGCGACGGACTTTCTTCGCGTTGCCTTTCATCACGGTGTTGCCGAGAGAAACCTGGCCGTCGCCGCCCATGACGACTTTGCCGTGGCGGCGGACTGAAACGATGGTGGTCAAGGGAAGAGTCTCCACACTGCGGGGCGAAAATGCCTTATGCCCATTCATATGGGGGTGGTGAAGCGGATTTCAACCGGGGAGGGCGCAGGGGGACGAACGGCGAGGGTGTGTCAGGATGACGGGGTGTCAGCCATGACGCCTTCGCGAGCAAGCCCGCTCCCACAGGGTTAGCGCAGATCCTGTGGAAGCGGGCTTGCTCGCGAAGAGTGATGACGCGGTACCGCTGATGGGATCAGCGATTCTGGCGTTGTTGTAACAACAGGTTGCTAAAACCAGCGCCAGCCAGTTGTTTCTGGGCCGTGGTCAGTTGTTCGCGGTTGCTGAACGGACCGACCAATACGCGGTACCAGGTTTCATCCTTCACCGTGCCGGACTCAACGGCCACCGACTGACCCAGCAGAATGATCTGCGCGCGCACCTTGTCCGCATCGGTCTCTTTACGGAACGAACCGGCCTGCAGGAAGAACTTGGTCACCGGCGCCGCTTTCGCCACCGGTGGCGCGGGCGGCGGGGTAATGCCCGACAGCGCAGCTTGAGCCCGTGCCGTGTCGATTTTCGCCGCTTCCGCCGGGGTGACCGGCGTGGTCGGCACTTGTGGCGTCGGCAGGGTTTTCTCCGGCACGGCGTCCGGCGGTACGATCACTTCCGATTCCGGCAGCAGGGTGTAGAAGTCGTACTTCGGCTTCACGGGCTGCGTCGGGCTCGGCGGGGTCTTGTTGGCCTCGGCGATTTTCGACGCTCTCTGCTGCTGTTGTTCGACCTTCTCACGCTTGACCGTGTCGCTGCCCTTGCCCGGTTCCAGTTTCATCAGGAACACGATGAACGCACCGACCGTCAGGCCGATGGCCATCCACAGCCAACCCGGAATCGGTTGCTTCGCAGGAGCTTGGTAACGGCTGGCGCCACGCTTGGGTGCAGGTTTTTTCTTGGCAGCCAACTTACATACGCTCCAGAGTTTCCAGACCCAACAGCTCCAGGCCTTGCTTGAGGGTGCGACCGGTCAGCGCGGCCAGACGCAGACGGCTCTGCATCTGTGCTGGCGTCTCGGCGGCGAGGATCGGGCAGTTCTCGTAGAAGCTGGAGAACAGACCGGCAACGTCGTACAGATAAGTGCAGAGGATGTGCGGCGTGCCTTTGTCGGACACGTTATTCAGCACTTCGCCGAACTGCGCCAGTTTCGCCGCCAGCTCAAGTTCGTGCTCGGCTTCGAGAACGATCTGACCGTCGACTTCGCTGAAGTCCTTGCCCAGTTTGCGGAACACACCGGCCACGCGGGTGTAGGCGTACAGCAGGTATGGCGCGGTATTGCCTTCGAAGTTGAGCATCAGGTCGAAGTTGAAGCTGTAGTCGCTGGTGCGGTGCTTGGACAGGTCGGCGTATTTCACCGCGCCGATGCCAACGACTTTGGCGATATTGCGCAACTCGTCTTCGGCCAGCGTCGGGTTCTTCTCTTTCACCAGGCTGTAGGCACGTTCCTGCGCTTCGGTGAGCAAGTCGATCAGCTTCACGGTGCCGCCGTCACGGGTCTTGAACGGACGGCCGTCGGCGCCGTTCATGGTGCCGAAGCCCATGTGCTCCATTTCCATCGGATGGGTCACGAAACCGGCCTTGCGCGCCACGGCGAACACTTGCTGGAAGTGCAGGGCCTGACGCTGGTCGACGAAGTACAGCGCGCGATCAGCCTTCAATTTGCCACTGCGGTAGCGCACGGCTGCCAGGTCAGTGGTGGCGTACAGGTAACCGCCGTCAGCCTTGACGATGATCACCGGCAGCGGGTCGCCGTCGGCGTTCTTGAACTCGTCGAGGAATACGCACTGGGCGCCGTTACTCTCGACCAGCATGCCGGCGGCTTTCAGGTCGTTTACAACGTTGATCAGGTCGTCGTTGTAGGCGCTTTCGCCCATCACGTCGGCCATGGTCAGCTTGACGTTGAGCAGTTCGTAGATCTTCTGGCAGTGCGACAGCGAGATGTCCTTGAACCTGGTCCACAGCGCCAGGCACTCGGCATCGCCGGCCTGCAGCTTGACCACCAGGCCACGGGCACGGTCGGCGAACGCTTCGGACTCGTCGAAACGCTGCTTGGCGGCGCGGTAGAAGTTTTCCAGATCCGACAGCTCATCGCTGGTGATCGGGTTTTCCTGCAGATACGCCATCAGCATGCCGAACTGGGTGCCCCAGTCGCCGACGTGGTTCTGGCGGATCACTTCGTCGCCGAGGAATTCCAGTACACGAGCCACGCCGTCACCGATGATGGTCGAGCGCAAGTGGCCGACGTGCATCTCTTTGGCCAGATTCGGTGCCGACAGGTCGACCACGGTGCGCTGCGCCGGGCCGGCCTTGCGCACGCCAACATGGGCGTCAGCCAGGGCAGCGTCGAGGCGGTTGGCCAGGGCCTGAGTGTTCTGGAAGAAGTTGATGAAGCCGGGGCCGGCGATTTCCGCTTTGGTGACGTTCTCGTCGGCCGGCAGTGCGGCAATGATTTTTTCCGCCAGATCGCGCGGCTTCATACCCGCAGGCTTGGCCAGCATCATGGCGATGTTGCTGGCGAAGTCGCCGTGGGTCTTGTCGCGGGCGTTCTCCACCTGGATCGCCGGCGTCAGGCCTTCAGGCAACACACCTTCGTTGACGAGTTGGGTGAGGGCTTGTTGGATCAGCTGGCGAATGGTGTCTTTCATGGTCTTCTCTTTCGACCGCAAGCGCGGCGGCGCATCGATGCGCGGGTGGAAAAACTGGGCATTATCCGTTGCGAAGACGGGCTTGCCAACCTTAGCAGGCAGCTTATGGATATGTGGTGACAATTCGGGCCTTTTCGCGAGCAAGCCCGCTCCCGCAAGGGATCGGTGCCAGACACATAATGTATGAACGCCGCAGGTCCAATGTGGGAGCCTGCTCGCGAAGGCGATCTTCAGGTCAATACAGATCCACGGGATCGACATCCAGCGACCAGCGCACCGCCCGCCCACTCGGCATCTGTTCCAGCACCAGCAACCAAGTGGCGAGCAACCGATGCAGTGGCCCCCGTGCTGTCGCCTGTAAAAGCAGTTGCGCACGGTAGCGCCCCGCCCGCCGTTCCATCGGTGCCGGCACCGGCCCGAGCAATTCGATCCCGCTCAGATTCTGCTCAGCCAACAAACGTTCGGCCTCGCTGCATGCCTCATCGAGAAAGCCTTCGGCCTGCCCCGGCTTGTGCGCTTCGGCGCGCAACAGCGCCAGATGTGAAAACGGCGGTAGGCCGGCGGCGCGGCGCTCGCTCAACGCCTGTTCGGCGAACGCGAAGTAACCCTGCTCGGTCAGTTGCACTAATAAAGGATGGTCGGCCAAGTGCGTCTGAATGATCACTTTGCCCGGCTCTTCCGCTCGTCCGGCACGCCCGGCAACCTGAACGATCAACTGCGCCATTCGCTCGCTGGCGCGGAAGTCGCCGGAGAACAGCCCGCCGTCGGCATCGAGGATCGACACCAGCGTTACTCGCGGAAAGTGGTGCCCCTTGGCCAGCATCTGCGTGCCGACCAGAATGCACGGCTGGCCCTTCTGAATCGTCGCGAACAACTGATTCATCGCGTCCTTGCGCGAAGTGCTGTCGCGGTCAACGCGCAGCACCGGGTAATCGGGGAACAGAATCGCCAGCCGTTCTTCGGCACGCTCGGTACCGGCGCCGACCGGGCGCAGATCAACCTTGTTGCACTTGGGGCACTGGCGCGGCACGCGTTCGACGTAACCGCAATGGTGGCAGCGCAGTTCGCCGTGACGCTGGTGCACGGTCATCCGCGCGTCGCAGCGCGAACACTCGGACATCCAGCCGCAATCGTGACAGAGCAGCGTCGGCGCAAAACCTCGACGGTTGAGGAACACCAATACCTGTTGGCCGTTGGCGAGCGTCTGGCCGATGGCTTGCTGCATCGGGCCGGAAATGCCGCTGTCCAGCGGACGACTTTTTACATCCAGGCGCAGGAAACGTGGTTGCTTGGCACCGCCGGCGCGCTCATTCAGTCGCAGGAGGCCGTACCGACCGGTGTAGGCGTTGTGCAGACTTTCCAGCGAAGGCGTGGCCGAACCCAGGACGATCGGAATGTTTTCCTGCCGCGCGCGCACCAGTGCCAGGTCGCGGGCGTGATAGCGCAGGCCTTCCTGCTGTTTATAAGAACCGTCGTGCTCTTCATCGATGATGATCAGCCCGGGATTTTTCATCGGGGTGAACAGCGCCGAACGGGTGCCGATAATAATGTCGGCCTCGCCATCGCGGGCGGCAAGCCAGGCGTCGAGGCGCTCGCGATCATTGACCGCCGAGTGCAGCAGAGCGATGCGCGCGTTGAAACGCTGCTCGAAACGCGCCAGGGTCTGCGGGCCGAGGTTGATCTCCGGGATCAGCACCAGCGCCTGTTTGCCGGCCTCGAGGGTCTCGCGGATCAGTTGCAAATAGACTTCGGTCTTGCCGCTGCCGGTGACACCGGCCAGCAGAAACGCGTGATAACTGTCAAAGCCTGCGCGAATCGCTTCATATGCGGCGCGTTGCTCAGTGTTGAGCGGTAATTCCGGCTGCGCGAGCCAGTGCTCGTGGCGTGCACCGGGTGCATGCCGGCGGATGTCGACTTGCACCAGATTCTTGGCCAGCAACAAATCGAGGCTGTCCTTGCTCAGCATCAGCTTGCTCAGCAACTGATGGGCAACGCCGTGCGGGTGTTGGGCCAGGGTGGCCAGTGCCTCACGTTGGCGCGGGGCGCGTGCGACACGCGGATCATCGAGGCTGGCGCCGGGGGTGATCGACCAGAAGCGTTCCTGCCGCGCTTCGGCCAGTTCGCCCTGACGCAACAGCACCGGCAGCGCCCAGCTCAGAGTGTCGCCAAGGCTGTGCTGATAATACTGCGACGTCCACAGGCACAGCTTGAACAGCGCCGGTGGCAGTGGCGGCGTGGTATCGAGCAGGGCCAGTGCCGGTTTGAGCTTTTCCACCGGCACTTCGCTGGTGTCAGTGACCTCGACCAGAATCCCGATCATCTCCCGCCGGCCGAACGGCACCCGCAGACGCATGCCTGGTTGTAACTGGGCGCGCAGCACGCCGGCCGGGGCTCGATAGTCGAACAGGCGGCGCAAGGGTGAAGGCAGGGCGAGGCGCAGAATGGCGTCGGGCACGCGGGGGTCTCTATCAACACAAAAGAAGGGCGAGCGCAGATCAATTGTGGCAGCGGGCGTGCTCGCGAATGCGGTGTGTCAGGCACCGTAATGTTGGGTGAGACGCCGCATTCGCGAGCAAGCCCGCTCCCACAGGAGAATGTGTTCGAGGCCGGGAGCCTAGCAGACGGTCGGTCTAAGGGACAGCTTGCACGATTGACATTGTCTGGTAGAATCCGCGGCCTAATTACGTGCGGTATTCAACAATAGTGTTGGATGGCGGCACGCTAGCTGAGGAAGACACCATGAAAGCTGATATCCACCCGAACTACCCAGAAATCGCTGTTACCTGCAGCTGCGGCAACAAATTCGAAACTCGTTCGACCTTCGGCAAAGCCTTGGCGATCGACGTTTGCAACGAATGCCACCCGTTCTACACCGGTAAGCAAAAGACTCTGGACACTGGCGGCCGCGTTCAGCGCTTCGCCGACCGTTTCGGTGCTTTCGGCAAGAAACCTGCTGCTGCAGAGTAAGGTTGAAGAGCCCGGTGGGCTGTTCCTCACTGCTGAAAAAGGCGTCCCTCGCGGGCGCCTTTTTTGTGTCCGCGATTTGGCTGTCCGCAGCGCAAGCCTTCTGTCCTGTGCCCTCGGGGCTGACTACCGTGGCAGTGCAGCGCGTGGTCGATGGCGACACCTTGCGCCTGAGCGACGGGCGCAGCGTACGCATGATTGGTCTCAACACGCCTGAACTGGGCAGGCAGGGTCGCAGCGACGAACCGTTAGCCGTGGCGGCACGCAAACGCCTCGAAGCGTTGGTGGCTGCCAGTGGCGGACGTGTCGGTTTGCTCCCCGGTAAGCAAGCGAAAGACCATTACGGTCGTACGCTCGCCCACCTCTATAGCGTCAGCGGCGCCAATCTTGAAGCGCAAATGCTCGCCGACGGCCTCGGTTTTCAGGTCGCCGTAGCACCGAATGTCGATTTGGTGGCCTGTCAGCAAGCCGCCGAGCGCAGCGCGCGACAGGCTGGGCGAGGTCTCTGGCGGCAATCACCTGTACTGAAAGCGGAGCAGATCCAGCGCTCGGGTTTCGCGGTGGTCAGTGGTCGTGTGAGCAAGGTGCAACGCAATCGAGGTGGAATCTGGATCGAGTTGCAGGGCGCACTTGTATTGCGCGTTGCACCCAATCTGGTCGGACAATTTGACAACGCTCGCCTGCAAGCGCTGAAGGGCAAGCAAATCGAGGCTCGTGGCTGGGTGGTTGATCGTTCGCGTCGCGGTGGGTTGCAACCGGGTCAGCCGCGTTGGCTACTGCCACTGACCGATCCGTCGATGTTTCAACGCGCTCGCTGAGTAAACTTGTAGACATTTTTCCTGTTGATTGTGAACAGTCAAGCCCTTGCCCGCCGTGGCTCTTGGCCCAAAGTCGTAGGGCTGGGTGCTTGACAGGGGTGACTGCTCAGTCTTGTGGGGACTTTGCGAGGCGCGTATCCTCGCTGACCAGTCTGTCCAACAGTAAAAAAGCGGAATGCCAAAATGTCTGATCTGAAAACTGCCGCTCTCGAATATCATGCCAATCCTCGTCCGGGGAAGCTGAGTGTCGAGCTCACCAAGGCCACTGCTACCGCCCGCGACCTGTCGCTGGCCTACAGCCCCGGCGTAGCTGAACCAGTGCGTGAGATCGCTCGCGATCCTGAACTGGCCTACAAGTACACCGGCAAGGGCAACCTGGTTGCAGTCATTTCCGATGGCACCGCGATTCTCGGCCTGGGCAACCTCGGCCCATTGGCTTCCAAGCCTGTAATGGAAGGTAAAGGCGTACTGTTCAAGCGCTTCGCTGGCATCGACGTTTTCGACATCGAAGTCGACTCCGAAAGCCCGCAAGCCTTCATCGACACCGTCAAGCGCATTTCCATCACCTTCGGTGGCATCAACCTGGAAGACATCAAGGCACCCGAGTGCTTTGAGATCGAACGCGCTCTGATCGAGCAGTGCGACATTCCAGTGTTCCACGATGACCAGCACGGCACTGCAATCGTGACCGCTGCAGGCATGATCAACGCCCTGGAAATCGCTGGCAAAACCCTGGCTGACGCCAAGATCGTCTGCCTGGGCGCTGGTGCTGCTGCCATCTCCTGCATGAAGTTGCTGGTGAGCATGGGCGCAAGCATCGAAAACATCTTCATGGTTGACCGTACTGGCGTGATTCACTCCGGCCGTGACGACCTGAACCAGTACAAAGCCGTGTTCGCCCACGCCACCGAGAAGCGCACCCTGGCTGACGCTCTGAAAGGCGCTGATGTGTTCGTTGGTCTGTCCGGCCCGAACCTGCTGAGCGCGGAAGGCCTGCTGTCGATGGCGGCCAACCCGATCGTGTTCGCGTGCTCGAACCCGGATCCGGAAATCTCCCCGGAACTGGCGCACGCCACCCGTAACGACGTGATCATGGCCACCGGCCGTTCGGACTACCCGAACCAGGTCAACAACGTACTGGGTTTCCCGTTCATCTTCCGTGGTGCCCTGGACGTTCGCGCCAAGCGCATCAACGAAGAAATGAAAGTGGCTGCTGCCAACGCCCTGCGTGAACTGGCCAAACTGCCAGTCCCTCAGGACGTGTGCGATGCCTACGGTGGCGCCCCGCTGGAATTCGGTCGTGAGTACATCATTCCGAAGCCAATGGACCAGCGCCTGATCACCCTGATCTCCGATGCCGTGGCCAAAGCCGCCATCGAGACCGGTGTGGCAACCCTGCCGTATCCGAAGAACTACCCGCTGAAAAGCGTCGATGATGTGTTCAACGGCTAAGTCGTTGTAGCGCTTCAAGCGAAAGCCCCGACTCGCAAGAGTCGGGGCTTTTTTGTTTCTGATGTCTCCTCGCGCGCAAGCCCGCTGCCGCAGGGGGGGCTCGCATAGTGGGTGCGCGAGCGGTTTTACCTGTGAAGAAGGCGGTTCATCCACTGCAAATCCTGAAGGCACAAAAAAGCCCCGCACTTCTCTCGAAGGCGGGGCTTGTCGGCGGTTCAGGATCAGAACAAATCGATTGGCGCCTGTTCATCCGCTGGCAACGGACTGCCCGGTGCGGTGCCGTTACCCAGTTCATTCACCGATGGCGGCGTGTCTTCGGCCTTGAACAGCTCGAAGTAGGCGCCCGGCGTGCTCGGTGTTGCCGCACGGCCGCTGACCGGATCAACCCGCAGGCTTAGGATGCCTTCCGGCTCAGGCTGCACGTGTGGCGGCTTGTCCTTCAGCGCAGCCGACATGTAGTTCATCCAGATCGGTAGCGCCACCGTGCCGCCGAATTCACGGCGGCCTAGGCTTTCCGGCTGATCGAAGCCTGTCCAGACCGTGGTCACGTAATCGGCGTTGTAGCCAGAGAACCAGGCATCTTTCGATTCGTTGGTCGTACCGGTTTTACCGGCGATGTCGCTGCGACCCATGGCCAGTGCGCGACGGCCGGTGCCGAGCTTGATCACGTCCTGCAACATGCTGTTGAGGATGTAAGTAGTGCGACCATCGACGATCCGCTCGGCCACTGCCGGCACTTGTGGTGCTGCTGTGTTGTCTGCGGATTCGCCCGGAACCGGCGCCGTGTCGACGGTGAGCGGTTGAGTGGCTGGCGCCGCGATGCCGTCCGTGGCCGAGCCGCCCTGCGGCACGGTTGGCGGGTTGGCGACGAACAGCGTGTCGCCATTGCGGCTTTCAATCTTGTCGATGAGATACGGAGTGATCTTGTAGCCGCCGTTGGCGAACGTGCTCCAACCGGTAGCGATCTCCATTGGCGTCAGGGTCGCGGTGCCCAGCGCCAGAGACAGGTTGGGCGGCAGATCCTGCTTGTTGAAGCCGAAGCGGGTGATGTAGTCGATGGTCTTGCCGACGCCCATCGCCTGCAGCAAACGGATCGACACGAGGTTGCGTGACTTGTACAGCCCCTCGCGCAGACGGATCGGACCCAGGAACGTGTTGTTGTCGTTCTTTGGTCGCCAGACCTTGTCCATGTATTCGTCGACGAAAACGATCGGTGCGTCGTTCACCAGGCTGGCGGCGGTGTAGCCGTTATCCAGCGCAGCACTGTAGACGAACGGCTTGAAGCTCGACCCCGGCTGACGCTTGGCCTGCATGGCGCGGTTGTAGTTGCTCTGCTCAAAGGCAAAACCGCCGACCAGGGAGCGAATCGCACCGTTCTGAGGATCCAGCGACACCAGCGCACCTTGCGCTTGCGGAATCTGGCTGAATTTCAGCGAATTGTCCTTCTGGCGCTGTACTCGCACCAGGTCGCCGACCTGCGCGACATCCGACGGCTGACGCGGGGTGGCGCCCATGCTGTTGGTGTTGAGGAACGGCCGCGCCCATTTCATGGTGTCCCAGGCGACATGTTCTTCACCGGTACGGGTCAGCACTTGCAGGCCGTTCTTGTCGACCTGGGTGACGATCGCCGGTTCCAGGCTGCTGATGGTGCGCTGTTTGGTCAGTTCGTTGGCCCAGGCTTCGCGGGTTTTGCCCGGCAAGCGCGATTCAGGGCCGCGATAGCCGTGACGCTGGTCGTAGGTCATCAAACCTTCGTGCAGCGCAGTGTTGGCCATTTCCTGCAGGTTGCTTGGCACCGTGGTGGTGACGCGGAAGCCTTCGGTGTAGGCGTCGCTCCCATAGCGGCCGACCATTTCGGCGCGGGCCATTTCGGCGATGTACGGCGCGTTCACTTCTGGCGTCGGTACGTGATAGCTGGCGTTCAGCGGTTCGTTGACCGCGGCGGTGTAGTCCGCCTCGCTGATCTTGCCGAGTTTGTACATACGCCCCAGGATCCAGTCGCGGCGTTCTTTGCTGCGCACCGGGTTCGCCAGCGGGTTGAAGCGCGACGGGGCTTTTGGCAGGCCGGCGATCATTGCCATTTGCGCCAGGCTGATGTCGCGGATCGACTTGCCGTAATACACCTGCGCCGCCGCCTCGATGCCGTAGGCGCGGTTGCCCAGATAGATCTTGTTCACATACAGCTCAAGAATCTCGTCCTTGGTCAGCTGTCGTTCGATTTGCAGGGCCAGCAAGATCTCGGTGGTTTTGCGCGAGAAGCTGCGTTCGCTGCTCAGGAAGAAGTTCTTCGCCACCTGCATGGTGATGGTGCTGCCGCCGGACTGAATGTGGCCGCTTTTGACCAATTGCGTCGCGGCGCGCATCAGGCTGCTCGGATCGACACCGTAGTGATTGGCGAAATTGTCGTCTTCAGCACTTAGTAACGCATTAATGAAATTGGGGGGAATGTCGGCGAAACGGATCGGAGTCCGGCGCATTTCGCCAAACTCTGCGATCAACTTGTTGTCGCTGCTGTAGACCCGCAGTGGAATCTGCAACTGAATGCTTCTCAGCGCCTCCACAGATGGCAAACCCGGACTAAGGTAAAGATACGCGCCGCTGAGACCTAATAGCAGTCCGCAGAAAACGGCGACGATGGACCAACCGAAAAATTTCAGCAGACGAATCAAGGCTTTTGGACATCCAGGGCAAAGAATGAATTTGGCGACGGGGTCCCGGCTAAACACAGAACGGCCCGCGCTGGCAGTAAAAAGCGGAAAAAATCGCTGGGCATTATAAGCACTTTTCTGCCGGAGGCGTCATTGACGCTTCTGTCAAGACAGGGTGAAGGAACGCAATGCGTATTACAGAGTCCGTAACTCACGGAAAGTCATAGGGAATTGGTAGTGCTGGGACTCTTCAATAAAAAGGCCAATACGTTACTGGGGATCGACATCAGTTCCACGTCGGTGAAGCTGCTGGAATTGAGCCGTCAGGGTGACCGCTACCGGGTCGAGGCATACGCGGTGGAGCCGTTGCCAGCTAACGCTGTGGTCGAGAAAAACATCGCCGAGCTCGAAGGTGTCGGCCAGGCGCTGAGCCGGGTGCTGGTCAAGGCGCGCACCAGCAACAGGAGCGTGGCGGTGGCGGTGGCCGGTTCCGCGGTCATCACCAAAATCATCGAAATGGACGCCGGACTGTCAGACGACGAGCTGGAAAACCAGCTCAAGATCGAAGCTGACCAATACATTCCCTATCCGCTGGACGAGGTTGCTATCGACTTTGAAGTCCAGGGCGTGTCGCCGCGCAACCCCGAGCGAGTCAACGTGTTGCTCGCTGCCTGCCGAAAGGAGAACGTCGAAGTCCGTGAAGCAGCCCTCGCGCTCGCCGGGCTGACGGCTCGCGTGGTGGACGTCGAGGCGTATGCGCTGGAACGCTCGTTCGGCCTGCTCGCGACGCAACTGGCGGCCTCCCAGGAGCGCCTGACCGTGGCGGTGGTCGACATCGGCGCAACCATGACCACCCTCAGCGTTCTGTACAACGGCAAGATCATCTACACCCGAGAGCAACTGTTCGGCGGTCGTCAACTGACCGAAGAAATCCAGCGTCGCTATGGCCTGACCGTCGAGCAGGCGGGGCTGGCGAAGAAACAGGGTGGCCTTCCCGACGACTATGTCAGCGAGGTGTTGCAGCCATTTCGTGAAGCGCTGGTGCAGCAGGTTTCGCGTTCGTTGCAGTTCTTCTTCGCCTCAGGGCAGTACAACGCGGTCGATCACATTCTGCTGGCCGGCGGCACCGCATCGGTGTCGGGTCTGGATAGATTGATCGAGCAGCGCCTCGATACGCCGACTCAGGTGGCCAATCCTTTTTCCGACATGGCCTTGAGCAGCAAGGTCAACGCCGGGGCCCTGGCCAGTGACGCGCCGGCCCTGATGATTGCCTGCGGGCTCGCGCTCAGGAGTTTCGACTGATGGCGCGGATCAACCTTTTACCCTGGCGTGAGGAGCGCCGCGAAGCACAGCGCAAACGCTTCCTGCTGGTGCTGACGGGCGTGTTGGTCGGCTCTGTGGGCGCAGTGTTTATCGCCGATCAGATCATCAATACGGCCATCGCCCGGCAAGCGGCCCGTAACGACTACATTGGCAAACAGATTGCTGTAGTCGACGAGCGGATCAAACAAATCAGCGAGCTTAAGGCTCATCGCCAACAATTGCTCGAGCGCATGAACATCATCCAGGACCTGCAGGGCAACCGGCAGGTCATCGGGCGGATTTTCGATCAACTGGCGCGCACTTTGCCCGATGGCGTGTATTTCACTGACGTGAAAATGGCTGGTAAAACCCTGTCGATCAGTGGGGCAGCGGAGTCGAACAATCGTGTTTCCGAGTTGATGCGCAATCTGGAGGCGTCCGACTGGTTCGAAGCGCCGAGTCTGAACGAAGTGAAGGCCGCTTCAGCCGACCAGGTGGAGCAGGCCAACGTCTTTCAATTGACTGTTCGTCAGACCCAGCCCATGACGCTGGAGGGCGAGCAATGAAGCCGTCCGAATGGCTGGAGAGTCTGCGCAACGTCGATTTCAACGATCTGGACACCAGCAACATCGGTTCCTGGCCGGCCGCGGTGAAGGCCATCGCCGGCGCGCTGGTGATGGTTCTGGTATTGGCGTTTGGCTATAACTTTTTCATCAGCGACATGGAAAACCAACTTGAGGCCAGGCGCCTGGAGGAGGCCGCGCTCAAGGAGCAGTTCGCCAGCAAGGCGCACCTGTCGGCCAATCTCGAGTTGTACACCCAGCAGATGAAGGAAATGGAAAACTCCTTCGGCGTGTTGTTGCGGCAATTGCCGAGCGACACTGAGGTGCCGGGTTTACTGGAAGACATCACCCGCACGGGATTGGGTAGCGGCCTGGAGTTCGAGGAGATCAAACTGCTGCCGGAAGTGACTCAGCCGTTCTACATCGAACTGCCGATCCAGATTACCGTCACCGGCTCCTATCACGATCTTGCCACTTTCGTCAGCGGAGTGGCCGGGTTGCCGCGTATTGTCACGCTGCATGATTTCGAACTGGCTCCGGCCAATAAGGAAGGCGGGCCGAAGCTGCGCATGAGCATTCTCGCCAAGACTTACCGCTATAACGACAAGGGGCTGCAGAAATGACCCTGACTCGTTATCTCGCGCTGTCGGCGGCGCTGCTGGCATTGAGCGGGTGTGGCGGCAGCGAAGGTTTCAGTGACCTCGACGCCTATATGAATGAAGTGCGTCTGCGCCCGGCGGGCAAGATTGAACCCACGCCGACATTCCACACTTACCCGAAATTCACGTATAGCGCCGCCAATCTGCGCAGTCCGTTCTCACGTCAGGTGCGTGTCGATCTGGCCGGGCAGAAGCACGGTTCGCGCAACGTCAAACCTGACCCGAACCGGGTCAGGCAATACCTCGAAGGCTTCAACATCGAGCAGTTTGAAATGGTCGGCACGATTTCCAATGCCAACCGCTCCTTTGCGCTATTGCGCGGGGCGGGCGGGGTGCATCGGTTGAAGGTCGGCGACTACCTGGGGCGCAACGACGGGCGCATCGTTGCCATCAGCGCCACTCAGGTCGATGTCATTGAAATCGTGCCCGACGGCGAAGGCGCCTGGCTGGAGCGTCCACGCACCATTCCTTTGAAAGAGCACTCTTAGTGGAAGTCGAATAATGAACAGGATTTTCTCCACCCTCGGTTTTTCGCTATGGATAGCGCTGATGTCGCCGATGGTAATCGCGGCCAATCTGAAGACGCTGGACGTGGCGGCATTGCCGGGTGATCGCGTCGAACTGAAGCTGTCGTTCGACGGCCCTCCACCGCAACCCAAGGGCTACACCACCGAATCCCCGGCGCGGATTGCCCTGGATTTGCCCGGTGTAGCCAGTCATTTGGCCAAAAAGAATCTCGATCTGGGCCGCGGCAATGCGCGCACGGCCACGGTGGTTGAAGCCAAGGATCGCACCCGCCTGATCGTCAGCCTGACGCAGCTTGCGCCTTACAGCACGCGGGTCGAGGGTAAGAATCTGTTCGTGGTGGTAGGTCAGGGGGCTCCAGCGGCCACGCCGCGTTCCGCCGCTGTTGCAGCGCCGCGCGTGACCACGGCGGCGCCTCCCGCCACGGCGTTCGTCGCCAAGGCCCGAGCCATTCGCGGCGTTGATTTTCAGCGCGGTACCGCAGGCGAGGGCAACGTGGTCATCGACCTGTCTGACCCGACCATCGCCCCGGATATCCAGGAACATGATGGCAAAGTCATCCTCAGCTTCGCGCGCACCCAGTTGCCCGACAAGTTGCGGGTGCGCCTCGACGTCAAGGATTTCGCCACGCCTGTGCAGTTCGTCAATGCTGCCGCGACCGGCAATCGTGCAATCATCACCATCGAGCCCAGCGGCACTTTCGATTACTCCACATTCCAGACCGACAACAAGCTGACCGTCAGCATTCGTCCGATGACGATGGACGACCTGCAAAAACGCAACGCTGACCGTCAGGCCTACACCGGCGAAAAACTCTCGCTGAATTTTCAGGACATCGATGTACGTTCGGTGCTGCAACTGATCGCTGATTTCACCAACCTCAACCTCGTGGCCAGCGATACGGTGCAGGGCGGCATCACCTTGCGCCTGCAAAATGTGCCGTGGGACCAGGCACTGGATCTGGTGTTGAAAACCAAAGGGCTGGATAAACGCAAGATCGGCAATGTGCTGCTGGTGGCGCCGGCCGATGAGATCGCCGCCCGTGAGCGCCAGGAGCTGGAATCGCAGAGGCAGATCGCTGAATTGGCACCGTTGCGCCGTGAACTGCTGCAGGTGAATTACGCCAAGGCCGCGGACATCGCCAAGCTGTTCCAGTCGGTGACCAGCGCCGAGGCGAAAATCGACGAGCGCGGTTCGATCACCGTCGATGAACGCACCAATAACATCATTGCCTACCAGACTCAGGATCGTCTTGATGAGCTGCGGCGGATCGTGGCGCAATTGGATATTCCGGTGCGCCAAGTGATGATCGAGGCGCGAATCGTTGAGGCCAACGTCGATTACGACAAAAGCCTGGGCGTGCGCTGGGGCGGCTCCATCCAGAACAAGGGCAACTGGAACACGTCTGGTGTGAGCAACGGTTCTTCCACCACCATCGGAACGCCGGGCAGCACCAGCACCAACTCGCCGTTCGTCGACATGGGCACCGTCAACAACACGTCCGGGATTGGTATCGCTTTTATCACTGACAACGTGTTGCTCGATCTCGAGCTGACGGCCATGGAAAAAACCGGCAACGGCGAAATCGTCTCGCAACCGAAAGTCGTTACCTCCGACAAGGAAACCGCCAAGATCCTCAAAGGCACCGAGATTCCCTACCAGGAAGCCAGCTCCAGCGGCGCCACCTCGGTGTCGTTCAAGGAGGCTTCGCTGTCGCTGGAGGTGACGCCACAGATCACGCCAGACAACCGCATCATCATGGAGGTCAAGGTCACCAAGGACGAACCGGACTACCTGAACAAAGTGCAGGATGTCCCGCCGATCAAAAAGAACGAGGTCAACGCCAAGGTGCTGGTCAATGACGGCGAAACCATCGTGATTGGGGGCGTTTTCTCAAATACTCAAAGCAAGGTCGTAGATAAGGTGCCATTTCTTGGCGATGTGCCGTATCTTGGCCGCCTTTTCCGGCGTGATGTGGTTTCGGAGAAAAAATCCGAGCTGCTGGTATTTCTCACTCCGCGTATCATGAATAACCAGGCGATTGCTGTGAGTCGTTGATTCTGTGCGAAATTTGATTCTTGTAGGACCGATGGGCGCTGGAAAAAGCACCATCGGCCGGTTGCTGGCCAAAGAGCTGCGCCTGCCGTTCAAAGATTCCGACAAGGAAATTGAACTGCGCACGGGCGCCAATATCCCGTGGATCTTCGACAAGGAAGGCGAGCCGGGCTTTCGCGACCGTGAGCAGGCGATGATCGCCGAACTGTGCGGATTCGATGGCGTGGTGTTGGCGACCGGCGGTGGCGCAGTCATGCGCGATGCCAACCGCAAGGCCCTCCATGACGGCGGGCGTGTGGTGTATTTGCACGCCTCTGTCGAACAGCAGGTTGGCCGCACCTCCCGCGATCGCAATCGGCCGTTGCTGCGCACCGCTGATCCGGCGAAAACCCTGCGAGACCTGCTCGCGATCCGTGATCCTCTTTATCGGGAAATCGCCGATCTGGTGGTGGAAACCGACGAACGGCCGCCACGCATGGTGGTGCTCGACATTCTCGATCGCCTGGCGCAGCTTCCACCCCGTTAAAGCATCGCCCGAAATGCGCTATCCTCGGCGTCCTGTCACAGCCCGTCGAGGTTGTGGCGGATAGCGTGCGAGCGGCGTCATACCCGCTATAGGCCGCAGACAACCAATAATTCAGGGCAGGACGCCTGCTTCCATCTTCACTGTGGGGACACATGCAGACACTCAAGGTCGATCTAGGCGAGCGCAGCTACCCGATTCATATTGGCGAAGGTTTGTTGGATCAGCCGCAACTGCTGGCACCGCATATTCACGGGCGGCAGGTGGCTATCATCTCCAATGAGACCGTTGCGCCGCTCTATCTCGAACGTCTGACCCGCAGCCTGGCGCAGTTCTCGGTGATTTCCGTGGTGTTGCCCGACGGCGAAGCCTTCAAGAACTGGGAAACCCTGCAACTGATCTTCGACGGTCTGCTGACCGCCCGTCATGACCGCCGCACGACCGTTATTGCCCTGGGTGGTGGTGTGATCGGCGATATGGCCGGTTTCGCCGCGGCCTGTTACCAGCGTGGCGTCGATTTCATCCAGATTCCCACCACTTTGCTGTCCCAGGTCGATTCGTCGGTGGGCGGCAAGACCGGTATCAATCATCCGCTGGGCAAGAACATGGTTGGCGCGTTCTATCAGCCGAACGTGGTGCTGATCGATACCGCTTCCCTGAAAACGCTGCCCGAGCGCGAGTTGTCGGCGGGGCTGGCGGAAGTCATCAAGTACGGCCTGATATGCGACGAGCCGTTCCTGACCTGGCTCGAAGACAATGTAGACGCCTTGCGCGCGCTGGATCAAAAGGCCCTGACGTACGCCATCGAGCGCTCCTGCGCAGCCAAAGCTGCGGTGGTCGGCGCTGATGAGAAGGAAACCGGCGTACGCGCCACGCTCAACCTCGGTCACACCTTCGGCCACGCCATCGAGACCCACATGGGCTATGGTGTCTGGCTGCATGGTGAGGCGGTGGCGGCTGGCACCGTGATGGCGCTGGAGATGTCCGCGCGTCTGGGCTGGATCAGCGAGCAGGAGCGTGATCGCGGTATTCGCCTGTTCCAGCGTGCAGGTCTGCCGGTGATCCCGCCTGCCGAAATGACCGAAGCCGATTTTCTTCAACACATGGCAATCGACAAAAAAGTGATCGACGGTCGCCTGCGCCTGGTGCTGCTGCGCCGGATGGGCGAAGCGGTAGTGACCGACGATTATCCGAAAGAGGTTCTACAGGCCACGCTGGGAGCGGATTACCGCGCCTTGGCACAGCTTAAAGGTTAATAAGATTCCGATGACTAGTTTGCATGCCGACGAGGCGTTCCTCGGCCATTTTCAGTTAAGTCACGATCCCTTCGCGCCGCGGGTGCCGGGCTTCAAGTTCTTTCCGGCCCAGCGCAAACCGGTGCTGGGACAATTGCATCATCTGGCGCGTTACAGCCAGTTGCTGCTGGTGGTCACCGGCCCGGAAGGCAGCGGCAAGACCCTGCTGCGTCAGGCGCTGGTCGCCAGCACCAACAAACAATCTGTGCAGAGCGTGGTGGTTTCCGCCCGCGGTGCTGGTGATGCGGCTGGCGTGCTGCGCCAGGTGGCGCAGGCGCTGAACGTCGCTCAGGCCGATGTCGCTGCGATTCTGGATCAGGTGGTGCAACTGGCGCTGACCGGCCAGGAAGTCTATCTGCTGGTGGACGATGCCGAGCAACTCGACGAATCGGCCCTCGATGCGCTGATGGCACTGGGTGCCGGCGCGCCGGAAGGTCGCCCGCATGTATTCCTGTTCGGTGAATCGTCGCTGATCGCTCAACTCGAGGCTTTGCAGCTCGAGGAAGAACGCTTCCACGTCATCGAGTTGCAGCCTTACACCGAAGAAGAGACCCGCGAGTATCTCGACCAACGGCTCGAAGGTGCAGGCCGGGGTGTCGAACTTTTCACCGCGGATCAGATCTCTGATATTCACGAAAGCGCCGAGGGTTGGCCGGGTAACATCAACCAGGTCGCTCGCGATGCTCTGATCGAAGTCATGATTGCCAGCCGCTCTGCGGTCAAGCGTCCAAGTATGGGGTTTAACATGCCGAAGAAACACGTATTGGCGATTTCTGCCGTCGTTGTGGTCGCGGTTGCCGCCGCCTGGTTGATGCCGGGTCGCAGCAAGGCACCCACCACCGGCGCGCCGGCCAATGAGCAGGCTCAACTGCCATTGGGTCAGGGCGCAGCGAATGGCGGTGCTCCAGCGGTCGAATTCGCCGGTAATACACAGCCGATGCCGTTGCCGCTGGTCGGCAACTCGCAACCCGTCATGCGCGGCCCATTGGCCGAAGCGGCTGGCGGTATCACTGAAGGCGACGACGGCGTGCCATTGGAAGGCTCCAGCGATACGCCGCCAACCGTGACCACTTCGGCGCCACCGGCGGGTGTTCCGGCCGGTCCTGCACCGACGCCGGCACCGACGCAAATCGCCACTGCAAAGCCTGCTCCGGCAGCGCCAGCAGCCAAACCGGCTCCAGCGCCTGCCAAGCCAGTGGCAGCCGCTAAACCGGTCGAGAAGCCGGTTACTGTCGCCAAAGCCGCCGGTGGCAGCTGGTACGCCGGGCAACCGACGGGCAACTACGTGGTGCAGATCCTCGGCACCAGCTCCGAGACGAGCGCACAAAACTTCGTCAAAGAGCAGGGCGGCGAGTACCGTTATTTCAAGAAAATGCTCAACGGCAAGCCTCTCTACGTGATCACCTACGGCAACTTCGCCAATCGTGACGCGGCTGTTTCTGCCATCAAGGCCTTGCCAGCGAAGGTTCAGGCTGGTAAACCTTGGCCTCGCACTGTCGCCAGCGTCCAACAGGAACTGGCAACAACTCGCTGAAGATTCGGCGGCCTTACCCAGGCCGCCTCTCCAAGCACCTCAAAATTTCTACGAGTGCGCGCGTCCTTCCAGGTCGCGTGCCTTGTGGTGTCTGCGTCACAGTAGTCTTTGAGTCGTTGCGGTCAAAATTAAAAAAGTTTTGACTAGCACAGCAGATCGCTTTAAACCTTTCACAAATGCGACATGAATTTGCGACATTTCGTCGTCAAATTTGTGAGCCTCTGTGTCGCTGTGTACAATGACCACCCTTTTGCCCCCGCTAAGCCGGCGTACGTTCGGCGCGGAACGCAAGTGGTTGAATTGAAAAGAAATTTGCCTCGAAAAGAGGCAGCCTGGTGAGAAAGTGTCTATGAAAGCAGGTCTGTACCAACCAGATGAATTCAAGGATAACTGCGGTTTCGGCCTGATAGCCCATATGCAGGGCGAGCCCAGTCATACCCTTTTGCAAACGGCCATTGAGGCCCTGACCTGCATGACCCACCGCGGTGGGATTAATGCCGACGGCAAGACCGGTGACGGTTGCGGTCTGCTGATTCAAAAGCCCGATGCGTTCCTGCGTGCGATTGCCCAGGAAGCCTTCAGCGTCGAACTGCCCAAGCAATATGCCGTGGGCATGGTCTTCTTCAATCAGGATCCGGCCAAGGCCGAAGCCGCTCGCGAGAACATGAACCGCGAGATCCTCGCTGAAGGCCTGCAACTGATCGGCTGGCGCAAAGTGCCAATCGACACCAGCGTCCTTGGTCGCCTGGCCCTTGAGCGCCTGCCGCAGATCGAGCAGGTCTACATCGGCGGCGAAGGCCTGAGCGATCAGGACATGGCGGTCAAGTTGTTCAGCGCCCGCCGTCGTTCGTCGGTGGCCAATGCCGTCGACTCCGACCACTACATCTGCAGCTTTTCGCACAAGACCATCATTTATAAAGGCCTGATGATGCCGGCCGACCTGGCCGCGTTCTATCCAGACCTGAGCGACGAGCGCCTGCAAACCGCGATCTGCGTGTTCCACCAGCGTTTCTCCACCAACACCCTGCCGAAATGGCCGCTGGCTCAGCCATTCCGCTTCCTCGCCCACAACGGCGAGATCAACACGATCACCGGTAACCGTAACTGGGCGCAGGCCCGTCGGACCAAGTTCACCAACGATCTGATGGATCTGGAAGAACTCGGCCCGCTGGTCAACCGTGTCGGTTCCGACTCCTCGAGCATGGACAACATGCTCGAACTGATGGTCACCGGCGGCATCGACCTGTTCCGTGGCGTGCGGATGATCATTCCGCCTGCGTGGCAGAACGTTGAAACCATGGACCCGGATCTGCGTGCGTTCTACGAGTACAACTCGATGCACATGGAGCCGTGGGACGGCCCGGCCGGCGTGGTCATGACCGATGGTCGCTACGCGGTGTGCCTGCTTGACCGTAACGGTTTGCGCCCGGCGCGCTGGGTCACCACCACCAACGGTTTCATCACCGTTGCTTCGGAAATCGGCGTCTGGAACTACCAGCCAGAAGACGTGATCGCCAAGGGCCGTGTCGGTCCGGGGCAGATCCTCGCCGTGGACACTGAAACCGGGCAGATCCTCGACACCGATGCGATCGACAACCGCTTGAAATCCCGTCATCCGTACAAGCAATGGCTGCGCAAGAATGCCCTGCGCATTCAGGCGACCATGGAAGACAACGATCACGGTTCGGCTTTCTACGACGTCGATCAGCTCAAGCAATACATGAAGATGTATCAGGTCACGTTCGAGGAGCGCGATCAGGTCCTGCGTCCGCTTGGCGAACAAGGCTACGAAGCCGTGGGCTCGATGGGCGACGATACGCCGATGGCCGTGCTGTCCCAGCGCGTGCGCACGCCGTACGACTATTTCCGCCAGCAGTTCGCGCAGGTCACCAACCCGCCGATCGACCCGCTGCGTGAAGCCATCGTGATGTCGCTGGAAATCTGCCTCGGTGCCGAGCGCAACATCTTCCAGGAGTCGCCGGAACACGCCTCGCGTGTGATCCTCAGCTCGCCGGTGATTTCCCCGGCCAAGTGGCGCTCGTTGATGAATCTCGACCGCCCGGGCTTTGAGCGGCAGATCATCGACCTCAACTACGACGAAAGCGTTGGCCTCGAAGCGGCCATCCGCAATGTGGCCGATCAGGCTGAAGAAGCCGCGCGCGCCGGTCGTACCCAGATCGTCCTGAGCGACCGCCATATCGCGCCGGGCAAACTGCCGATTCACGCCTCGCTGGCCACCGGTGCGGTACACCACCGCCTGACCGAAAAAGGCCTGCGCTGCGACTCCAACATCCTGGTTGAAACCGCCACTGCACGCGATCCGCATCACTTCGCCGTGCTGATCGGCTTCGGCGCTTCGGCGGTCTATCCGTTCCTTGCCTACGAAGTGCTGGGCGACCTGATCCGCACCGGTGAAGTACTGGGCGACCTCTACGAGGTGTTCAAGAACTACCGCAAAGGCATCACCAAAGGTCTGCTCAAGATCCTGTCGAAGATGGGCATCTCGACCATCGCTTCGTACCGCGGTGCGCAGTTGTTCGAAGCCATCGGCCTGGCCGAAGAAGTGTGCGAGCTGAGCTTCCGTGGCGTGCCGAGCCGCATCAAGGGCGCACGTTTCGTCGACATCGAAGCCGAGCAAAAGGCACTGGCCACCGAAGCCTGGAGCCCGCGCAAGCCGATCCAGCAGGGCGGCCTGCTGAAGTTCGTCCACGGTGGCGAATATCACGCCTACAACCCGGACGTGGTCAACACCCTGCAAGCCGCCGTGCAGCAGGGCGACTACGCCAAGTTCAAGGAATACACCTCGCTGGTGGACAACCGTCCGGTGTCGATGATTCGCGACCTGTTCAAGGTCAAGACCCTCGACACGCCGCTGGACATCAGTGAAATCGAACCGCTGGAATCGGTGCTCAAGCGCTTCGACTCTGCCGGTATCTCGCTGGGCGCCCTGTCGCCGGAAGCTCACGAAGCCCTGGCCGAAGCCATGAACCGCCTCGGCGCGCGTTCCAACTCCGGCGAAGGCGGCGAAGACCCGGCGCGTTACGGCACCATCAAGAGTTCGAAAATCAAGCAGGTCGCCACTGGACGTTTCGGCGTGACGCCGGAATACCTGGTCAACGCCGAAGTGCTGCAGATCAAGGTCGCCCAAGGCGCCAAGCCGGGCGAGGGCGGGCAACTGCCGGGCGGTAAAGTGAACGGGCTGATCGCCAAGCTGCGCTATGCAGTGCCGGGCGTAACGCTGATTTCGCCACCGCCGCACCACGACATTTATTCGATCGAAGACTTGTCGCAGCTGATTTTTGACCTCAAGCAGGTCAACCCGAAGGCGCTGGTTTCGGTGAAACTCGTCGCCGAAGCGGGCGTCGGCACCATCGCTGCCGGTGTGGCCAAGGCCTATGCGGACTTGATCACCATCTCCGGCTACGACGGTGGCACCGGTGCTTCGCCGCTGACCTCGATCAAATACGCTGGCGCACCGTGGGAACTCGGCCTGGCTGAAACCCACCAGACCCTGCGCGGCAACGACCTGCGCGGCAAAGTCCGGGTGCAGACCGACGGTGGCCTGAAAACCGGCCTCGACGTCATCAAGGCTGCCATCCTCGGCGCCGAAAGCTTCGGCTTCGGTACTGCGCCGATGATCGCGCTGGGCTGCAAATACCTGCGCATCTGCCACCTGAACAACTGCGCCACCGGCGTCGCGACGCAGAACGAGAAGCTGCGCAAGGATCACTACATCGGCACCGTCGACATGGTGGTGAATTTCTTCACCTACGTCGCCGAAGAAACCCGTGAGTGGCTGGCCAAGCTCGGCGTGCGTTCCCTCGAAGAGCTGATCGGCCGCACCGATCTGCTGGAAATACTCGAAGGCCAGACCGCCAAGCAACACCACCTGGATCTGACCCCGCTGCTGGGCAGCGATCACATCCCGGCGGATAAACCTCAGTTCTGCGGCGTTGAGCGCAATCCGCCATTCGACCAAGGCCTGCTGGCCGAAAAAATGGTCGAGATGGCGTCGTCGGCGATCAATGACATGAGCGGCGCCGAATTCGACCTGGACATCTGCAACTGCGACCGTTCGATCGGCGCGCGGATCTCCGGTGAAATCGCGCGCAAGCACGGCAACCAGGGCATGGCCAAGGCGCCGATCACCTTCCGTTTCAAAGGGACGGCGGGTCAGAGCTTCGGCGTGTGGAACGCCGGCGGTCTGAACATGTACCTGCAAGGCGATGCCAACGACTACGTCGGCAAAGGCATGACCGGCGGCAAACTGGTCATCGTGCCGCCGAAGGGCAGCGTCTATCAGACTCAGAACAGCGCCATCATCGGCAACACCTGCCTGTACGGCGCCACGGGCGGCAAGCTGTTCGCCGCTGGCACCGCAGGTGAGCGTTTCGCCGTGCGTAACTCAGGTGCCCACACGGTTGTGGAAGGCACTGGCGATCACTGCTGCGAGTACATGACCGGTGGTTTCGTCTGCGTCTTGGGCAAAACCGGTTACAACTTCGGTTCTGGCATGACCGGTGGTTTCGCCTACGTGCTTGATCAGGACAACTCTTTCGTTGACCGGGTCAACCACGAACTGGTGGAAATCCAGCGGATCAGCGGCGAGGCGATGGAGGCCTATCGCAGCCATCTGCAAAACGTGCTGAACGAGTACGTCGCCGAAACCGACAGCGAGTGGGGGCGTGAACTCGCCGAGAACCTCGATGACTACTTGCGCCGTTTCTGGCTGGTCAAGCCGAAGGCCGCCAACCTGAAATCGTTGCTTTCCAGCACTCGTGCCAACCCGCAGTGATATGCGCCTGAAGAGTTTGATGAGGTTTTAACAATGGCTGAACGTCTGAATAACGACTTCCAGTTCATCGATGTCGGGCGCAAAGATCCGAAGAAGAAACTGTTGCGTCAACGCAAGAAAGAGTTCGTCGAGATCTACGAACCGTTCAAACCCCAGCAGTCGGCCGATCAGGCCCACCGCTGCCTGGGTTGCGGCAACCCGTATTGCGAATGGAAGTGCCCGGTGCACAACTTCATTCCCAACTGGCTCAAATTGGTGGCCGAAGGCAACATCCTTCAGGCCGCCGAGCTGTCGCACCAGACCAACACCCTGCCGGAAGTGTGCGGCCGGGTGTGCCCGCAGGATCGTCTGTGCGAGGGTGCCTGCACCCTCAACGACGGTTTTGGCGCGGTGACCATCGGTTCGGTCGAGAAGTACATCACCGACACCGCGTTCGCCATGGGCTGGCGCCCGGACATGTCCAAGGTCAAACCGACCGGCAAGCGTGTCGCGATCATCGGCGCAGGCCCGGCAGGTCTGGGCTGTGCCGACGTGCTGGTGCGTGGCGGTGTGACCCCGGTGGTGTTCGACAAGAACCCGGAAATCGGTGGTCTGCTGACCTTCGGTATCCCCGAGTTCAAGCTGGAAAAGACCGTGCTGAGCAATCGTCGCGAAGTCTTCACCGGCATGGGCATCGAGTTCCGCCTCAACACCGAGGTCGGCAAAGACGTGACCATGGAACAACTGCTCGCCGAATACGATGCCGTGTTCATGGGCATGGGCACCTACACCTACATGAAGGGCGGTTTTGCCGGTGAGGATCTGCCGGGCGTCTACGACGCGCTGGACTTCCTGATCGCCAACGTCAACCGCAACCTGGGCTTTGAAAAGTCGCCGGAAGATTTCGTTGACATGAAAGGCAAGAAGGTTGTGGTGCTCGGCGGCGGCGACACGGCGATGGACTGCAACCGCACGTCGATTCGTCAGGGCGCCAAGTCGGTGACCTGCGCCTATCGTCGTGACGAAGCGAACATGCCCGGCTCGCGCAAAGAGGTGAAGAACGCCAAGGAAGAGGGCGTGAAATTCCTCTATAACCGCCAGCCGATCGCCATCGTCGGTGAAGACAAGGTCGAAGGCGTGAAGGTGGTCGAGACCCGTCTCGGCGAACCGGACGCCCGTGGCCGCCGCAGCCCCGAGCCGATCCCGGGCTCCGAAGAGATCATCCCGGCCGACGCCGTGGTCATCGCCTTCGGTTTCCGTCCGAGCCCGGCGCCGTGGTTCGAACAGTTCGAAATCCAGACGGACAGCCAGGGCCGCGTAGTTGCGCCCGAGCAAGGTCAGTACAAGCACCAGACCAGCAACCCGAAGATCTTTGCGGGTGGCGACATGGTGCGCGGTTCGGATCTGGTGGTGACGGCGATCTTCGAAGGCCGTAATGCCGCCGAAGGTATCCTCGATTACCTTGGTGTTTAACCAGACTTGAAATGCGATTAAATGTGGGAGCGGGCTTGCTCGCGAAAGCGGTCTGTCAGTCAACATCTCTGTTGAGTGTGCCGGCCTCTTCGCGAGCAAGCCCGCTCCCACAGTTGTTTCGTGGTGTTGCAAAAAGCCGGTTTCAACCGCGACAAATTGACCCGATAGACAAAAGGCTGACCTGCATCCGTGCCTTTTGCGTCGCGCTCTGAGAAAATGCCCGCACTTTTTTTCCGGATGCCGACATGACTGCCCTGAAGAACGACCGTTTCCTGCGCGCCCTGCTCAAGCAACCCGTTGACGTCACCCCGGTGTGGATGATGCGTCAGGCCGGTCGCTACCTGCCGGAATACCGCGCCAGCCGTGCCCACGCCGGTGACTTCATGAGCCTGTGCATGAATCCGGAATTCGCCTGCGAAGTCACGATGCAACCGCTCGACCGCTACCCGCAACTGGACGCGGCGATCCTGTTTTCCGACATCCTCACCATCCCCGATGCCATGGGCCAGGGCCTGTACTTCGAGACCGGTGAAGGCCCGCGCTTCAAGAAAGTCGTCAGCACCCTGGCCGACATCGAAGCCCTGCCGATCCCTGATCCGCACAAAGACCTTGGTTACGTGATGGATGCGGTCAGCACCATCCGTCGCGAGCTCAACGGTCGCGTTCCGCTGATCGGCTTCTCCGGCAGCCCTTGGACGCTGGCCACATACATGGTCGAAGGCGGCTCGTCGAAAGACTTCCGCAAGACCAAAGCGATGCTCTACGACAATCCGCAAGCCATGCACCTGCTGCTGGATAAACTCGCGCAGTCGGTGACCTCCTACCTCAACGGCCAGATCATGGCCGGTGCGCAAGCGGTGCAGATCTTCGATACCTGGGGCGGCAATCTGTCGGCGGCGGCGTATCAGGAGTTCTCGCTGGCCTACATGAAGAAAATCGTCAGCGGCCTGATCCGCGAGCACGACGGTCGCAAAGTGCCGGTGATCCTGTTCACCAAAAACGGCGGCCTGTGGCTGGAAAGCATCGCTGACGCTGGCGCCGACGCACTGGGTCTGGACTGGACCTGCGACATCGGCAACGCCCGCGCCCGTGTCGGCGACAAAGTCGCGCTGCAAGGCAACATGGACCCGACCGTGCTTTATGCAAAACCGCAAGCGATCCGCACCGAAGTCGGGCGCATTCTGGCCAGCTACGGCAAGGGCAGCGGCCACGTGTTCAACCTCGGCCACGGCATCACCCCTGAGGTCGATCCGGAGCACGCGGGCGCGTTCCTGCGCGCGGTGCATGAGCTGTCGGCGCAGTATCACGAGTGATCGACGCCCAGCTCTAAGTTCAGCAAAGCAAAACGCCCGGCAAATGCCGGGCGTTTTTGTTTCCACGATCTGGAGCCGAAAACAGACCAACTGTGGGAGAGGATTTTTGTCAGGCGTTGACGCCGCCCAACGGCGGCAACTTCGCCAGCTTCAACGCCACCAACAGCGCCACCAGCAACAGCGCGCCGATAAACAAACCAATCCCGTTCCACCCGCCCAAGTGCCAGAACACCCCGCCTGCCGTGCCGGCAATGCTTGATCCGGCGTAATAGCTAAACAGGTAAAGCGAAGACGCCTGTCCTTTGGCTCTGGTCGCCCGCCGCCCGATCCAGCTACTCGCCACCGAGTGCGCCCCAAAGAAGCCAAAGGTGAAGATCAGCATGCCGATGATGATCAGCGGCACAGGGGGGAACATCGTCAGCGCCAAACCTGCAAACATTAGCGCAATCGTCGCCCACAACACTTTGCGTCGGCCCAGTTTGTCCGCCAGTGAACCGATCTTCGCCGAGCTGTAGATACCCGACAGGTACACCACCGACAGCAAGCCGACAAACACCTGATCAAGATTGTACGGCGCAGCCAGCAAGCGATAGCCGATGTAGTTGAACAGCGTGACGAACGCGCCCATCAGCAAAAAGGCTTCAAGGAACAGCAGCGGCAAACCGGCGTCGCGAAAATGCATGGTGAAGCCGTCGAGCAGGCTGCGCGGGTGTAGCGAGCGCGAACGAAAGTTGCGCGACTCCGGCAGGATTTTCCAGAACACCGCTGCCGCGACCAGCGCCAGGCCGCCAATCACCAGCATCGCCGTGTGCCAACTGACGAAGTCGATCAGCACCCCGGTGATCAACCGTCCGCTCATCCCGCCAATTGCGTTGCCGCCGATGTACAAACCCATGGCAAGGCCGATGTGCTGCGGATGAATTTCTTCACTCAGATAGGTCATCGCCACCGCCGCCAGACCGCTCAATGACAACCCGATCAGTGCGCGCATGATCAGCACCCCCTGCCAGCTCGGCATCATTGAACTGGCGATGGTGCACAACGCCGCCGCGAACAGCGCGGTGACCATCACCGGTTTACGCCCGACCCGATCGGAAATCGGCCCGGTAATCAGCAGGCCGATGGCGAGCATACCCGTGGACACTGACAGAATCAGGCTGCTCTGCGCCGCGTTGATCCCGTATTCGTGGGACAGCAGCGGCATCATCGGCTGTACGCAATACAGCAGGGCGAAGGTCGCGAAGCCGCCGCTGAACAGCGCGAGCACCGTGCGCATGAACATCTGCGTGCCTTTTTCGATGTAGATCTCTTGCAGCTCGGCGACGACATCGTCCGCCGCTGTGGGCGGGACTTCATGGGCAAGAGGGGCAGCGGCGGTTTTCACATCAGACCTCGAAGGGCACGGCCAGGCAGGCAATGAAAAAATCATATAGCTGGCTAATGTTTCTATCCAATATATTGTTCGACCTGTTTGATAGCTTTAACGACCTAATGGGGTTTCCATGGAATTGCGTCATCTGCGCTACTTCATCGCCGTCGCCGAAGAACTGCACTTCGGCCGTGCCGCACAGGCGTTGGGCATCTCCCAGCCGCCGCTGAGCCAGCAGATTCAGGCGCTGGAGCAAGAGGTCGGCGCGCGACTGTTCGAGCGCACCAATCGTCGGGTTGAGCTGAGTGAGGCCGGGCGGTTGTTTCTGGAGGAGGCGCGGTTGGTGCTGGCGCAGGTTGATAAAGCGGCGGATGTTGCCCGGCGTGCGCAACTCGGTGAATTGGGCGAGTTGAAGATTGGTTTCACCTCGTCGGCGCCGTTCAACTCGACTATTCCGCAGGCGATCTTTTCCTTTCGCCAGCGTTTTCCGGCGGTGCACCTGAACCTGCGGGAGATGAGCAGTACCCAAGTGGCTGAGGCGCTGGTCGATGAGTCGATCGAGGTCGGCATCATGCGCCCGCTGGGGTTGCCGGATTCGTTGAGCGTAGTCGAGTTGATGCGCGAACCGCTGGTGGCGGTGCTCAGTGCCAAGCATCCGTTGGTCCAAGGCAGCGAGGAAGGCCTGTTCCTCTCGGCACTGGCGCTGGAACCCTTCGTGTTCTTCCCGCGCAGCTATGGCAGCGGTCTCTACGCACAACTGCTCAGCCTGGCCCGCGATGCCGGGTTCAGCCCACACTTCGCCCAAGAGGCCGGCGAGGCGATGACCATTATCGGACTGGTCGCGGCGGGGTTGGGCGTCTCGGTATTGCCTGCGTCCTACCAGCGGATGCGCATCGACGGCGTGGTCTACCGGCCGCTGCTGGATCCTGAAGCGGTTTCAGCGGTGTGGCTGGTGCAGCGCAAGGATCAGAAATCGCCGATGGCCAAGGCGTTCGTAGATTTGCTCACGCGCAAGGTCGAGCCTTCAATTGGGTGATGGTTGCGGGCCTCTTCGCGAGCAAGCCCGCTCCCACAGTGGGCCGCATTCCAGAGTGGGGCGGGCTTGTTCGCGAAGGCCTACGCACCAGCGCCACCTGTTTTATGGCAACCGCACCAGATCCCCCTTCAACGCTACCCGCGTGACAAAAATCCCCGCCCGGCACTCGTAGGTATTCAAATCCTTGCGCACATGCCGGTCGTAATAACTGACGATATTGACCACCGCATTCGCCCCGACCCGTTTGGCATCGGCCTGCAGCTTGATCAGATTCGACTGCAACACCCACTCGCAGGAATCGTGATCACTCTTGTTGAATCCGTTGGTCTTCAAATCACTGACTACTCCGCTGCGCAACAACTGCTGAGTCCCCTGCGGCCCATTGCCGAGCAGATAGAACTTCACGCTGCCATCCAGCCGTCCGGCGCGAACCGCGTCCGACAGCACGGTTTCGAAGGGCATGTACATCAGATTGGTGGCGTGGCTGGCGCTGGGCAGTAGCGCGAAAAGCGCAGCGGCGATCAGGGCTTTCACTTGCATGGTCATCTCCTTGACGGTGAAAGAGAACCGCGAGTGCTCGACAAATTGGACTCGCCATTCCGGCAGGCTGTTTGGGGCTACCTGCTTGAGCAAGTGTAGTTGGCTGGCAGGCAATGTTGTTTAGGCGTTCAAGGAAATACGAGCAGCCTTATGGAAAGGAGGCGCGCAGGTGAGCGCTACCAAAAAGCTAAAACAGTGTGGTGTAAAGCCGAAGCAGGAAGCGGGAGCGTCGCGATCTAATAAAGGAGAGCGATATGTTGTCAGTATGGGGTTAATGTTGTCACAGGTCAGGTATTCGCTCGGGTTTTACTTTGGTTAAGTTTGAGGCTGAATAATAACTTCTGCGAGGAATTCACGTCTGAAGTCACCGGTATTCCATTACAGAGATAAACCGGTGACTTTTTGCATGCCAGATCAGTAACCGGGCTCTTTATAGGCAGGATGAGCTGCCTCAATAATTATCTTGCAATACATTGTTTTTCCTTTTAAAGTTTCTTTAACTTTGTTTTCGTATTTGCCACCCTCGTAGAAATTTATTTCATTGTGAAGGTTATCAACGAAATCATTGAGGGACATTGTGGTTGATGATCCCTCGGCAATTACGTTTATCGTCAGAAACGCACTAACTTCTTCAGTGTACTCAACTTTTTCGGTCCAGGTTTTTTCAGCGCTTTTAGCATCTTCGGTTGCAGCGGACATCATGTCTAAAAGTTTTTCTTCAAGTTCGTCTCTTGAGTTTATCCATTGATAGTCAGACATTGTTTGTTTCCTTTTGATAGTTGTTGGTTTTTAAATGCCACAAGTAAAAAAACGCCTTTTTGAAGGTTTTTTTTGCTTAATCAATTTATAAGGATTTACTTTTCGTGCCACCTGTCATAAGTGACAGGTTAATAGAGAGTTTTGGAATGGATGGTCCTAGGTTCAGAGCTTTTTGTTCTACGTCAATTGGTTGTGAAATGGCTCCCGGTAAAACAAAAGGGCGCCAATTCAGACTGTGTGAAAACCTAGCAATCTGTGCGGCACTCAAAGAAAATGCTCCGTATCGAAAGATACGGAGCATTTTTCGTTATGGCCTACATCCAAGGAGAGTCCCGCAGCCAGACCAGCGTGTTCCCGGCCTCGCTGGAGGAACTGATCCCCGAGGATCACCTCGTTCGTGTGATCGACCTCTACGTCGCCAAGCTGGATCTGGTGCAACTGGGCTTTGACAAAGCGTTGCCCAAAGGCACCGGGCGCCCCTCTTATGATCCTGCCGATCAGCTAAAACTCTATCTCTACGGCTATTTCCAACGGATTCGCTCCTCACGCCGACTT